>DCBA01000031.1 GCA_002313255.1 Gammaproteobacteria bacterium UBA1119 | reverse complement strand
GCGTCTCCTGTAGCGACCATTGTTGGTTTGGTTAAGGCTGGTACATCACCCTGACCAAATTCGTTAGTACCCCAGCAGACGACCCTGAAGTCATCGATTGCGCAGGTGTGTGCATCGCCGCCCGCTACGGTGTAGTCGGCCCCGCCAACGTAATTCGCACCCAAAACGGCCAATAGCCATAAGTTATATTGACGCATCGAGACCACCGTTCACCAGATTTCCATTGGTGGTGTGAAAGCACTGTTAACGCTACGTTTCGGTGCTCTGCACGTCAAAAGGAATGGAGTGTCTTTTTTTCGACGAAATTACTCTAAAATACCGACCAATCGTGTACTTACTTGCGTACAAGTGGTTTGAGTAGACCTATCAACGAGAGAAAAATTATGTCCAAGTTGTTGATAATCCCAGTGGCGGCACTTTGTCTATTGATGGCGCCTGAAGGGATAGCACGTGAACGTGCCGTACCTGGTTTTGATGATCGCGATGCGCCTCGTGATGCTCGCCCACCTCGAAGCAACCAGGGCCGCGATGCTCGTGGGCCTCGAAGACCAAGACCGGGAGATCACGGTGATCGGGGGCGGCCTCCACCCCGTGGAACGGATGCTGATCGCGCCGCGGCTCGGGAGGCACGGGAACAGCGTCGACAGCAGCACCAGCAAAACCAGCGCGAACGGTGGGAGTCCATGTCCGAGTCAGACCGTCAGGCTGCACGCGAAAGGATGCAGACGCGTCGTGAAAACGCACGACGTGGGGATCGAAATCGTCGCCCGGGTCGTGGTCGGCCCGAACAGCCATCAGATTAACGATCGGGTTTCGTTCCGTTTAATCTTCGTAGGGCCGCTCGCCCTCGCACATAACCCGATATAACGTTCGAGGTTGTTCGCCGTGGTCATATACCGCTGCGTGCAACGAACAACGGTTGTCCCACATAACAAAGTCTCCAGGTCGCCATCGGTGCCGATACATCGCGTGGTTGGCGAGCGAGTGCTGGTAGAGGAAACGAATTAAATTTGCACCTTCCTCGGGCGTCATACCCTCGGCTTCGATACAGCGTGCAGCAAAAGTGACGTACAGTGCCTTGCGACCTGTCACGGGGTTTGTTCTGACCGCCGGATGCCAAACTGGATTGGGTACTTCCTCAGGTCGATCCGTACCACTGACCACATGTTTAAAACGCAGTCCCTTGAGCCACGATTTCATGACCTCGGACAGTGTGTCGTAGGCAAGGTATTGGTTTGCAAATACCGTATCTCCTCCGTGTTCCGGTATCTCAATCGCGTTAAGCGACGTGTACGCGGGCGGCCGATCGACAAAGCATGTGTCCGTATGGAAGCCCCCTGAAACGGGCCGATCACCGTCGATATAGTTGCGAACCACGTGTAGATTTTCGTAGTCCGGGTGCAGATCGACTCCAGGCGTCACCGTCACGTCTCCGAAACGAGCAATTACCTCAACGTGTTGATCGGGAGGTAAGAACTGATCTGGAAATACCGCGACGCAGTATTCCGAGACCAAACGCTGCACTTCTTCAACTTCTCGGTCGGACATTGAGCCGAGGGACAGGCCAGTAATACGAACACCCGTGTATCCCGATAACAACTCCGCGTTGATCGTTGATTCACGAGCAACTCTCTGAATAGCTAGGGCCATTGCAGACTCCTCAGAATTCTCATTTTCCTTCGGCGCATTCTTTGGTAGAGATGACCGAGTAAGCCCAATACCTTCGTCCAACAACGACCTCCCGTCAATACCGGAGCCCTGAATATCGGAGAAGACTATTCATGACTTAACAAATAAAAAGTAACTATATTAAATACTTACCAATTTAATCTAGATATAGGTTGCATATTATGCATTGGGGCGGAGGCGATAACGAATAGGTAAATGTTTCAAGCCATGGACAAAGCTCGCCTGCAAGTGATCGGGTTCACCGTTGATGTCCATCTCATCAATTCTTGGGATCAATTGTTCAAAGAAAATGCGTAGCTCCATCCGCGCCAAAATATTGCCCAAACACATGTGCGGACCCAATCCAAAGGCCAGGTGTTTGTTGGGTTGCCGATCGACGCGGAAGCTCTCTGGCTTATCGAAAACGTCTTCGTCTCGATTTGCGGATGCATAAAATAGGCCCAAGTTGTCCCCTGCCCTAATGTCCTTGCCACGTAACTTCACGTCTTGCATTGCTGTACGACAGAACTGTGTGACTGGAGTTGACCAACGAATCATCTCTTCCACGGCGAGTTTTAGTATGTCTGTCGTCCCGCCGCGAAGTAGATCCATCTGATCAGGGTTTTCGAGCAAAGCAAGCAAGCCACCGGCCATGGCCGTGCGCGTAGTCTCATGCCCCGCGGTCGCGACAATCGTGTAGTACGAGACAAGCTCGCGGTACGGCATGTATTCGCCATCGATCTTGCCGTTGGCAATGTAACTGGCAAGATCTTCGGTCGGGTTGGCTCGACGAGCGTCGGTAATTTCAGTGAAATACGCATAGATATCTTTAATCGTGTCAATTAAAGACAGCGGATCGTCCCCGACGCGCTTCATCTCCGGGTCGTCCCCTGCAAACAATTCGTTGGTTAGCCTCAGGATGCGCCATTCGTCTTCACGGGGAATGCCTAACAACGCGGCAATTAGACGCAACGGCGGAAATACCGCGACATCTTGAACGAAATCTAGTTCGCGGCTTGAACCGTCACCGGCCATGTCGTCGAGAATTTCTCGCGTGATTTTATGTAAGCGTTCTTCAAGCCCTTTCAAATTGGATGGGGTGAACCAGGGCTGTACCAATGCCCGGTACTTTGGATGATCTGGGGGATCCATTTGCACAAGCGATCTGACTAACCCGCGAGCATCAGAGGCCGCCAAGACTTCCATGAGTTTTGGCGCGTCACGTAATTTCTCAAAAATTTGAGCCATCATTTCCTGACGTATTTCGGGCGAACCCCTGTCGGGCATAAGGATCGGGCGTGGTTCGCTCGCAAAGAGCTCAGGTTGACGCTCAATAAAACCGATGTCCTCATGTTTGGTGATCGCCCAGAAAGGATCGAAGTCTTGTGCTTCCGTCCAGTGGACCGGGTCGTTCGCACGAAGCCAAGCAAATGCTTCAAGCGGATGGCCATTCTCCCCATAAATTTTGGGTGAAATGACGTGTTCGTCACTGAATTGATAGCTCATACCAGGACTCCTTAATAGGTGCCTATACCGGAAATGCCCCTATATGGTTGGTGATTTCGCGTAACACCTCGGTCTCGGCTTCCTGTATTAACCAATGTCCAACGTCGAGCTCAATCAATCGATACGGACCGGACATCAGGGGCGGTGTGGCCTCCACACCTGGCCGTCCGATGGCTTGGTCCTGATTGCCCCAAATTAGGATAGTCGGTACCGACACGTCGCCGATGGGTTGTCGGCCTTCCCCCGCCACAGTGATACCACGGTACCAATTCAACGCACCCGTGAGCGCTCCGGGTTGGCGAAATACGCGTAGGTATTCTTCGACTTGCTCCGGCGACGATTGGTTCCAAACGGCCTTTAATCCAGCGTAATCGTTATCGGATAATGTCTTTTCTGCGGCGCCCTCTTGTTGAAAGAACAAGATGTATTGGCTCCGCTCCGACTGTTCTGGATTGGTTGCTATCGCATTACCGAACGCGTCGATGTGCGGTACGGAAAGTGCGGACCAGCTTGCAATGCGATTGTCGTGAGTTCCTGCGACGAACCAGCCCAGGCCCGCACCATGGTCGTGTCCCACAAGATGGAAGCGCTCACTATCGAAAGCCTCAGCAATGCCGAGCACATCGTCCACCATGGTGGTGTAGCTATAATTCTCAGCGCCTTCCGGCCTTGCCCCCCTGCTGTACCCTCTCAAGTCGGGAGCGATCGCGCGATAACCGTTCGAGCCCAAGTGTTCCAGTAACGGAATCCACATGTGGGACGTCTCCGGAAATCCATGGAGCAAAATGACGAGCTCTCCTTCGTCGCCCGATGACCGCACATCAAAGGTGAAGGAATTAATTTCGATTTGGCGTTCTATGATGGTCACGACGAAGTCCTTGGTACTTACCCATGGTCATTGTATGGCCTAGGGTATCGGTGGATCCACGACAGATCC
>DCBA01000053.1 GCA_002313255.1 Gammaproteobacteria bacterium UBA1119 | reverse complement strand
GAAACGCCCCATGCCGGGAGCTTTGTCTTCCTTCCGGATCTGCGACTTTACCGGCCAGCTAGCGGGCGCCGGCGCAACCAAATGGTTAGCGTCATTCGGCGCGGAGGTCATCCGAATCGAAGATCCGGTCCGCGACGGCCGTTGGGATATTCTCCGGGGCACCGCGCCGTTTATCGATGATCGGCGAGGCATTGACCTTGGCGGTGCATTCAATAATCACAACACCGACAAGCTCGGTATTACGCTTAATCTTCGCGACGAAAAGGCAAAGGAAATTCTCGCTGAACTCGTTCGAGTATCCGATGTCGTGAGCGAAAACTTCGCCAAGGGTGTACTCGAAAGATGGGGCTTTGGATACGAACAACTCAAAGCCATCAAGCCGGACATCGTCTACGTGTCCAACTGTGGCTTCGGACACGTCGGACCCTATAGCGACTTTCGAACCTGGGGCCCCATTGTGCAGGCCGTCTCGGGTCTTACTTTCAGCTCTGGACTCCCCGGTTTAGAGCCCGCCGGCTGGGGCTATTCATTTATGGATCACACCGGCGCCCACTACATGGCCATGGCTATCATGTTGGCCTTATTGCACCGTCAAAAGACGGGCGAGGGCCAGTGGGTCGATCTGGCTTGTACAGAATCGGCGTTAACTCTCCACGGGCCCGCGCTGCTGGATTGGACCATCAATGCAAATCCAATGCGGCGAGAAGGTTCGCCGCATTCCAATCGTAACCAATGGCCGCCCATGGCACCCCACGGTATTTACCCCACCCTCGGCAACGACGAATGGGTGGCGATCGCGTGCCGTAACGAATCGGATTGGGATTCGCTCTGTTCCGTTATTCAACGTCCCTGGTTAACAGACAAAGCGTTCGCCACGCTCGAGGATCGGCTCAACCATCAAGACGCGCTTGATCAACGCCTGCGCGGCTGGACCGAAGACCAAACGAAATATGAGATCGAAACCGCGCTCCAAAACGTCCGAGTTCCTGTAGCCGCCGTCCTTACACCCGAAGAACGAATCGATCGCGACCCGGCAACCGGATCGTTTGGGCTCTGGCCGACCGTTCGTCATCGCGAGATGGGTGAGGTCCGAGTCGACGGACAACCCGTGCATTTCTCGAAAACCGACTGGGAGATGACTCACGGCGCGCCGTGTCTCTCCGAGCACACCATGGACGTACTGACCCGCGTTCTCGGGTATAACGAGGACGAGGTCATTCAACTCGCCTCCGAGGGGGTCATATGACAGCCCTTAGCGGTTTGCGGATCGTCGAACTGGCTAATGAGCGTATCGCATTCGCTGGTAAATTGATGGCCGACATGGGCGCTGACCTGATTTTGGCTGAACCACCCGGCGGGGATCCAAGTCGAGACTACCCACCGTTTCTCGACAACAAACCGGGTCCGGACCGCAGCCTCTACTGGTGGCACTACCACAGCAGCAAACGTGCCATCACCCTGGACCTAGAAGACCCCGACGGTGCCGAGACTTTTCGAAAGCTCATCGCAACAACAGATGTGCTGATCGAAGCAGAACCGCGCGATCGGCTCTCGAAATTGCAGCTCGATTACCCCACCTTGTCCGAAATCAAACCCGATCTTATCCACATCGCGGTAACGACCCACGGTCGAAACGATCCACGGAGTGATCTACCAGCGACGGACCTGACCATCATGGCAACATCTGGACCACCATGGAGTTGCGGTTACGACGACCACTCACTCCCTCCGATTCGGGGTCCACTACAGGGTTATCAGACAGCGGCTCACTTTGCCTACCTGTCGGCCCTGACCGCTCTACTCTATCGCGGTGTATCAGGGGAGGGGCAGTTCATCGATGTGTCCATGACCGCAGCCTCCAACGTATCGACCGAAGCCGCGACCTACTCCTGGCTCGTGGCGCAAAAGACCGTACAGCGACAAACCGGGCGCCACGCGTCCGTTAGTCCATCAGGCGAAACCCAGCAACTATGTGCCGACGGACGCTACGCAAATACGGGCGTTCCGCCCCGATTTCCCCATGAATTCGAGGCTTTATACGACTGGCTTAATAGTCTCGGACTCGAACAGCAACTTCCAGAAGCGGTCTTTCTCGAAATGGGCGCCGAGTGGCAGGGGCCGTTTGATCTATCTCTTATCGGTCAAGACGATGCCATCACGGCGATTTTCGGAGCCGGTCGCGCGGCGCTGCAGTTGATCGCGTCAAGCGTTTCGGCGCAAGACTTCTTTCTCGGTTGTCAACGTGCCGGACTTGCCGCCGGTGCCGTCAACTCGCCCGAGGAAGCATTCGAGGATGAGCACTTCAAGGAACGCGGTTTCCACGTTCCGGTACGTCACGAGGACATTGACCGCACGATCACGTACCCCGGAGCGCCTTACCGGTTCGAAAAAACGCCATGGTCGATCTATCGACCCGCTCCCAAACTGGGTGAACATACCGACGAAGTGCTTGCCGCACTCGATCCGTAACCGTTTTTCCAGAATTAACAAACAAGGGAGGGTAAAAACGCTTCCCCCCGGGTCTACGCTGGGACGCGATTAACGTCGATAGGTAACAGTTCCCCCCATCACAGTCATCGCCACATCGTCGCTCGAAAGCCGGGTACGGGCTTCAGACCAAGGCCTTGCGAGTAAACAAAGGTCTGCCGTTCGACCCGGAGAGATCTGTCGCGATGGACCCCCCGGCGCCTCCGCCGAGGAGGTGAACATGCCGATCGCCTGTTCCGGTGATAGTTTTTCTCGCTCACCGATAACCTCGCCCAACGCGGTTTCACGGTGAACGGCTGCATGCATCGCAGCCCATGGATCGGCGCCTCCAAACGGTGCATCGGTACCACCACCAAGCGGAATTCCCACGTCAAGAAAACTTTTTGCGCGATAAAGAAATTTGAGTTGTTGTGCGTCAACGTCTTTCAAATACTGGTCGCCGCGTTCAACCAAGAAGTTAGGCTGAGTGACTACGCAGACACCGACTCGTTGCATTAAGTCCAGCGTCGATTCATCCACGACCGACGCGTGTTCGATCCGATCGCCCGAAAGTGAACCTACCTCCGTCAGTGCGGATAGCGCATACACCAATTCCGTGCGGGTCACGCAGTGTATGGCGACTGGGCGTCCGCGCTCGTGGGCTGCACGGACGCGTTGCTGAAACTCTTCGATTTCGGGTAGCGCATAGTCGTCGAGCATGATTTTCAACGCACCATGACCCAGGTCCTCGTTCCCCATCAGTCGTACCCACTGACTCACGTCGATATCCGACCAGTCGCGTTCGACGTCAGCGTCGTTCGAAGCCGTCGCGTCCGTGATTCCGGTGACGCCATAGCTAGCGAGTAGTCGGGACGCGGCAGCAACATCTACCCAATGATC
Source organism: Gammaproteobacteria bacterium UBA1119 (assembly GCA_002313255.1). GTDB lineage: Bacteria > Pseudomonadota > Gammaproteobacteria > Pseudomonadales > Azotimanducaceae > UBA11889. The sequence goes on along the minus strand of DCBA01000053.1, from coordinate 36,416 downwards.
GCCTGCCGAGCCGAGGCGCTCGCGAACCCACGCATCTTTGCGGAATAACTGACCGTTACTCTCGTTCAGACCGAGCGCTTGAAGCGCTAATGAATTCATAAACCACATCTTCCCTGATCGGTGTTGGATACGAATCGGTCGTTCCGGCACCATGGTATCGAGCGTATGCCGGTCGAGCATGCCGGCAACGGATTCATGATACCCAACGCCCCGAATCCAGCCGTCCGTTGAATCTTCGGCATTTCGAAGGACTGTTGCCAACATCTCATCATCGCCCACTTCCGGAGGGCCACAAGGAACCGAGCGCCGTGCCGCTGCGAGCGCAAATAGGTGCACATGATGATCGTGCAAACCAGGTAATAAAACGCCGCCATCCGCTTCAACGGTCTCAGCATCCGGGTGCACGAGATTTTGTCCAATGTCGCGGATTTTTCCGTCGTGGGAAAAGACGTCCAAACCACGTCTACCCTCGACTTCGGCGTTACGTATTAACAACATCAACGACTCCGCAATCCCGCCAATGTATACCCGCGAATTATCGTCGGGCTACTCGACCCATGTGCTGATCGTATCGTGGTATACCCGATCTGCGCCCCCGTTTGTGCATAATCACCGTTCTCTGCCATCGACAAAGGTGCACCTTTGAACGAGCCAATGTTGCTGTCTGAGCTTAGCGCTCGATTGTACTCGGCCGCCTCAGCGGAAGAATTTTCCCTGTTTTGCGACAATCCTTACGTGCTGGTTGAAGTAGATGGGACCATCCCGCTTCCGCCACATCTTCCCCCGTGCCCCGTCATTGCAATCAGCGAAGACCCCATTCCGCCGCCACTCGCAGACGTGGTTGTCCCAAATAGAGAGCAGGCCCAGGCGGTTGAACGTGCGATTTCAAACAATCCTATTGCCTCCGCAGTCTTAGTCCACTTGCTCCGTTACAACGAGAGCATCTCTATCCCGCAACGGCTTGTCGCCGAGTCTCTAGCCTATTCAACTTTACAACACGGAAGCGAGTTTCAGCGCTGGATCCGCTCACGCGAACCGCGCAAATCTTCACCCACTTGCGATGAACCCGCGGTGACCGTTGAACGTATCGACAACGAACTGTTGCTTACACTGAATCGACCGGAGAAACGAAACGCCTATAGCGCTGAGATGCGGGATGCCTTATGCGCCGCCTTGTCCTTGCTCTCGTTCGATTCCGGAATCCACAAAGCGACTTTGCGAGGGGCAGGATCGTGCTTCAGTGCGGGCGGCGATCTCGACGAATTTGGCGAAGCCACCGACGCGGGTCTCGCTCACGTTTCTCGTGTTGCCCGTAGTGCCGGAAGTTTGATGGCAAGTCTTCACGACCGAATCGAGGTACACGTGCACGGAGCTTGTATCGGCGCTGGAATCGAATTGCCAGCGTTTGCACACCAGGTGCGTGCCCGGCGAGATGCTTTTTTCGAGTTGCCAGAGGTATCCATGGGCCTCATTCCTGGCGCGGGTGGCACCGCGAGCATCCTTCCACGAATCGGCCGCCATCGAATGGCGGCTTGGGCGTTGACCGGTGCACGCATCGACGCCGAAACTGCGATGTCATGGGGATTGGTCGATGAGATCGTCGATTAACTGACCTATACGATGGATCGCGTACTTGAAATCGGTGGTTTTGCGGCCGGCTATTGCGGGCGGCTTTTTGCACAATCCGGATACGACGTCGTCCGGATCGAATCGCCGCCGGCGTCCCCGGGTTGGGTCAGTCAAGCCGCCTCTGATTACTACCTGCATGCCGCCAAGCGCCGCGTCGATACCAGCGATCCCAGCTTAATCGCTCAACTCGCAGCTGAAGCGGATATTGTTATTGCGGAGGCCGCTACCGCAGATTCGCTTGTAGCGCTTGGATTTAACGGCTGGCAGACTCCAGTCAAGGTTTCGATCACGCCGTTTGGCGCGACCGGTCCCAAGCGCAACTGGCAAGCAACCCCTAGCGTGATCTTGGCGATGGGTGGGTATACAAACCTAATGGGAGATCCGGATCGCGCACCGCTTACGTTGCCCGGGCACTATCCGGAATTTCAAAGTGGAGCGTTCGCTTACACGGCGGCCAATGCATGTCGTATCGCTAAGCAGAAAAACACTATCGACATCGGCATGCTCGAGGTCGTGATGGCGTTGAGTCAGTTCACCACAGTGATGTGGCACTGTGCCAAGACCATTCGATCCAGACATGGCAACGACTTCTGGACCGTCGTGCCGACCAACTTATTCCGGTGTATGGACGGTTGGGCATATCTCAACATCGTTCCAACCTTTTGGGACGCTTTCGCCATTTTCTTAAAGCGTCCCGAACTACTCATCGACGAGCGTTTCAAAAGTAACGATCTTCGTTCGCAAAACCGGGACGTACTGCACAGAATCATTGCAGACACGATTGCGCACATGACCCGCTCCGAGATCGAACATCGGGCCGCTGAATGTCGAGTCCCCGTCGGTGTGGTGCACACCCTGTCCGAAGTATTAGACGACCCGCACCTTAAACAACGCGAGTTTTGGCACTCCGTCACCAACGGACGCTCGACCATCCAATCGCCCCGACCCGCGTGGAAGATCCACGGGGATGCTCTTACTGAGCTTCAGCTTACCGAGCCCGAATCAGCCCATGGCTAAAGGACCATTAAACGGGATCCGCATCCTCGATCTAACGCACGTTTGGGCGGGACCCCTTGCAACCCGCATCCTCGCCGACTTGGGTGCAGACGTTGTGAAGATTGAATCACCTACAGGTCGAGGACCCCGCAGTTACGGTCGGGCGACACCAATCGGGGGTTGGATCGGTGGTACTCCCGGAGACGATCCCTACAACGTCAACGCCGTATTCGTAAAATTACAGCGCAATAAGAAGAGTGTGGCCGTAAACCTCAAGACCGGTGAAGGACGGGCCACGTTTCTGGAACTCGTGAAAAACGCAGACGTCGTCATGGAAAATTTCAGCGCTCGGGCGATGCCTTCTTTGCGTCTCGATTATCCGGTGCTATCCGAAGCGAACCCGAAAATCATCTACGTCAGCATGCCCGGTTACGGTATGGACGGACCCTATAGAAATCGCGTGGCTTTCGGACCGACGGTCGAACCGCTTTCCGGGCTGACCGACGTCATGGGGTACGGGCCCGATGAACCGCGGAACACGGCAATGGCGTTGCCCGACCCGATCGCCGCCCTCAACGCAACATCGGCCGTCGTAACGGCATTACGAAGGCGCCAGCAAACTGGGCGTGGCGCGCTGGTCGAAATGTCCCTACACGAAGGAGCGACTGCCTTTTGTGGACCTTGGCTGATTGAACATCAGCTAGGTGAATCGGTGGAAAGGTTCGGTAACCGTCATCCCAACATGGCCCCCTGCGGCGTTTACCGTTGTGCTGGAAACGACGACTGGGTAGCCATTGCTTGCCGAGACGATCGGGATTGGCAAGCGATCTGCACGACAATCCCAGGATCCCTTGATGCGACCGCAGGTCTCGAAGAACGCGTCGAGACACATCACACAATTGATCAGCTAATCGAAACGTGGACACAGCGTTACAGTAAAACCGAGGCGACAGCTATTCTCCAAGAAGCAAATATCCCAGCTGGCCCGGTGAGTGCCACACCCGATATGACGTCCGATCCACAGACCATCGCTCGTAATTTTTTCGTACCGATCGAGCGCGGACCGACCCCCATTCCCGGAAATCCAATCAAAATGAACGGGATTTCGAGCGCCGACTGGACGTCCTGCCCAAAGTTAGGGGAAAACAATCACGAGATACTAAGCGAGTGGCTGGGTTATTCGGACGAAAGAATCCTAGAACTAGAAAGTTCGGGCGTCATCGTAGATCGCCCTCCCACCTAATCGATCAGCTGCGCTAGCCTTTCTTTTACTACCCGACGGAGTAATTTCCCAGTCTCGTTGTAAGGCAGTTCGTCCCAGAATTCCAGCCGCTCCGGCACGCGAGACGAACGCATTTGGTCTTTGACCCAGGCTTGCAGTTCTTCCGTCGTCACCGCATCCGAAATAACGATAGCGGCGACCACGGCTTCACCCCATTCTTCGCTCGGGATACCCACCACCGCAGCATCGCTGACCGCCGGATGCTCGAGTAGGACGTCCTCAATTTCGCCCGGGGACATGTTTTCGCCGCCCCGGACAATAACATCGTCTGCTCGTCCATCGATAAACAGGAAACCTTCGCCATCAACGAAACCAGCATCTCGGGTCGGGAACCAGCCATCGCTATCGACGACGCTTCCACGCCCTTCATATTCCCCCGAGACTTGCTCGCCTCGTACGTGGATCTCTCCACGCGAACCAGCAGGTTGCACGGCTCCCTCCTCGTCGCGTATTTCAAGTTCGATACCGGGTAGTGGAGCGCCTACCGAAACTAAGCGACGCTGGACGTCTTCCTCATCGCTCGCGGAGGCAAGTCGGTGTTCATCCGGTCCCAAAACGGTAATGGTTGAACTCGTTTCGGTGAGTCCATAGGCATTCGTAAAATCGGTCCCCGGAAATAATTCCATCGCGCGCTGAATCACTGAGAGCGGCATTTTTCCGCCACCGTATGAAAGCGACTGCAGATGCGGCATGTCCGCGTTCGTGGCACCAGCAAGCTCTTCGACAATACGCGAGAGCATGGTCGGCACAACGAACGCCGTCGTGATCTTCTCGTCACGCGCTAACTGAACCCATTTCTCGGCACTGAAATTCGCCAGTTGAACGACTCTTCGACCGGAATAAACCGAGCTTAAGACTGCTGCAATCCCAGCAATGTGGTACGGCGGAACGCACACCAGCGCTGCCTCCTCTTCGTCAGCTCCCATGAACTCGACTGATCCGAGAATGTACGATACGAGGTGTTTTTGTCGCAGTACGGCAGCTTTTGGCGCCCCCGTCGTTCCGCTGGTGAACAGCAAAACGGCCGTGTCTTCAGGGTCCATCGACCAGGCATCCGGTGTTCCCTCCGTTTCACGAGCAAGCGCAACAAAATCGCTGCGAGACGATACTTGGACCCCCTTCCGATCGTGGAACCCTGCGACCCTCTCCGGTTCGGTGACCAGATACGCCGGGGTAATTCGGTCGAGAAGGCTTTCGATCTCAGGATCGGTGAGGCGATAGTTGAGAGGTACATAGGGTATTCCAGCCCAACTGCTCGCAAAGAGGCCGATGGGGATACCGATATTAGAGACGTCGAGCATCGCAAACCGCGCGACATCCGTGGCTCCAAGGATCGAAGCTATGTTGCCCGCCGAATCAAAGAGTTCTTGGTAACTGATCGATGCGTCCATCTCTGGATCAACAAAAGCGACCCTTTCCGGACACCCGGACACGGCCATCTCCAACAGCATCATGATGTTCATGGTCGGTCCTTCTTCCGTTCGTACCGGTATCTTCGAGCCCGCTTCTCGACCTTCACGATCGAATGGACACGGAGTAATACTAGTCCGTCTTAGGCAACTTCTTGGCGTCCTTGACCTTCAGTGCTTCTCCGCCCGTCGATAGCGAGCCATCACCCGGTTTGACGCACAACAGCTCAAGGCCACCGTCTTCGTTTACGTAACGCTTGCCCAATGCCGTGCCTTCAGCATAGTTAGCATCGACACTGCCCCCGGTATTGCCCTCCCCGTCCGTCATGGGTACACCACCGCACTCCAACTCGACCTCCCCATCGGGCGCCGCAATGACCATAATTTCCGTCGCACAAACTGCACTTTTTAATCGCTTACCTGCCGCTAAGGCTGCCATCACCGCTACCCCTATCCTTCGCTTGAGCCGAGATTGTACAAAATCAATTGTCACCAAGCAGCGCAATCAACATAGCTTCCTTCTCAGCTTCGGAGTGATCCCGCACGCTTTTGATTTCTGCTGAGTCGAAACCGAGCGCCGCCATCACCTCTTCAGTGTGTTCTCCCAGTGGCGGCGGTGGGCCTGCAGCTTTGGTTGGGGTATCGCTGAACGCCATAAGCGTCCCTACAGTCGATGTTTTTCCTGACCCCGGCAGATCGATATCGACCACGTAGTCGTTAGCGATGTTTTGTGGATCAGTACGGACTTCCTCGTGATTACGAACCCGCTCCCAAATGATCTCCGGTTCGGTCGAGAAAAACGCTTCCCACTCTTCCATCGTATGAAGTGCAATCGCTGTCGTCATGAGATCGCGAATTTCGGCCAATCCATCATCAGATCCCGCAACTCCGATTCGCTTTCCTGGCGTGTCCCATTGCTCAAGAAGCAACGCCTCGGGCATGTCGACAAACAACCAAAACGCGGTCCATGACACGTCGGTCATCGCAGCCACATACATGATGGGCACATCATCTCTAGTCATGTACACACCGTATGGCGCTTTGAGGTTCGGATGATGCGAACCTTCACGGGTGAGGGGTACACCCGTCATGAACGAGTGCTGCAACTCCCACATTTGTAGCCACAGTTGTGCTCCCAACGAAGACGTTTGAACGAGCTGCCCACGCCCCGTTTTTGCGCGCGCACACAATGCCGTGACACAGGCGAGCGCCGTTTGCATCGCCCCCGCATGATCCGCAACGGTAGCCCCCGGCGGCATGGGAACTTCGCCGCCCACCCCCGAAAGACCGGTAATACCCCCTCGCGCCTGCGCTGCTCCATCCAACATGGCCTTATCCGCTTCAGGTCCTTTGGGTCCGAATCCATTCACATGGCCCACAACCAGTCTCGGATATCGCTTCGTAACCTCTTCTAGTTCAAGCCCCATGCGGGCTAACGCAGACGCTCGATAATTGCTCACAAACACATCGGCACCCGCCAGCAACCGTTCCATCACCTCTAGCCCCAAATCCGTTTTTAGGTCCACGGAAACCGAGCGTTTCCCCTTGTTCATCGCAACGAACTGCGAACCGTACGCTGCGGCGGGTAGGGTGTTGTTGACGCCTCGATGGTATCGACTCGCATCGCCCATCGGCGGTTCAACCTTGACCACGTCCGCCCCCATGGCGCTGAAGAAAAACCCCACTGCCGGGCCTTGAATCGCTAACGCAAGTTCTATGACACAGACTCCCTCTAGTGGTCCCGCCATTTGAACGTCCCCCATAACCTCGTTGTCTGAGTGTATGATTTATTGCACATGATGAGTCAAGCCGTTCAATACATGGCACGCACACGTGCGTACTACGAAGCCCAAGGCTTTGAGGTTCCGTACACGTGGGCGCACTTTGATGAAATTCCGTTTACACCGCTCGTCCGTCCGCTTCGAGAGTCCAGAATCGCCCTCATCACCACGGCGGCGCTTTACGATCGCGACGCCGACGACGTTCGCGAAGTCGCCATACAAACAACCTCGAAAATTCCCGAAAGGCTTTACGCCAACGACCTTTCCTGGGATAGGCAAGCGACGCATTTGAACGATCTTGGGTCCTACTTCCCGTTAGAGACATTAAAGCAATTGGTGCGAGACCACCGGATCGGTTCCATTTGCACAAACTTTTATTGCGCACCAACTGAATACAGTCATCGCCGAACGATGGAAGCAGACGCTCCAGAAATCCTTGATCGTTGTCTCCAGGACAATGCCAACATCGCGCTTCTCGTCCCATTGTGACCTGTCTGCCATCAAACCGTGTGTTTGATCGCCCGGCACCTCGAAGCTAACGGAATGCCAACGGTTATTCTTGGGTCTGCGCGAGATATCGTTGAACATTGCGGCGTGCCCCGTTTCCTATTCACCGATTTCCCTCTCGGCAATCCCTGTGGTAAGCCATATGACACGCAGATGCAGCACTCCGTCGTATCCCACAGCTTCGATGTTCTCGAAGAGGCGACAACGGCTGGATCAACGGTCGCCAGTCCATTCCAGTGGGCCGGTGACGAAACCTGGCGCGAACGTTACCTCGAGGTGCGCAACGAAGATCGAGAAAAACTTCGACTCAAGGGCGAGGAAAGGAAAGCGCAAAGAAAAGCTCTAAGAGCCGCGGCCAGAGTCAGGACCGAATAGCCCCTCAGAAAAGATGCGCCACGGCGTCACGTTCTTCGATTAATTCGTTCTCTGTATCGGTCATTTTTTGGCGACTGAACTCGTTGATCGGGCGATCTTGAACAATGCGCCAATCGCCGTCTTCGCAAATGACAGGGAAGGAATAGATCAGCCCCTCTTCGATGCCGTAACTTCCATCGCTGAATACACCCATGCTAACGACCTCACTCGTACCATCGATCCAGTCGTGTACGTGATCGATGGCGGCATTGGCGGCCGACGCCGCGCTTGAAGCGCCCCTCGCTTCGATAATAGAGGCGCCGCGTTGCTGAATAGTCGGAATGAAATCGTTTTTGTACCAATCCATATCGACGAGGTCCATCACAGGGCTTTCCTGCACCGTGGCTGAATGCAAATCCGGATACATGGTCGCCGAGTGATTTCCCCAGATCGACACGCCTTTGATTTCGCTAACCGAATGGCCAGTCCGGGACGCAAGTTGGGCGATGGCACGGTTATGGTCAAGGCGAGTCATGGCCGTAAAGTTCTTGGGATCGAGATCGGGCGCATTTCGTTGCGCAATGAGGCAATTCGTATTGGCCGGATTTCCTACCACGAGTACCTTAACGTTTCGCGACGCACCATCATTGAGCGCTTTGCCTTGCACGGAAAAAATCGCCGCATTGGCTTCGAGTAGTTCCTTGCGTTCCATGCCTGGACCCCGCGGTCGCGATCCTACGAGCAGGCCGATATCCGTGTCCCGAAATGCAACATCCGGATCATCCGAGGTTTCAACGGCGTGCAGCAGGGGAAACGCGCAGTCATCGAGTTCCATCACGACGCCTTCAAGCGCGTCCATCGCGGGGGGAATCTCAAGAAGTTGCAAGACGATCGGTTGTTTCGCGCCAAGCATCGCGCCCGACGCTATCCGATAAACCAACGCGTAACCGATCTGGCCAGCTGCCCCGGTTACCGTAATGCGTACTGGATCCGTCATGGTTCTTTCACCCCCTCTATTCGTGCGCCCCAAAAGGCGGCGGATTCTAACCTTGTTCGAATGCCAATGCGTACAATCCCTTAGTCGAAATATTCGTGATACCAGACCTTTTGCCTTCGTAACTCGAGTGCTTTCGGCACAAACGGGACAGCATCGCGCGGTAGCGTCTCCGGGACAAACCAGCCAATTTCTGAACACTTGTCGGGTTCCCCGATCTCTGCTACACCAGTCCATTCATGTGCTTCGAAAATGAAGTCAACGCCACCCATGAACGGCATAACGACCAGTGGCTGTATCGCTTTTGCCTCGATACAGACTTCTTCTTTGCATTCCCGCATTGCCGCGTTGGACACGGTTTCGCCCGCTTGGAGGTGCCCTCCGGGCAGTCCTAGGTATCCATCCATGAACCCCGTTCCCTTTCGACGGAGTAACAACAGTCGACCCCCTTCATCGAAGATCAACGTATGTACGACGATCGGAAACGTTACGCCTTCCATGCCTGGATGATGGCACGGACCGGATAAATTTTGTTTGGCGTCAGCATACTTTTCAAAAAAACAGCGGCGATCGAATACGCGGTGTCTAATCATTCCGATGACCAACGCCGTTACGCCAAAATGGAGGGCTTCTTGACCTGTTCCTCGAGCCAACTAATCCGCCGGTTCGAAGAAGCTAATCTCAACACTCGACCGGCATTTCAACAAGTTCTCTTAGATTTTTGGCTTCTAAGATTCTCGGGCAGTTATAGCAAACGCGGCAATTCCATCGTTCCCGTCTACCGAGGGACACAACCCTTGCTTGAAAAAAATTTCGTTATTGCGAAAATACCTGCAGACGAGAAAATCTGCCGACCTTTTTCCGAATACCATCCACGCCCGGATTAGTTGCTTTGGATAGGACCCAAGCTGAGCTTAAACCTCCTGCGTTGCGGATCGGAGCACGGTGCAGAAACCGGTTATTTGCAGGTCGCCGAAGACAATGAGCCGGCCCGTGTACTGTACAGGCGCCTCGATTTTCAGTCGTTTTATTGAGCCTGGTACCGAATCCGCGCCAATTTGGAACGCGGTCAACCCGATTCCGCTTAACACTTGATAACACTAGTTATTTTTGAGAACGTCCTTAGTCCCCCCGCGACCCTGTGGCAGCCCGAGGATGGGGATGGAAGGACTCTCAGGCAAGTTTTACGGGCGAGCGCAATAACCGCGTAAGTCGGCCAGGTGCTGCTCGCCTTACTGGAGGCAAAAAAGCAGCGCATGAATGAGCTCTCGCAACAGCTTACTCTCGGTATGCCTCCTCGGCGTGGTCTCTACGATCCCGCTCTTGAGAAAGATGCCTGCGGCGTTGGATTCATTTGCGACATCAAGGGCCGAGCGAGCCGCGTAATCATGGATGATGCCAACAACATGAATTGCTGCATGGTCCACCGCGGCGGCTTGGGTTACGAGAAAAACACAGGGGATGGTGCGGGTATCCTTACTGGCTTGCCCATTCATTTTCTGCGGCGTGTCGTCCGTGATGCGTTGGGCACCGAGTTACCCCAGGACGGTGCATTTGGCGCGGGTGTCGTATTCCTGCCACGTGATCCGGAGGAGCGAGCACGCTGCAAGCAAGTTTTTGAATCTACCATCGTAGAAGCCGGTCAGCGCCTTGTCGGGTGGAGAGAACTCCCCATACAGCCAGATAAGGCCGATATCGGCGACGCAGCTCGGGCAGCGATGCCAGCAATGGAACAGGTCTTTATCGCATCGGACGACGGGCTTGAAGGAGACGCGCTCGAGCGCAAACTGTACTTAATCCGAAAGCATGCAACGCACCAATTACGTTCTAACGAAGAGCTCGTCGAACGATCGTTGTTTTACGTTTGTAGTCTTTCGACCAAGGTCATTATCTACAAAGGCATGCTGACGCCACACCAACTGTATAACTTCTTCCCTGATCTCGCTGATAAGGACTACCAAACACATCTAGCCATGGTCCATTCGCGTTTTTCTACCAACACCTTTCCCTCCTGGGATCGAGCTCAGCCGAACCGATTTATGAGCCATAACGGCGAAATCAATACGTTGCTCGGTAACAAGAATTGGATGAATGCTCGTGAAGGGACGATGCAATCCGACCTCTTTGGTAGCGATCTACAGAAGCTCTTCCCAGTGGTTGAACCCGACTGTTCGGACTCCGGCACGTTCGACAATGTTCTTGAATTCTTGAGTCTAACGGGACGGACCCTGCAAGAGTCCGTCCTCATGATGATCCCTGAGGCGTGGCAGCAACACACCACTATGTCTCCCGAGAAAAGAGCGTTCTATGAGTACAACTCGTGTGTATTGGAACCATGGGACGGACCCGCATCAATTGCTTTTACGGATGGAACCTATATTGGAGCTGTCCTCGACCGAAACGGCCTGCGACCTTCTCGTTACTACATTACAGACGATGACAAATGCATCATGGCATCGGAGGTCGGCGTGGTCGATATACCGCCCGAGCGAGTGGTCGAAAAAGGTCGGCTGCAGCCCGGTCGCATTTTCCTCATCGATTTCGAAGCGGGCCGCATGATTCCGGATGAAGAAATCAAATCGGATTGGGCTCAACGACAGCCATACGGCGAATGGCTTGCGAATGAGCGCATTGAATTGACCGATCTCGCTTCAGAAAAACCGGTACCAGGTCTCGATGTCGATTCGGTTCTCGTCCGCTGCCAGGCATTCGGCTACACGGTCGAAACACTCCAATTTATGCTGCTTCCGATGGTCAGAGAATTAAGGGACCCTCTCGGTTCGATGGGCAATGACGCGGCCTTAGCCGTCATGTCGGATAAGCCACGTATGCTTTACGACTACTTCAAACAGCTGTTTGCGCAAGTCACCAATCCGGCCGTTGATTCAATCCGGGAAGAAGTGATCATGGCTTTGGAATGTTATATCGGGCCTGAAGAAAACTTGCTCAGCACAACGCCTCAACACGCTCATCGCCTTCGTATTCCGCAACCTGTCCTATCCAATGAAGAACTCTCGTTACTGAAACACATCGACCACCGCGGTTGGAAATCCAAAACCATCGATATCACGTTTCCAACGGGATCTGGACGGGATGGCTTACTGGCATCGTTGGACCGTATCGCGTCCGAAGCAATCGACGCCATTGGCGGCGGATTCAAACTCATCGTGCTATCTGACCGGGCAGTCGATAAAGGCCACGTCGCCATAAGCGCCCTCCTTGCCGTCGGGACCGTACACCATCATCTCGTCCATCATCACGCACGTACACGTATTGGTATCGTTCTCGAGACAGGTGAAGCGCGAGAAGTCCATCACCATTGTCTGTTAGTTGGTTTCGGTGTGGACGCCGTCAACCCGTACTTGGCGTTCGAGGCGCTATGGCAGGCCCGTCGCGATGGGTATCTTGAAGACGCAGCTCACATCCGCGATGACGACGATGTTGTCGAGGCATACAAGAAGGCATCCGGCAAAGGCATGCTCAAAGTCATGGCGAAGATGGGGATATCAACCCTGCAGTCATATAAAGGAGCACAAATCTTTGAGGCCGTCGGCCTTGCCGAGGAAGTCATCGATCGAGCCTTTACCGGGACGGCGAGTCGCGTCGAAGGTGCAGGATTTGAGGTACTTGCAGAGGAAATGCAACGACGTCACGCAATCGGTTTCCCTGGTCGGAATTCGGTTGCCGAGCCTGTCCTGCCTAACCCGGGCGACTTTCATTGGCGGCCCGGAGGCGACCGCCACATGTGGGATCCGAAGGCGGTGGCCGACCTTCAATCGGCTGCGCGAACAAACAATGAAGAGGCTTACTGGCGATTTGCCGACCACGTCAACAAAACCAATACTCGAGAGGCGAATCTTCGAGGTTTGTTGTCGTTCAAAACGACGGCGACCGTCGCTATCCCCCTTGAACAAGTCGAGCCGGAGACCGAGATCATCCCGCGCTTTGCCACGGGTGCAATGAGTTTTGGCTCAATTTCTGCCGAAGCGCACGAATCGCTCGCCATCGCAATGAATCGAGTTGGGGGCAAGTCCAATACCGGTGAGGGAGGTGAGGATCCTGATCGTTTTCAACCGATGGAGAATGGCGATTCTAAGAGGTCCGCAATCAAGCAAGTCGCCAGCGGTCGCTTTGGCGTGACAGCAAACTATCTGGCCAATTCAGACGAACTGCAAATCAAGATCATTCAGGGCGCGAAACCCGGTGAGGGGGGCGAATTACCAGGCAGTAAGGTCGACGACTACATAGCCAGCATCCGGCACTCAACTCCAGGCGTTGGGTTAATCAGCCCACCACCTCACCATGATATTTATTCGATCGAGGACATCGCACAACTTATCCACGACCTCAAGAATGCGAACCCTTCGGCGCGTATCAGTGTCAAATTGGGAGCGGCAATCGGCGTCGGTGCAGTCGCGGCCGGGGTCACGAAAGCGCGGAGTGATCACCTCGTCATTGCGGGTGATACCGGTGGTACGGGCGCGTCATCTTTAACATCTATCAAGCACGCAGGCGTGCCTTGGGAACTTGGTGTTGCTGAAGCTCATCAAACACTGGTGATGAACAATTTGCGTTCACGTGTGGTGCTGCAGACCGATGGACAGTTGAAAACTGGACGAGACGTAGCCATTGCCATCTGCCTTGGGGCCGAGGAGTTTGGTTTCGCGACCGCCCCCTTAGTGGCGCTCGGCTGCATCATGATGCGCAAATGCCATTTAAATACCTGTCCCGTTGGCATCGCGACGCAGGATCCCGGGCTGCGCAAGAAATTTGCAGGGGCACCCGAGCATGTCGTGAACTACTTTTTCATGGTCGCAAAGGAACTGCGCTTGCTCATGGCCGAGCTTGGCTTCCGTACCGTCAACGAGATGATTGGGAGAGTTGATGTGTTGGACGTTGACCCCGCGGTCAGCCACTGGAAAGCAAAAGACCTCGATCTGTCACGGATACTCAGCAAAGCAGAAGAACCCGAAAATTGTCTCGGTGTTTTTTGCATCCACGAACAAGATCACGGTTTGGAACACGCGCTTGATAACAGGCTCATCGAACTCGCCGAACCCGCGCTCGCCAGCGGTACAAGGGTTCGCGCTGAACTCGATATCCGGAACACAAATCGAGTCGTCGGCGGGATGCTGTCCAACAAGATCATTTGTCGGCGAGGAGCGGAGATGCTGCCCGACGACAGCATCCACTTTAAATTCAAGGGCAGTGCCGGACAAAGCTTTGGTGCTTGGCTTGTTAAGGGCGTCACACTCGAAGTCGAGGGCGATGCCAACGATTATGTCGGCAAAGGGCTTTCAGGCGGAAGACTGATCATTTATCCACCTAAAGCAAGCCGTTTTGTCGCAGAAGAGCAAGTATTAATCGGCAACGTTGCCTTATACGGAGCAACCGCGGGCGAATGTTTCTTTCGAGGTCTAGCGGCCGAACGTTTCTGCGTTCGTAATAGTGGAGCTCATACCGTCATTGAGGGTGTCGGAGACCATGGTTGCGAGTACATGACCGGGGGAATGGTCGTCGTCCTTGGTCCGACAGGTAGAAACTTTGCCGCCGGCATGAGCGGTGGTACCGCGTACGTATACGATCCAGCCGGATCGTTCTCCAGTCACTGCAATACAGATATGGTTGAACTCGAAAGGGTAGAGGAACGAGGTGACGTCGACGCATTAAAGGCATTGATCGATAAACACGCAATCTATACAGGTTCGACTAAAGCAAATGCATTGCTCGACGACTGGGCTGGATCCGTTAGCGCATTCATTAAGGTAATGCCCACTGACTTCAAGCGGGTGCTTGAAGAACAGAAAATAGCTGCAGAGATTGCAGAGAACGAGGGTGGTTGGGCTAATTAACCATGGCCATACAACAGACAGCTAATCATGGGTAAGACTACCGGTTTTATCGAATTTCAACGCGAAGCTGCTCCGTACCGAGACACGAACACACGTCTTCTCGACTTCGACGAGATCTATACGCAACCGGGCACAGCCCACCTTGAGAAACAGGGGGCCCGCTGCATGGATTGCGGCGTCCCTTTTTGCCAATCCAACGCGCCTCACGAACATCGTCTTGGTAGAGCCGGCTGTCCCATACACAACCTTATTCCAGAATGGAACGATCTCGTATACAGAGGCCAATGGCGTGACGCCCTCGATCGATTACACGCAACCAACAACTTTCCGGAATTTACTGGGCGAGTATGCCCTGCGCCATGCGAGGGAAGTTGTGTACTTGGGATTACCGATCCACCCGTCACCATCAAGAACATCGAGATGGCAATCATCGACCGAGGCTTCGAAGAAGGGTGGGTAACCCCGCAACCTCCACTTTCTCGAACGGGAAAATCTATAGCCATAGTCGGATCCGGACCCGCGGGCTTAGCAGCGGCAGCGCAACTAAATCGCGTTGGCCATTCGGTAATCGTCTACGAACGAGCCGATCGAATCGGTGGCTTGTTGATGTACGGGATACCCAACATGAAGCTCGAAAAAAGAGCGGTCGTCGAACGACGTATCCACCTTCTCCGACATGAAGGTATTGAATTCAAGACCGGAATCGACGTTGGAGACGGTTCGGGTAACACGTTTGACGTATCGAAGCTCATCGCAGAAAACGACGCGCTTCTTTTAACCACCGGGGCAACCACGCCTCGAGACCTACCGATACCCGGTCGGAATTTGAATGGTATCCACTTTGCGATGGATTTTCTGACGAAAAATACGCGCAGCCTTTTAAGTTCGAATCTAGAGGATGGCCAATACATTGACGCGCACGATAAAGACGTCATCGTCATTGGTGGGGGCGATACGGGCACCGATTGTCTAGGTACATGTCTCCGACACGGCTGTCGTTCGCTGACCAATTTCGAAGTATTTCCTTCGCCCCCCAAGGAAAGATCGCCAACTAACCCCTGGCCCGAGGACCCCGTGGTTTTTAAGGTGGACTACGGCCACGCAGAGGCGGCGGCGAGATTTGGTGGTGACCCAAGAACATGGGCGATCGATTCGCTTGAATTTATCGACGATGGTCACGGTAATGTGGTGGGCATTAAAACCGTCGATCTTGATTACACGGGAGGGCAACGCACAGCCTTACCCAATTCGGAACGGACTTGGGACACCAATTTGATTATTTTGGCGATGGGCTTTTTAGGGCCGGAACATTATTTATCCGAAGCCCTCGGCGTAGATCTAGATCAAAGATCTAACTACGCCGCGGATAAAGGCACGTATCAAACAAGTATCTCCAAGGTCTTCGCGGCAGGTGACTGTCGGAGTGGTCAGAACATTGTCGTTAGAGCTATCAACGAAGGGCGAGAGGCTGCTCAGTCCATCGATCGACACCTGATGGGATCTTCAGTATTACCGGGGTAAGGCATCGTCACGGGGCTTTAGCCCCGAGACGAGTTCGTCCCTGCAGCGAGCGTTTGCTCTAGTTTTCCCTGAGGAACATCACTTTCAACAGATACTTCTCCGATTCGTTTTACCAACACAAACCGCATTCGCCCTCCAATCACTTTTTTATCCATTGCCATGGCCTCTAGCATCAGTGAGGCGGGGCACTTGGGAGCCACCACGGGCAGTCCATACACCTCGATCAAACGCCTAACTCGGTCCGCGGCGTCGGACTGACAGAGATTCATTCGCACCGACAAATCCGCCGCCATGACCATGCCAATCGCGACGGCTTCTCCGTGTAAATAGGACCTAAATTCTGTCACCGTTTCTATGGCGTGGGCAAATGTATGGCCGAAGTTCAACTTCGCCCTGACGCCTATTTCGCGCTCATCCTCAACAACGATTGCCGCTTTTAGTTGACAAGATCGGCAGATCGCATATTCCATGGCACTCTGCTCCCGGGCACACAGGGCTTCCACATTCGCTTCCAGCCAGCCAAGAAACGCCGGATCGCCTATTACCCCGTATTTAATAACTTCAGCAATTCCCGCTAAATATTCTCGATCCGGGAGCGAATTAAGCGTATCCGTATCCGCAACAACCCGATTCGGTTGATAAAAGGCACCGATTAAATTTTTCCCCGACGAATGGTTGACGGCCGTCTTTCCACCCACCGACGAATCGACTTGAGCGAGCAACGTGGTTGGTACTTGCACATACCCGATGCCTCGTTGGTAGCTCGCCGCCACGTAGCCTGCGACATCCCCGACAACACCGCCGCCCATAGCAATGATCGTACTATCGCGGTTGTGACCGCCGTCGACGAGACGATCGATCACTTGGGAAAATGTCTTGAGACTCTTGAATTCTTCACCATCACCGATTTCGATCACGTCCAGATCTCGGTCTATCGCGGAAGTCAAAGTATCTAGATACAAGTCCGCGACGGTTGCATTCGTTATCACCGCCACCTTGGAACCAAGCGCGTCGAGCCAAGATGCCTTGCTGCTTATCGCCCCCGACCCGATTAGGACTCGATATCCGCGATCCTCGTTTAAAACGATGTCAACGCGTGCAACCATCCTACGATTCCGCCTTTTCAAGGGCGTCCCGATGCCACTGAGCAACCTCTCGTGCGACTTTTCGGATGCTTGATCCGTCCGTCATGAACGTCCGATCCGCGACGCTCTCGTACAAAGGTCCCCGTTCGCGCGCGAACAACTCCAGTGTTGCCGCGGGGTCCACATCCCTTAACAACGGCCTTCTACGGTCCTTTCGAGTACGCTCCACCAAAAGACTTATTGGGCTTGTAAGGTAGGCAACGTACCCTCGATTGGAAAGTACACGCCGATTCTCTTCACGTAAGACCACGCCACCTCCCGTCGCGAGGACGATCCGATCAATAGGTGTTAACTCGTTGATGACCTGAATTTCCCTCTCCCGAAACCCATTCTCACCTTCGACATCGAATATCCAAGCGATCTCTGCACCCGCACGGATTTCGACTTCACGGTCAGAATCGTAGAACGAATATCCGAGCTCGTCCGCGAGTTGTCTTCCGACGCTCGACTTCCCGACGGCCATAAGACCGACTAGAAAGACGCTTGTATGTTTCATGACAACCTCGTCAAAGATGCCAGGTCGATTTTACCCTGTGCGTTCCACGCACACAGCAAACGTTTAGTCCAATTCGCGACCACGCATTTGCCACGATCTGTATCCGTCTGGCGAAACGTTTCGTTAACGACCAAGGCATCAACAAGTGCGGTGAAAAGCCGTTTTCGGGACATCAAGTACGAATATTGAAGGCGTTCTAGCGCGACGTAACGCTCAAGAGTACATTCGTCCCCACTCAACGTATTCGATCGCGCGCCATCAAATGAATTGTCTGAGTCGATCACGTGATGAGACAAATATGCAGGGGCCTCGTGTATAGAGCCATGATGCGGCACACGAAAACCATCAAATATTTGTTGTGGCTTATCGGCATTGGCTCGTGCGGCGGCGTGACGATCTTCGCAGCTGTCTTTTTATATTTGGACCCGCAAATACCTGACGCCGAAACCTACCGCCACTACCAACTCGAAACACCGCTACGAATTTACGCCGACGAAGGCGAATTGCTCGCGGAATTCGGTAACCGCCGGCTCATTCCGATCGAATTGCAAGATATTCCTCAATATTTCAAGGACGCGCTGGTATACACCGAAGACAAACGCTTTTACGAACACGGTGGCGTGGATTGGATCTCGCTCGCCAACGACGTCGTAAAGCTGCTGGTTAACTCAACGGTTCTCACGGGTGCCTCAACGATAACGATGCAACTGCCACGTAACGTCGCCGATCTATCCCGCGAACAGACCTTCGTACGAAAGTTCAAAGAAATGCTATTGGCACTCAAAATTGAACAAGAGCTGTCGAAAGAGGAAATTCTGGAGCTCTATATCAACGTCGTTCCATTTGGTAAACGTGCCTATGGGCTTCAGGCTGCCGCATACACCTACTACGGCAAACCCGCCCAACAACTGAACCTTCCACAACTCGCTATGTTGGCAGGTATTCCCAAACGTCCAGAGGCCGGGAATCCTATCAATGGCCCGGTATGGGCGTTAAAACGTCGTAATTTAGTACTCCGCCGGATGCTCGAAAACCGAATCATTAACAAGCGACAGTACACAGCCGCCGTCGTCGCACCGATCACAGCGAACGTTCACCATCGCGATGTCGATCTTGATGCTCCCTACCCCGCCGAATGGATACGACGCGACCTAATCGAACGCTATGGACGTGACATCTATAGCGGTTTCGTCGTGCACACGACCATTGACGCCGCGCAGCAAGCTGCCGCGCAGACTGCCGTCAGAACTCACCTACAAGCCTATGATCGCCGCCACGGCTATAGAGGCCCCTACGGTCGCGTACGCATTTCCGCCAACGAACAATCCTTGGATCCTTATTTAAAGAGCTTTGAAACACGTCGTCCGATCGGTGAACTTGAACCCGCCGTAGTGGTTTCAACCAGCGACAACGCTATCCAGGTCTTACGTGCTAATGGCAACACCGTTGTCATTTCTCGTGAAGGCTACCGGTGGGCGCGCCCGTATATCGACACGGACAGTCGTGGCAGAACACCGCGCACCGCGGGAGAAATCCTCGACCCAGGCGATCTAATTCACATAACAGCAAAAGACGAGCAGTGGCACCTGGCCCAGATACCCAATATCCAGGGTGCTTTGGTTGCCCTTAATCCACGCTCCGGTGCGGTAACAGCGTTGGTTGGGGGATTTGATTTCTCGCGAAATCAATACAACCACGCGGTCCAAGCCGCTCGTCAACCCGGATCGAGTTTCAAACCTTTTGTTTATTCTGCAGCTCTTGATCACGGAGTAACTCCAGCCAGCGTATACCTAGACGCTCCTTTGGTCTTTGAGGACAAGAATCTCGAGCAACTCTATCGGCCCAGAAATGACAGCGGCGAATACAATGGGCCTACCCGACTTCGTGAAGCTCTGTACCGTTCCATCAACTTGGTATCCATGCGTGTTCTGCTTGAGGTTGGTGCCGGCAAGGTGATGCGATACGTACGCCGTTTCGGGTTCGAAACCGATACCTTTCCACGCAACACGCAGCTCGCAATCGGGGGAGGGACGATGGCGTTAACGCCGCTCGAAATGGCGAGTGGTTACGCGATCTTCGCCAACGGCGGTTACAAAATCACGCCACACATCGTCAAGCGCATCGAGGCCCTCGATGGCTCTGTCATCTTTGAACCCAAACATCCAATAGTATGTCGCGCTTGCAAATCCGACACCGATCCGACGCCGCACAGTGCGCCACGCGTTGTTGAAGAGCGAAACGTCTTTATCATCAACTCAATGCTCCGCGATGTGATTAAACGTGGAACAGGACGCGGTGCACTCCAGCTGCAAAGAGCAGATCTATCGGGAAAAACGGGCACAACAAATGAAGCAGCCGATACCTGGTTCAACGGGTTCCATGCAGATCTCGTGACTTCTGTCTGGGTCGGATTTAGCAATCACAGACCCATCGGTTCAGCGGAATACGGTTCAACGATACCGCTACCTATTTGGATCGACTTTATGCGAGAAGCTTTAAAGAACACGCCCGAAACGTTGTTTGCGCAACCCGCAGGAGTGGTCAGTGCGAAGATTGATCCACGAACTGGGCGCCTCGCCCCTCCTGATCAGGAAGATGCCATCTTCGAGTACTTTTTTGCCGAAGACGCCCCAACTTCGAACGTAAGGCCACAAAGTAGCTCGATACCCAGTGTTTTGCAGCCCGAGGACGTTTTTTAGCTAGTTATCCAAGCTATCCCGAAGCTGCAATGACAATTAACCAAATCCACGCTCCTAACGCACCTAAAAAGCTCAACGAGCGCAGCGTCGCAGCACCGCGAATGTAGAAAAATGCGTGCAGGATTCGGGCAATCACAAAAACCATCGAAGCAGTCCCAGCTTGATCCGCAGTTCCAGTGAAATGCACCAGCGCCAGCCCAACCAGCAAGAGCGCTAATGCTTCCCATGCGTTCGCCTGTGCCGCATACGCACGAGCGCCAGCCCCCTCCAATAACGCGGCCTGGGTTCGCGGATTGTCGTTATCCACAGCGCCAAGATTAGCTTGTCGAAAATAACCACCAACTCCTGCTAGAACATACGGCAGCAGTGCAACAATCACGAGACACCATAGAGACAAAGTCACTTTTCTCGCTCCTTCTCATTACCGTTCGATCCGGGAACGAACTTAACTTAACAAACCAAAGGGCTTCAGGTCTAAAACGAAACGCCGCCTCGATTTCACTCGACGATTTTCACGAAATCTCCGGCGCGAGGTTCGCCGTGCGGGTGACCCCCATTTAATAGACGCAAGGACTCCTCTGGATACCGCCTAATCGCGGTTCTTTGTGCCAATTTGGCATACGTGTCATGAGGGTCCGCGACTAAAACTTTTACGCGTCGCGTGTTCACCATTTGAACGTCTGCAGCAGTCATCCCTCGAAGCGTCTTTATCGTCTCAATGAAAACAGTACGGAATGCGTCGGCATCGATGTTAGGACCGGCCTCCCCCCGAAACAAAAACACGTGCTTGCCTCGATATATGACGCCAATCAGCTCTATCGGAGTTTCGGAATCTTCGGATTCAAGCTCGCCAACGTAGTTTTTGAGACCGTTGAGTTCGAGTTCTGATCCATCAACAACGTCATCCCGTTTCAGGACATCGACAACGTATTCTTCCGGACTTTTACGTTTTACCGGTTCATGCCGAGCAACGCTTATTTGGGCCTCTTTCTTTCCTCCCGGTGCTTTACCCAAAACTTGGGATGGGGTATTCGTCACAGTCCAATTTTTCGGGAAGTCGACCGCAATCCTCAATCCCCCGTGATAGAAAGTTTGGCCTCTGACTATCCCAGCCGCGGCTTCGTCTCCATAGGCCAATCCATCAATTAAAGACCAAAAATCTCCAATTTGCTCAGTAACTCGATCCGGTAACTGGCTTTGGGCGTACGCAACCACCTCATGCAGTCGCTTATCATTTTTTGGATGCGACGAGAATAGTCCATGGTAAGTGGATGGCTGATTCGCGACCTGCTTAGAGAACAATTCTTGGTCCTTCAAGACTTGCACGACTTCAATCATGGCAAGTGGGTTATACCCCGACCGAGCGAGAAATTCCGCACCGTAGCGGTCCGCTTCTAGTTCCATCTCCCGACCGTATCCAGATAATAGGGTGGTTGTGGCAGCGTTTGAAACGTCATATAACTCGCCTCGTCCCGTTATCATCGCTGCAGCAATTCCGGCGGTTTTTCCTAGGAGATTCGCGACCTTACGCCGGCGCGCATGCTCGCCTACAACATGGCCAATTTCATGCCCGATTACGGCCGCAAGTTGTTCCTCCGAACTCAGAAAAGCAAGCAATCCGCGGTTCACAAATATGAATGCATCTGGTGTTGCAAATGCGTTGATCTGCGAGTTGTCTAGAACGATAAACTTATATTTCTCGGGGGTAACCGAGGCATATTGCAATAACTTGTGTCCAAGGTTCGTTACGTAGTCTTGCCAGCCGTCATGCGGATATATCTGTCCGTTCTCGACGAACTCGTCGTACATTTTCTTGCCGGCGCCGGCGCCCATTGCACCCGTTGCTGTGAACAAAATCGTTATGAGTAAAAGAGTGCGCTTCACGGCGTAGAATTTCTTGTTCCGGCAACCTAAGGCTAACACCAGCGGCGTCAGAAGTTCGTGAACTTATGAGAGAAATCAGGTCGGCGTTTTACTCGACCGGTCACCAAAACGTTGGCGGAAGCGTTCTACCCTACCACCGGAATCAACAATCTTTTGCTTACCGGTATAGAACGGGTGACACTCTGAACAGACTTCAAGGTGGATATCACGACCTATGGTGGATCGCGTTTTGATCACGTTGCCGCAACTGCAGGTGGCCTTGATATCCGAGTATTCAGGATGAACCTCATTTTTCACAGCGCTACCGTCCAGCCGTTTGTGATCGGGCGGCGCAGTGTAGGCAATAGGTAATTTGGACGCAACCTTAGGTTCCGTCGTACACGTGGCCGTACCCAGGCCTCTCAGGACGACATTTGAGTATTCATTACCAAGTGATTTACCGGCTCCATTACCGGGAACACGGGTCCGAGTGCCTCTCGGAAAATCCCACGTTATAGGTATCGTGACCGCCCTGTCGGATCATCCAACGCGATCAATGAAACCCATCGAAGATATCCTCGATGCTGCTCCCATACTCACAGCGGACTTGCTAAAACTTGCATCGTGGCTTGCTGATTATTATCACCATCCGATCGGGTCCGTATATGCGGCGTTAATTCCAACCCTTGCGCGGCGTGGCAATCCCACTGAATTCGAGCCAACGTTAATCTGGATCGCCGTCGGGAAGTCAACTCCGACGTCGCTCGATAGAGCGCCTCGACAACGTCGATTGTGGGAATCTCTTTCAAAGACAGGTCCAGTCACCACCAACGAAGCTCGAAAGTTTGGGGCTACGCTCCCACTACTCCGGAAACTCGAGGAAAAAGGCTCGATCATTTCGCAAGTCGAACGAGCCGACTACAGAATCAGCCCTTCCGATATCAAACCTACTTCGGAACAAACCGCGGCCATTCGAGCCATCACCGCTAACCTCGACCAATTCGGGGTACATACGCTTTACGGTGTGACGGGTAGCGGCAAAACTGAGGTCTATCTGCGCGTCATTGAAAACGCGCTGAAGCAGGCGAAACAAGCCGTCGTGCTCGTTCCCGAAATCGCTCTGACCCCGCAAACGACTGCTCGCTTTGTCGAACGTTTTGGCGCAGCCGGGGTTATTCATTCCGCGGAGTCAGACCGGGAACGTTTTAGAACTTGGGCTCGCGTCGCCAGTGGAGAGCATCAAATCCTCATTGGAACACGCTCAGCTATATTCTCGAATTTTCGAGATCTAGGCGTAATCGTAGTAGACGAAGAACATGACCCTTCATTTAAGCAAACTGAAGGATTGCGCTATTCGGCCAGAGACGTCGCCGTCATCCGCGCCCAAATGCTGGGCATTCCGTGCGTTCTAGGAAGTGCAACGCCGTCGCTCGAGACCATCGCCAACGTCGACCGAAAAAGGTACTCGATGGCGCGGATTTCTGAGCGACCCGGTAGCCGAAAAATGCCCACGTTTCGCGTCGTGGACATCCGGGGTGAACGCCTCAATGGCGGGTTAAGCCAACCGTTGCTGACAGTTATACGACGGCATTTGAATAACAACGCGCAAGTCCTGGTTTTCATCAATCGACGCGGGTACGCGCCGACCCTATGTTGTTCACGTTGTGGCTGGCGGGCCGAGTGCGACGCCTGTGATGTTCGGCTCACTCTCCATCAATCACCGAAACTACTTCAATGTCATCATTGTCTGCGTCGCTACCCAGCTCCAACCGCATGTCCGGAATGCGCGAGCGAGGAAATCGTTGCGCTCGGTGCAGGGACCCAACGCGTCGAACAAACCCTTAAGACAGAATTTCCTGATGTCCCCACGTTACGGGTGGACAGGGATACCACCCGATCTCAAACCCAACTACAAAACCTATTCTCTACCTTAACCAACCCGTCCAGGCGTATTCTTGTTGGGACTCAAATGCTTGCAAAGGGTCATCACCTCCCTAACGTCACACTCGTTGCCGTTGTGAATGCCGACAACGGTTTCCTATCTCCAGACTTCCGAGGCCCTGAACGTACCGCCCAGCTCATTACTCAGGTGGCCGGTCGCGCTGGGCGTGCTGAAAGACCTGGCGAGGTTTGGATACAGTCCTATGACCCGGCCAATCCCAATCTTGTGGCGCTAACAGAGTACGGGTACGACGGTTTTACAAAGACCGAAATGCAGCACAGGCGAATTGCCCAATTGCCGCCGTTCACCGTCATGGCGATGCTTCGCGCCGACGCATCGAACCCCAACGAATCCGAGACCTTTCTCCTCCAGCTCCTTGCGATCGTCGCAACATTTGACGTTGAAGCGTTGGGACCAGTCACAGCACCTCTCGCAAGAAAAAGCGGTCGTTTTCGTCATCAGGCCTTGTTGGTATCGCGCCGCAGGTCGGAGATACAGCGCGCACTCGAAGCTGTCGAGAACAAAGTACCAAACCAGAATTCGGTCCGTTGGTCCATCGATGTCGATCCTATCGACACATTCTAATTTTGTTCAACCACGATCTCCGATCGATAGTATGGTTTCCACATGACCGTCAATGCTCAGAAACGTAACAGTCGCGCACGAAGATCAGCTCGAACAGGTCGTCGAACTAAACTCACCGGCTTTAGCACCAAGTCCTTTTTCGCCGGTATCGCAGTCGGGATCTTGGGTACGATAGGCGTTTCGCTAGTTCCATCGCTCATCCTTGGCTCTGCAACTAGTTCACAGCGTACCAACAAAACGCCCGGACCAGACTTGTCATCCACGCGCTACGAATTCTGGGAAACACTTCCCACGAACGACGTCGCAGTGGATACCAACCCTTATGAAATGAGTACTACTAAAAGTGTGGCCGCAAAAGAATATTTGCTTCAGGCAGGATCATTTCGTAAACAAGAGGAAGCCGATGCGCTGCGCGCAGAGCTGATTCTGGCAGGATTGACGGCAACCACCTCTGAGGTCAGGCTGGTCGGCGAAGATAGATGGTTTCGCGTCTTGGTGGGACCGTATGCATCCCCCCGCGAAACCCGCAAGGCCATGTCGGAGCTCAGAACCAAGAAAATATCAGCGCTGGTACTCCAGCGTCCTCCTCGCGACGGTTGAATTTCGCGCTTTTGCTCCCCACTATGGATGGACCCCGTCAGTTAATGGGCTCTCATGGAACAATTTCGCGGTACGACCATTGTATCTGTTCGTCGACCAGGCAAAGTGGCCCTAGGGGGTGATGGTCAAGTCTCACTAGGCGACACGATCATGAAAAGTAATGCCCGGAAAGTCCGGCGCTTATCTGAGGACCGTGTGATCGCAGGCTTTGCCGGCGGAACGGCCGATGCGTTTACCCTATTCGAACGGTTCGAGGCTAACTTGGATAAATATCAGGGTAACCTCACTCGAGCTGCTGTCGAATTAGCAAAAGACTGGCGTGCGGACCGGGCGCTCCGCCGACTCGAAGCCTTGCTGGCTGTTGCTGATGAAGAATCCTCGCTCATCATCAGCGGCAACGGCGATGTGATAGAACCCGAAGACGGACTCATCGCCATTGGTTCGGGTGGTCCTTATGCTCAAGCTGCAGCCAAGGCTTTGCTCGATAACACCGAACTGAATGCTGAAGAGATCGTCTCCAGAGCGCTGGCGATCGCCGCCGAGATCTGCGTTTACACCAATCACTCAACCACCATCGAGACTCTCGACGCTAAATCATGATGACTCCTCGAGAAATCGTCCACGAACTCGACCACCACATCGTTGGCCAGGACGACGCGAAGCGAGCGGTCGCGATCGCCTTGCGCAATCGATGGCGCCGTATGCAACTCAACGAGGATTTACGGGAGGAGGTCACTCCAAAGAACATTTTAATGATCGGTCCCACGGGGGTGGGTAAAACCGAAATCGCCCGACGACTAGCGCGGCTTGCCAACGCTCCTTTCATGAAAGTTGAAGCAACAAAATTCACTGAAGTCGGCTATGTCGGCAGAGATGTCGAGTCGATCGTCCGTGATCTTGCAGACGTGGCGGTAAAATTGTTGCGTGAAACCGAGCTGGAAAAGGTCCAGCACCGAGCCGACGACGCCGCCGAGGAGCGGATTCTCGACGCACTTTTGCCGGAACCTAGAACAACGCCGAGTGATGACAACGGAGAGAAAAAGGGCTCAGACACCCGGCAGAAATTTCGAAAAAAACTTCGCGAAGGAGAACTCGATGATCGCGAAATAGAAATTGATGTTGAGACCGCACAAATAGGTGTGGAGATCATGGCGCCTCCAGGAATGGAGGAAATGACCAGCCAGCTGCAAAATATGTTCTCGAGTCTGCCCACAGGTAAAACAAAGAGTGCCCGGCTAAAAATACGGGACGCCTATCGTCGTCTCCGTGAAGAAGAAGCAGTAAAGCTGGTGAACGAAGACGAGATCAAGGCCCAGGCCGTTGAAGCCGTGGAACAAACGGGCATCGTCTTCTTAGATGAAATTGACAAAGTCACCCGGAGGTCTGATCACGTCGGTGCCGACGTTTCGCGGGAGGGCGTCCAGCGAGACCTATTGCCGCTTATTGAAGGCTGCACGGTTTCGACTAAGTACGGGATGATCCGTACCGATCACATTCTCTTCATCGCCTCAGGTGCGTTCCATCTAGCCAAACCATCCGACCTTATACCCGAGCTTCAAGGACGCTTACCAATTCGCGTGGAACTGCACCCACTAACGCCCTCGGATTTCAATCGAATCCTTACGGAACCACATGCGTCTCTCATCGAACAGTACGTTGCATTGCTTGGCACCGAAGGAATCGAGGTTACCTTCACTGAGGAAGCGCTAACGCGAATTGCTGAGCTCGCCTGGCAGGTAAACGAAAATACAGAGAACATTGGTGCACGCAGGTTGCACACAGTCATGGAGCGTCTGATGGACGAGGTTTCGTTCAGCGCCGGGGATACAACCAATTCACTTCACGTCGACACGGCCTACGTTAACGACCACTTGGAGAGCTTGGTTACCAATCAAGATCTGTCGCGGTATATCTTGTAGGTGAGCCCGTGAATCCCCAATCCATCACGTACCACGCTGCGTCCCGAACGCTCGAACTTTGTTATGCCGATGGCTTCGACTCGCTTTTACCGGCAGAACTTCTACGGGTGTACTCGCCGTCGGCCGAGGTCCGCGGCCATTCCGAGTCAGAACGGAAGCTACAAACGGGAAAGAAACACATCGGCATCGATTCGATGGAATCGATTGGGAATTATGCGCTACGAATTGTTTTCAGTGATGGGCACGACACCGGCATCTATTCTTGGGACTACCTCGCAGATCTATCCCGTCACAAAGAAGAATACTGGCAAAAATACATTGTTGAATTGCGGTCAGCTAATGCGTCCCGATTACCCACGATTCCCGTCGGACAGTGGAAACCAGAGGTCGAATCGTGAATGAGGATCGAGTGAATTTCGGCTACGATTTCGTCGAGCCTGACGAAAAAACCCGACGCGTGGGAAATATTTTTCGAACCGTCGCCGATCGTTACGACGTCATGAACGACGTGATGTCGTTTGGACTCCACCGAATTTTTAAGCGTATCGCCATCGAGACCACATCGTTAAGACCGGGATCAAAGGTACTTGATGTCGCTGGTGGTACAGGCGATCTTTGCGGTCTTCTAGCCGATGTGGTCGGTCACGAAGGCCAAGTAATTCTCGCGGACATTAACGAATCAATGACCAATATTGGTCGCGATAAGCTCATCGATTCAGGTTATGCATGGATTCAAACGACAGTCGCAGATGCTGAAAAGTTACCTTTTTCGGACTGCTATTTCGATGCAATTACTATCGCATTTGGTTTACGCAATATGACGAATAAGGACTGCGCACTGTCCGAGTGTCACCGTATCTTGAAACCTGGTGGAATCCTCGTCATTCTCGAGTTCTCTAAGACAACCCACCCTTTGCTGAAAAGAGCCTACAGGTTTTATCAGCAGTCTTGGCCCATTGCAGGTCAACTGATCGCGGGGGATTCCGCGTCCTATCGCTACCTAATAGAGTCGATAGACGTACATCCGAATCAATCGGAACTAAACTGCATAATCACGGACGCCGGTTTCCCTGAAGTTCGTTACGAAAATTTATTGGGCGGCTTAGTCGCCATTCATCGAGCTGAAAAATGACCCTCATTGAATCCACCACTGCCGCCGCGATTGAAGCCGTACTGCGCGCCAAAAATAGCCTCGACGACGGCGCCAGAGAAGCCATCGAGAGGCTCGACGAAAAGTGCATAGTGATTGACGCCACCGGGTTGAATTTGTCATTTCGATTCACCGGGGGTAAGGCGAGAGTCCTCGGGAATATTGATCCTACCCCAGACCTAAAGGTGAGCGGTTCGATTTCGGGAATCTTTGAAGTCATGCTGGGAAAACAGACCGATGTGGTCTCGCTTGACGGTGATTTGACGTTACTGGAAGACTTTCGACGCGTCTTCAAGCCGGCGCTGGAGGCACAACAATTAACTGATCAGATGCGCTCTGCCGCCGAAGTAGGCGTGGGCGCGATGCGATCGGCAGTCGAGGGCCTGGCAAACGAGGTCGTCCGGCGTACTACCGGTGCCGCAAACCGAGCCGAGATCGACCAACTCAAATCTTCAATCGAAGAATTAACATCGGCCGTTGAAGCGTTACAAAAACGTCTCAAAGAGGCAGAAGAACGTTGATTCCGCTACGTCGAGGAGTACAGATTCTCACGACTGCTCTGCGGTATCGGCTGGATACGATTCCACAAGCATTACAAATAGACCATTGGACACGGTATCTGTTTCCCACGTCATTGCTTCCTACTCCCCAGATCTCAGAAGCAAAACGATGCAGGCTTGCTATCGAACGCCTAGGACCCGTGTTCATCAAGTTTGGACAACTCCTCTCGACGCGAAGAGATTTGTTGCCCGAAGAATACGCCGACGAGCTCGCGCGCCTCCAAGACCGAGTCCCGCCATTCCCAAGTGCGATGGCCATTTCCACGATCGAAACGGAGATCGGGCGACCTCTTACAGACTCTTTCGCGACTTTTTCGGAGCAACCCCTCGCCTCCGCGTCACTTGCACAAGTGCATGAGGCCACCCTGACTAGCGGCGAAGAAGTTGTCGTCAAAGTCATACGGCCCGGTATCGCAGGAGTCATTAAAAAAGACCTGGCTCTCATCCTCGCATTGGCAAAGTTGCTCGAACGTTTTTTTTCCGATGCCCGCCGATTGCACTTGATTCGCGTTGTTGAGGATTACGAAAAAACGATCCTTGCAGAACTCGATTTATTGCGGGAATCGGCAAACACAGTCCGGTTACAACGAAATTTTGAAACGTCGCCTTTATTGTACGTACCGAAGGTCTACGACGATTTGTCTTCTGTGAACGTACTTGTCATGGAGCGGGTTAAGGGCGTGCCGATATCGGACCTCGAAACTTTACGCAGGCGTGGGACAGATCTAAAAAAATTAGCTGAGCGCGGTGTCGAAACTTTTTTCGTACAGGTATTCAACGACAACTTTTTTCATGCCGACATGCATCCTGGAAACATTTTCGTCGACGTTTCCGATCCGGCCAACCCCAGCTACATCGCTATCGATTGCGCCATCATCGGACAACTGACCAAAGAGGATCAGGCCTACCTCGCGCGGAATATCGTCGCTTTCTTCAACGAAGACTACGCTGAGATCGCGAAACTCCACACTGAATCCGGTTGGATCTCCGCTAAGACCGATGCGCGCGAATTCGAATCGACGATTCGGCAGTTGTGTCAACCCTTTTTTCAGCGCCCCCTGGCAGAGATATCGTTTGGATCCTTTTTAATCGCCCTATTCTCGGCTGCTCGTCGGTTCGACATGGAAGTCCAACCGCAATTGGTGTTATTACAGAAAACGCTATTGAACATCGAGGGCCTGGGACGACAGCTATACCCAGATCTCAATTTGTGGGCAACGGCAAAACCCTTCATGGAAAAATGGATGCGTGAACACTACGGTCCTGGAGCCATACTCAAAACGGTAGTAGATCAAGGACCCGGGCTTATAGAGCTCCTTCCACGCATTCCCGAGCTGCTCATAACGGGCTCGCGTCAATTGCCCGAGCTGGGACGTCTCGCGGTCGAACAAAAACAAGCCATGGAAAATCTCACCTCGGCGCTACTTTCGGAACGACGACGACGACGACGCGCGCGCGTCGCTGGCGCGGTGTTAGTGGTTGCGGGTTTGGGATTACTTTGGGAATCGTTCATGGAGGTGATCGCTATAGGCGGAGATAACATGACCGCAACCGCGGGTATTGCCGCAACGTTGGTAGGTTCAGTTCTGGTGGGTCGCGGTTAATTTGCCGCTCCCGTCGTTCTTTCCACGACCCAATAACGTTTGCGCCAGGGGTCTATAATGGTCGGTCACTCGTAAAACG
The DNA here is from genome assembly GCA_002313255.1 of Gammaproteobacteria bacterium UBA1119. Lineage (GTDB taxonomy): Bacteria > Pseudomonadota > Gammaproteobacteria > Pseudomonadales > Azotimanducaceae > UBA11889. The sequence continues at coordinate 5,449 of DCBA01000053.1, read as the reverse complement.
AGAGGAAGATCGCCATGCCTGGTCCCACAGAATTACTGATCATACTTGCGATCGTCATTGTTATTTTCGGTGCCAAACGAATTAAGACCTTAGGCTCCGACCTTGGTGGCGCTATCAAAGGCTTTCGATCCGCAATGTCCGGCAACAACAACGAGGAGGAAGCCAGCACCGATTCTACGGATGCTGGTGTCGCGGAAAACGTTTCCAGCGAAACCGACTCTGACGATACGCCCAAACAGGATACGAATGTTTGATATTGCGTTCCCGGAACTCGTGCTTGTGTGCGCCGTCGCGTTGGTGGTGCTCGGGCCGGAGCGTTTACCCACGGCAATTCGAACGCTAGGACTTTGGTTCGGCCGATTACGACGGAGCTATTACAGCGTCAAAACTGAAATAGAACACGAAGTCGGCATGGACGATATTCGTCGTCAATTACACGACGAACAGATCAAAGAAGAAATCAACCGCTTGGAACAGGACGTAAAGACCGAAATGGATGGGGTTACGGACTCTATCGATCCCATCGCGCGGCAGCTAACCTCTGACGCCACCACAGACGATAAAGAGGGGGCAACCGCCGGTGGCTGACGAGGCCACCAATCCTGAGACCGAAAAATCCTCAGCCGATCACGATCAGTCTGTCGACAACGATGAACGACCTTTTCTCTCACACCTGCTCGAGCTTCGTAACCGTATTCTCAAGTCGCTAATAGTCGTTGTCCTGCTTTTTATACCGACTTTCTACTTTAATGCGCTCATCTTTGAATTCATCGCCGCGCCGTTGCTGGCGCATCTTCCCGAAGGTGGCACGATGATCGCAACCGACGTCGCCTCGCCCTTTCTAACACCGTTCAAGCTGGCGATCCTGGCGGCTGTTTTTCTCGCGATGCCCGTGATTCTCCACCAGGCTTGGGGGTTCATCGCCCCTGGTCTCTACTTACGTGAGAAACACTTTGCAATTCCGTTGCTTGTTTCCAGCATTGCTCTTTTTTACTTAGGCACCGCATTCGCCTATTACCTCGTCTTCCCGCTGGTGTTCGGTTTTTTTGCGAGCGTTAATATGGAATTCGTAACGTGGATGACGGACATCAGTCCGTACCTGGATTTCATCGTTAAGATGTTCCTTGCGTTCGGGCTCGCGTTCGAAATCCCCATCGCTACGGTTCTGTTGGTCATGACAGGTTTCGCTTCGCCTGAATCCATGGCAGAGAAACGACTTTATGTGTTGGTAGGATGCTTCTTTCTCGGCATGCTTTTAACGCCCCCCGATGTGATATCCCAAGTTCTGTTGGCCATCCCGATGTGGGCGCTATTCGAACTTGGAATCTTCCTGTCGCGTTTCGCTACTCGTGGTCGAGAAGAATCGTAACCGGCCCGTCATTTTCGAGCGTAACCCGCATATCAGAACCAAATGATCCCGTTTCGACTTGATTCGTTTCGCACCGCAACGTCTCGACGTAGTGCTCGTATAACCGTTCAGCATCAGCAGACTCTGCGGCCGAGCTATAGCTAGGACGGTTTCCGCGCCTAGTTTCTGCGGCTAGCGTAAATTGAGAGACCACCAACAGACTTCCAGCGACATCGACAACAGATAGGTTCATAGCGTGTTTCTCGTCAGCAAAAATACGGATCGAAAGAGTCTTGCGTGCCATCCATACAGCCGTTTCTTTCGTATCGCCTCTGACGACGCCTAGGAAAATCAATAGTCCCGGACCGATTTCGGCAACGACATCGTCCCCCACCGATACCTGAGCCTTGGTTACCCGTTGCAGTACTGCTTTCAATTGACCGACCAACTGAGAATATAGTTTAAAATACCATTCATGCGCTCGATCCCTCGACCTCAACGCCGAGCTGTCGCACTCATTTCGGGTGGACTCGACTCGATGCTCGCCGCACGCGTCGTACAGGAACAAGGCATTCATGTTGAAGGGGTCAACTTTTTTACCGGTTTTTGCGTCGAAGGGCATACCCACTCGATTCGCGATCGCAAACACGAAAAGCCCAAACGCAACAATGCTTTGTGGGTGGCAGAACAACTTGGTATCAAATTACACATAATCGACATCTCCGAGGACTACAAAGACGTTGTTTTGCATCCCCGACACGGCTACGGCCAGAACCTTAACCCTTGTCTCGACTGCAAAATCTTCATGGTAGGTAAAACTCTAGAACTTGGCCTGATAGACGATCTGGATTTCGATTTCGTTTTGACAGGCGAAGTGATCGGCCAACGACCTAAATCCCAACGGCGGGAAACGATGCCGATCATTGCCAAGGAGTCCGGCGCCAACGACAGACTTCTACGGCCACTGTGCGCACTCAACCTGCCACCAACTCTTCCGGAACGAGAAGGTTGGGTAAACCGCGACCAATTATTCGGGTTTCACGGGCGTAGCCGGAAACCACAAATGGAACTCGCCGAAAAATTTGGTTTTAGCGACTATGCACAGCCTGCGGGCGGATGTTGTTTTCTCACCGATGAAACGTATTCAAACAAACTCCGGGACCTTTGGGAGGCTCGAGACTCAAGGGACTACCAATTGGACGACATCATGCTACTAAAAATAGGTCGGCATATACGGCCAAGGCCTCACTTCAAGCTAATTATCGGTCGCGAGGAAGGTGAAAATCGATTCTTAGCCGGGTACCGCAATCAGTTCACTCACCTTGTTGTTACCGACTATCCCGGTCCACTCGCGCTGATCGATGGTAGCCCGACGACGACTGATATCGAACTCGCCGCACGCATTGTGGCTCGATACAGTCAAGGAAGGGCCGCCGACAAGCTATTGGTGACGGTCGCGTCCGCAACCGGCCTAACCCGCGATATCGAGGTGACCCCCATGGCGCCGAACGAACTCGAACCTAGCTGGCATGTCGGCTCCTAACCAACCGATCAAGATTGTCGATGCGCGTGGACTTCTTTGTCCTCTCCCCGTCATTCGTACGCAGGAGAGAATCAAACAGCTGACTCCCGGAACGATTCTCAAGGTTCTTACTACAGATCCTGGGTCGCTCGAAGATATTCCGGCTTGGTGCCGCGTGCATGGCCACACCGTGCTCGAAACTAGCCATGAACACCACGATATCCAACTCGTCATCCGGGTATCACGTAAATAGCAAAGGTGAGTCCAATCGTTACGTTGGTTCCAGTCTCGGACTATGCTGAAAGTCCCTAATGTGCCATTTTGGTGCGCCTCGCAAGCGATATTGACGGGGGTGCCCATACTGCTCTATTTTAGTGCACGTTTGGCCTCTTAACTTATAGGCAAGGCCTGACCCTATGAATTACATATATGACGATGTTAGTTATTCGCGCGATTCACTTTAACTCTTCCAAATTTTGCGCTGTTAGTGAGCATCTGGCTTAAAGTATTCGTGATAATCGACTCAAACAACGTTCTTGACCATCTTAAAGCGGCGGTCATTGTTCTCGACGAGGAATTGTCTGTGGTTTACCTAAACCAAACCGCTCAATCGCTATCTGGTCAGAGCCTAACCCGATCGTTGGGAGCGCCGTTTTCCAGCTTGTTCAAAGACCCACATCTAGCGGCAACGGCATTGAGAACCAACCTTGCCTCCGATCAGCCGTTTACGAAAAGAGAAACGTCATTACTGATAACGTCGAAAGGAGAAAAAATCACGGCAAACTATTCCATCTCTCCTCTACAGAATGGACGCGTGCTCATTGAAATCGAACCACTGGACCGCTTCAAACAAATTAATCGTGAAGATCAAAACCGCACAGCTCAACGCGCGACTCGAGAACTCGTTCGTGGTCTTGCACACGAAGTAAAAAATCCCCTCGGGGGCATCCGCGGAGCGGCTCAACTGTTGCAGGCGGAGCTTTCGACTGAACAACACGAATACACCGCGGTCATCATGAGTGAGGTCGACCGATTGTGCAATTTGGTCGACCGATTGCTCGGCCCGAACAAAGCGCCGTCGTTCACCCAGGTCAATATTCACCAGATCCTGGAGCGCGTGATTGCGCTAGAGAGCGCTGCTATAAGGGGGACCAATCGCGCCGATGCAGCAGTCGAATTTGTGCGCGACTACGATCCTAGCGTCCCTGATCTTGAAGCGGATTCTGAGCAACTTGTCCAAGCAACCCTAAATATCGTACGAAATGCCCGTGCCGCACTCGAGGCAACCACTAACCCGGTCATTACCTTAACGACAAGCGTCGTGCACAGATTCACGATTGGGAAGCGGATTCATCCACTAGCCATCAGGATTGCGATTAGTGACAACGGTCCGGGGATTCCACCCGATATTATGGATCAAATTTTCTTTCCTATGATTACTAGTAAAGCCAACGGTCACGGCTTAGGTTTAGCGCTAACTCAAGCGATTGTCGATCACCACCATGGAATCATTGACTGCACAAGCGCTCCAGGGTTGACCACCTTCGAGATGTATCTACCGCTTAAGCAACCCAGACATGGCTAATCTAATCGTTTGGGTCGTCGACGACGACGATAGCATTCGTTGGGTGCTCAATCGCGCATTTGAAAAGGCCGGATTCACTACCCGGGATTTCGCGAACGGCGAGCTACTGCTCGATGCGCTTAAAAGCGCCCAACAACCTCACGTGATCGTCTCCGACATCCGCATGCCCGGCACCGATGGTTTCGATGTTTTATCCGAGGTAAACGCCCGGTTTGAAAATTTACCGATCGTTATTATGACGGCGCATTCAGATCTCGAAACAACCGTCACGTCATTTGAGCGCGGCGCCTTCGAATATGTCGCTAAGCCTTTTGACATCGACGATATCGTCGCCACAGTCCGACGTGCGGCAAACCAAACCCATCTACGACAAGATCCCATTGAGCTGGATGCGGAGCCTTCCGCCAACGGTATTGTGGGTCGAGCGCCGGCGATGCAAGAAGTATTCCGAGCAATCGGACGCCTCACGCAATCGACGGCAACCGTAATGATCACGGGTGAAAGTGGCAGCGGAAAAGAGCTCGTTGCCCAAGCCCTCCACGATCACAGTCCTCGAGCCACCGGTCCATTAGTCGCCCTCAATATGGCTGCCATACCGAGTGAGCTGATCGAATCTGAACTGTTCGGACACGAGCGGGGAGCATTCACCGGTGCCACTGAACAGCGCGCCGGTCGCTTTGAACAAGCCAATGGAGGCAGCCTTTTTCTCGACGAAATTGGCGATATGCCGTTGCCTGCTCAAACTCGCTTACTGCGCGTGCTCGCCGAAGGAAGCTTTTATCGAGTTGGCGGACGCCACAATATCAGCGTAGACGTGCGTATCATTACAGCAACCCACCGAAATCTAGAGTCTCTTGTTCTAGACAGCCGATTTCGCGACGACCTATACCATCGAATTAACGTGATTCGCATACACGTTCCAGCTCTACGCGACCGCAAACCCGATATCGCTATCCTTGCCAGCCATTTTCTCGCTGGCACCGCCCAGGAACTC
>DCBA01000013.1 GCA_002313255.1 Gammaproteobacteria bacterium UBA1119 | reverse complement strand
TAACGTAATCGAGCATTTGCCGCATGTGCATTCGATAATCGCTGTTGCCACTACTCCCTCCTACAACTGACCATTAAGTTTTACGCGCCATTCGGCGAGACTATCGTACGCACGTATAGGCACTCAACGGGAAGAACCAAAAGAAATAGAAGACGTCTGATAACCAAAAAACCCGCGCCTATCGCTGAAACCTGTCCTGCCTCGCGAGGTAACAGTGAGACATTGCTCTTTACTACTAAATATCTATCCCGTGTCGTCACCTCCAACCGGGGCAGGTGTGGGTATGTAGCGTTGGCAGGGCGAGGTCTCGGGAAGGCCTCCATAATGAGCCGCGCATCGTTATGCGGCAGTGCCGTTCGCAGCCATCCAGTCCAGCAACGGTTTGATATGAACGGCGAGTTCTCCGTCGATGAAAGTGGCACCGTTGTCCGCGTGCGCGATCCGGTGTTTGATCTTCCATTCGCCGGCGACCTTTTCGAGCGTGCTCTCGTACCACCCTGAAATGAACGTGTACACCTTCTCGGGCCGACTCAGCATTCCTGTCACTGTGCAGCGATGTCGGGCACGATCTCCCTCAATATTGACGAGATGATTGGTCATGACGTGGCGGGTGCTGGGGAGCAAGCGGATGTGTGCGCATATGAAGTCATGCAGCGCCTGCCGGCCTATAAACTGGGTTCGGTTGCTGTCGGATTCAATCTCGAAGATGCCGTCCTCAGTGAAGCAGCCAACCCAGCCGTCGGCGTCGTAACCGTCGGCCGTGTGCGCATACCGTGCGAAGACATCTTCAATCGCGAGCCGCTCGATCAGTAAATTTTCGTCGGTCATGCCTATTTGTCCCCGTGTTCTCAGATAGCGGCCATGATTGCATCTCCTGCGGGTGGGGCCAAACCATGAGGGCAGCGTGCGGTTTTTCTCGTTTCATCAACGTTAATCGCAGGTTCGAAAAGAAAGGTGTTAGCGATAGCTTCCAAGACGAGCAACGCGTCAATACGTTACGTTCCGCGAACAAAGAATTCCGGTCCGACTTCCTTTTTTAGGGTTTTATCAGCTGCTAAGATCGGCTGACGCGTCATGGAGGACCGGCAATGGCAAAAGATGAGACAACGGTTTCGGAACGCGTCACCACGCAAGCGGCCTTTTCGATCGGACCGTACGAAGTATCCGACGAGTTGCGGCCTCGCATCGATGAACTCGGCCTTGGGGATGCGGTCGAACATTTCCGAAAACATGGCTACGCGATCATCCGCGAGGCTTCACCGCCTTCGCTCATGGACGAATTACGAGAGGCCATCCATACGCTGTCGAAAAAGTCGGAAGATGACGATCGAGGGGTGCGGGAATCTGCGGTGCTACTACTCGGCAGACACCCCGCCGTAGACCGGGTTGCGACGTTACCAAAGATCATGGCATTTGCAGAGTTCAGCGTCGGTAAGGCGATGCGCGGTGGCCGTTTCGTTGGCAGTATCAAGCGCGACGGCGACGATGGGCTTAATTTGCATGCGGATCAGAATTGGATTCCGACACCATTCCCCGAGCACAATCTATTAGTAACCTTTTGTTTTGCGTGTGAGGGCATGACCGAGGCCGGTGGTTCGACCTGCGTGGTACCCGAATCGCATCTTATGCGTCGAACGCCCACTGCTGACGAAGTCGACGGTGCACAAAGCGTGCCGATCGAGACGGAAAAGGGTGACGTGGCGGTCTGGGACGGCGCGATATGGCACGGCTCTTATCCTCGCAAAATTCCAGGGACGCGAACGGTCCTGCACGCAACCTATCAGCGACTCTACACTCAGCCCATCGACGACTTTACGTACCTCCTGAAAGACGAGGCCTACATGGCAACTGCACCGGAGGGAATGCGTCAGTTACTTGGAGCGGACCTGTTTTTCCACACTGCGACGCCGGAGCAGGATACGGATATGGAGAAGTTCGCATACGCTGTTGCGGCGTCAAAGCTCTGACGGGATTGGTCGCGGCCTCGATAAATACTTCATCTTCTTCCAGCAGATCCCAACTGTTGCCGCCCACCTGGGTTTGATTGGCCGTCGAGGTTCGGTAATCCCCGAGCTCGACGCTGTTGCGCTTCTCGCAGACGCGAAGGATGGCATCGCGTAACCGGTCGACAAAGCCATTACTCACTCGCATTTTTTCAGCAGGTACGACAGTCAGACCGTACGCCTCGAGTTCAGCCACGTGTTCGAAGAGGTCGTATTTCTTGACCGCCTCGATGAGGTTGTCGACGTCGGGATACACGTTGTTGTAGTCAGCGAGACTCATAGTCTTCACTTCATCCGTATTGTTGAGTTGTAGCCATCCAAAGTTTGTCTGACTCTGTATCCACGTCGTTACACATTCCTACGTCAACTTGACAGGTTATGTCCGAGCGGCCACGATCAAAAGACATATGGGATCCACCGCTAATGGATCACGCGTTTGAGCCATTGTTTTGAAAGATTTGATATTGCGCGGGAATATTTAGTAACACGTAGACGGGGAGATTTTCATGGATGATGTAGTACGGACAGTTAGTACGCGGTTCTCAGTCTTGGCGTCTGCATTGCTTCTTTCGGCTTCATTCCTTCCGGTTGCATCGGCGGCGGAAGAGGAGGCGGATGGAGCGATCGAAGAGATCATTGTGACGGCGACCTACCGTGAAACCAATCTGATGGACACCCCCCAGGCGATCAGCGCCATCACCGAGTCCATGGTCGAAGACCTAGGTGCTCAGAGCATGTCGGACATCTACACGATGGTGCCGGGCTTGGGCATGGCAGGGATGGCGGACGGCAATAACCGATTCACGGTGCGTGGTGTCACGTCGCAGACTGGTGGGACAGGGTATTACCCAACGGGTGCCACCATCGGCGTTTACCTGGACGGAACCCCAGTCACTGCGGCTCTTGGTCCTAATAAACAAATGAGTGGTACCACCTTCGACATCGAACGAATCGAAGTGCTTAAAGGTCCGCAGGGCACGCTCTTTGGCGAGGGCTCTCAGGGCGGCACCATCCGCTATTTATATAAGGAACCGGACCCCACCGGTTTCGATGCGGCCGTCAATGTAAGTTACGGCGGCATGAAGGAATCCGAAGACAATTCGAGCCGGATCGATGCGATGGTCAATCTTCCAATCGGTGATAGCGCTGCGTTCCGTTTGACCGTTTGGGATGCCGATACGGCCGGATTCATTGATGCTCTCGATCCATACGAGGAGGACGTGAATGTCGCGACTCGGAAGGGCTTCCGTGCGGCTCTCCGCCTCGAAGGCGAACGCGTTAGTGTTCAAGGCACAATCTTTAACAGCGAACAGAGCACGTCTGGCCCATCAACCACGCAGGCGGCGTTCACCTCCTACGCGCCGTTTATGCCGGGTTTTCCCGAACACTCCATGGACGATATTCAGATCCTTAGCCTAGTGATTGAAGCCGATCTTGAATGGGGGAACTTTACATCGATGACGTCCGTCACGGACCGGGATGTCGTCTCGGTGGGCGCGTTCCCGTACGCATCGGTCTGGGGTCTAGACGCTTACTACGGCGGTGCGAGCGAAGCGGCGGGGCATCAGGGTTGCGCGCCTGAATTGTCCTACGGGTTGTGTCCATGGTTCCCCGGTATTCTTAATCTCGGTGCTCCGGGGAGTTTTATTCCGGACATGATGAACCTGCAGGCTTTGACGAACTTCGGAGATTCGTGGAGTGAGAGAGTGGTCCAGGAATTCCGGTTGGTCTCACCGGGTGATCAGCGTATACGTTGGACTGTCGGCGCGTTCTGGAAAGATAGTGACGACCACACCCAAAACCAGCAGAAGGGCTCGTACTTCCCCGGCCGCGAGGCCTTTGGTGTCCGTTTCGATACGCTGTTGGCGGCGCCCGCGAACACCCATACCGACTCACTGGAAGAATTTGCCGTGTTCGGCGAGTTCACCTATGACCTCACCAACGATCTCTCCGGCGAGCTTGAGATTACAGCTGGCTTGCGGATCTCTCAACTCGATCAATACTTCGATAACACCCAGTCGGGCACCGACGACACCCCGGTGTCGCCCAAGGTCGTGTTGTCGTGGCGGCCAAGGGACGAACTGCTGGTGTACGTGAACTATGCCACGGGTTTTCGCCCGGGCAACGTCAACCACCACATGGAGTTCAACGCCCGACAGTACGACATCATGATCGTAGACGCGGCGGCGGCTGGTAATGCGGAAAGAGTCACCTTGATGGAAGAAGGCAAACTGCTTGCTCGAAGTCGTCGATTCTTCGATGGGGACGAAGTAACAAACTACGAGGTGGGTCTTAAAACGACCGTGTTGGACGGTCGGGTTCGGATAGTCGCATCAGCCTACGTGCTCGATTGGGCCGACATGATCATTGTCGAGAACGATCCGCAAATCGCGATAGATAATCCGCTCAGCGTATACAATTTCAACAGCGGCGGGGCGGACATTAGCGGCTTCGAGCTCGAGATAAGTGCGTTTATAACGGATTCGTTTATCGTTCGGCTTGCCGGCGATTCCGTCAGGACGGAGGTGTCAGCGGGGCCGTCAGACGGGGGTGCGAGTCCTAAAGGCAATGATCTCGTCTACTCCCCCGAAAACAGCGCTTCGCTGTCTTTGGACTACAACATTCCGTTGACTAACGGCTGGAATCTTGACTTGCACGCTGACCATGCTTGGGTGGCGGAGCAGTGGGCCAATACCGAAAATTCGAACGTTGTTCC
>DCBA01000058.1:3783-4493 GCA_002313255.1 Gammaproteobacteria bacterium UBA1119 | reverse complement strand
TTGGTCTTTATTTACGCGATTGCCGGCATTGGTTTGATGCTACTGGTCGGCTACACCGGGCTGGTGAGTCTAGGCCATGCGGCTTTTTTAGCCATCGGTGCGTACGCTCACGCGTACTTCATGACCCAAGGAGCCCCCTTTGTTGTCTCGCTCATCGGCGCGACCGCCGTATGCGTGATTGTTGGCGCGATTGTGGGGATTCCCTCGTTACGCATGACGGGGATTTATTTAGCGGTCGCCACGTTGGCATTTGCCCAGATCGTACAAAAAGTGTTGGAGCACTGGGAATCCGTTACTGGGGGCCATCGGGGTATGGCGGTACCTGAACCAGAGCTATTTTCCTGGTCGCTCGGGACGCCCCGAGCGTTCTATTTTCTAGTGCTGGTGGTATTAATTGGAGCGTTGTTTGTTGCCCTCAATCTGCTCCGGTCGCCAACGGGGCGTGCCATGATTGCGATTCGCGATTCAGAAATATCGGCTCAGGCAATGGGCATTCATTTGGCGAAGGTCAAGACGACGGCGTTTGCCGTATCGGCTGGATTTACTGGTCTTGCGGGAGCGTTATTCGCTCATAAGATCGGCTATCTAGCTCCGGACGCGTTTACGATACTGATCTCAATCCAGCTGCTGTTGATGGTGGTCGTTGGCGGCTTAGGATCGATGCACGGGGTTATTTACGGCGCTATCTTTATTGGTCTCTTGCCGCAGGG
>DCBA01000058.1:0-3376 GCA_002313255.1 Gammaproteobacteria bacterium UBA1119 | reverse complement strand
TTGGTCCTGTTTCTTGTTTACGAGCCGCTGGGGATCTTCGGGCGCTGGGTCAAAATTCGGCTCTTTTTTAGCGAATTTCCCTTGTACCGAAAGTCGACCTATAAACGCCAAAAATCCTATTTACGAACGGAACGAGTCCATTGACGTTGCTGGCCGCGGATAACGTTTCGATCAGTTTTGGCGGCGTGCATGCCGTTCGCGACGTTTCTTTTGAAGTGGTTGCGGGTGAGGTGTACAGCATTATTGGTCCCAACGGTGCCGGCAAAACCACGCTTTTTAATTTGGTAAGTCGTCTCTACGACGTGGATGCGGGCTCGATCACTTTCGATGGCGACCCCATCACGCGTCTTGCGCCGCACCAGATCGCCGAGTGCGGGATAGCGCGCACCTTTCAGAACACGGAGCTTTTTGAGCACGAGACTGTTCTAAAGAATTTACTCATTGGGCATCACGTCCATCGCAAGACCACGCTGTGGGAGGAATTGCTGTTTCTACCCAAAGTGCGGGCTCAGGAACTAGGGTTCCGTCAACAAGTCGAGAACGTCATTGACTTGTTGGATCTACAATCCTACCGAGAACAGATCATCGGAAATCTTCCGTACGGTGTAAGGAAGATGGTTGAAATCGCGCGAGCGCTCTGCGTTGGGCCGCGATTAATCTTGCTCGATGAACCTTCTTCCGGCCTAAATCCCGAGGAAACAGAGGACCTTTCGTTTTGGATCGAGGACATTAACGAGGAATTGGGCATTACCGTCGTGATGGTTGAGCACGATATGAATTTAGTGAACCAGGTGTCTGACCGTGTTCTAGCGCTTACCGACGGTGCCGTCATTGCGGTGGGCACGCCAATCGAGATACAGAACCATCCCGACGTGTTGCGGGCATACCTGGGGGATTAATGTGGCGTTGCTCGCATTACGGAATATTGAGACCTACTACGGACCCATTATGGCGATCCGAGGGGTGTCCTTGAACGTAGAATCGGGGACCATCGTGACCATCCTTGGCGCTAACGGCGCAGGTAAAACCACGGTACTGAAAACGATCAGTGGTGCGATGGACCCTCAGAAGGGAAGCGTTGTGTTTGCGGACGAAAACATAACTTCATGGGACCCGGACAGGGTCGCGAGACTAGGCGTCGGGCACGTACCGGAAGGACGCGAGGTGTTTCCGTTTTTGTCGGTCGAAGAAAATTTGCGAATGGGGGCCTTTACCAGGCGCGATGGACAAAGCCATGTTCGGCGCGACCTCGACCTTGTCTACGATTATTTTCCTACGCTTGGCGAAAGTAAGAGTTTGGCGGCTGGTTACTTATCTGGCGGTCAACAGCAAATGCTTGCGATAGGTCGCGCGCTGATGTTGCGTCCAAGGCTTATGTTATTGGATGAACCGTCGCTTGGGTTAGCGCCAATGTTGGTTAAAGAAATTGCCGATATTGTGGTACGTCTGAACAAAGAGCAGGGGGTTACTATGCTCTTGGTCGAACAGAATGCTCGGGTGGCTTTGGCAATTTCGGATTATGGCTATGTTATGGAGGTTGGACGCATCGTGATGGAGGACACCTGCGAACGATTAGCTGCGGCGACCGATATTCAAGAATTCTATTTGGGTATGAAGGACCAGGGCGTGCGCGGACGCCGGCGTTGGAAGCAACGGAAAACTTGGCGATGACTAACGCCACAACCACGATCGACGGTTGCACCACGGTTCCACAGTTGTTCTGGCAGCGCGTGACCGAGTACGCGTCGAAAACAGCGATTCGCGAAAAAGACTTTGGGATTTGGAACGAGTACAGCTGGGGCGATTACGGCGACATCGCGCGACTGGTGGGTCTAGGGTTGCTGTCCCTTGGTCTCCGGCGTGGTGATGTGTGTTCGATCGCGTCGGAAGTCAACAAAGAATGGATGTTTGCGGATCTAGGCATCATTTGTGCAGGCGGTGTGACTAATGGCGTGTATCCCACGGATGCGCCAAATCAGGTGGAATATCTCGTCACCGATAGCTCCACGCGGTTTTATTTTGCAGAAGACGAAGAACAGTTAGACAAGGTTCTCGAGGTCCGTGACAGAACACCGTCGGTCGAAAAGGTGTTCATTTTTGATATGGAAGGTCTTCGGCAGTTGGACGACCCGATGTGTCTATCGTTCGAGCAATTGCTTGAGTTGGGTCGTGAATATGCACGAGCGAACTCGGACCGATGGCGCGCTGAAATAGAGGCGGCAAAACCCGACGATTTGATGGTCCTCACGTATACGTCGGGTACGACCGGGCCGCCCAAGGGCGCCATGATTACGCAGCAAAACATGATGTTCATGATGCAATGTTTGCAAAGTTGTTACGGCATCCACGAGGACGACGAACAACTCGGGTTTTTGCCGCTAGCCCATGTTGCTGGTCGGATGTTCTATACGTTTTCTTTGATTGAGTCGCGCGCGGTGATTAACCTTGTTGAGAGTCCAGAGACGGTTGTTCGAGATCTACAAGAAGTCGAACCAACGATCCATTTTGCTGTACCGAGGGTTTGGGAAAAGCAGTTTTCAACCGTAGCAATTAGGCTCAAGGAGGCCACGTGGCTCGGTCGAGTCGCGTACGACGCTGGTCTCAAGGTTGGGCAAAAGCGCGCGGCGTATTTGAAAACCTTGGCACCCGTACCTCTTTATCTGAAATGCGCGTTCTTCGTGTTCGATAACCTTGTTTTTCGTAATATCCGACGTGCGCTCGGTATAGATAAATGTCGCTGGCTTTCTACCGCAGCGGCTCCGATCGCTCCGGATTTAATTGATTGGTACTGGTCGATTGGTAAGCCGATGTACGAGGTCTACGGTCAAACCGAATGCACCGGCATTGCGACTGCCAATCTGCTTGACGATTTTCGAATCGGGAGCGTTGGCAAGGCCATCGAGGACGTCGAAGTTGTACTTTCCGAGGAGGATGAAATCCTCATCCGAAGTCCTGGTGTCATCAAGGGCTATTGGAACCAAGCAGAAAAAACGGCCGAGACGATTCGACAAGGGTGGCTTCACACCGGTGACGTTGGCCGAATCGATGACGATGGCTTTATCTACATAATTGACCGAATGAAAGACATTATTATCACGGCCGGGGGTAAGAACATCACGCCGAGCGAGATCGAGAACCAGCTAAAGTTCTCGCCATACGTTACCGACGCTGTGGTGGTGGGGGACAAACGTCCGTATTTGACGTGCCTGGTCATGATTGATGATGAAAATGTGACGAAGTATGCGCAAGATAACGATGTGCCGTTCACCAACTACACGAGCCTTTGCCATACTCAAGAAGTCCAGGATCTCGTGCATAGCGAGATCGAAAAGGTGAATGTCAAATTTGCACGCGTTGAAACCATCAAAAAGTTTCG
>DCBA01000009.1 GCA_002313255.1 Gammaproteobacteria bacterium UBA1119 | reverse complement strand
TCGGGTGGTGTCCAACTCTGTTCGGTCGAACGAATCGCCCTCCCAGCCAATGCCTTGGGTACCCATCATTTGCGCGCGGAGGTCGGTTAATTCCTGGGTAAGATTGGTGCTGACATACTTAAAAATAGAGGTCGCGAAGCTCATGGTCTCGCCACCGCGGTTTTCGGCCATCACTCGACGTTGTGTTAGCTGCAATGCAGTTTGATTCATGCCTATGGTAAGTACTCGATCGCGGACACCGGCGTCTTCGATACGGCCTTCTTTCTCACCCCGGTATTGCTTTGCGGTATCGGCGAGAGCAAAAGTGCGAGGCGACTGACGATTACTACCAACGCCTCCCAACCCGCCTTGTCCCGAGCGCTCGTGCTGAAGTAGCCGTTTACCAACGGTCCAGCCATGGTTAAGTTCACCGATGAGATCTTCTTTCTGCGCTATCGCGTCGTCGAAGAAAACCTCGTTAAAGGGCGAATTCCCTCCGATCGTTCGTATGGGTTTGACGGTGATGCCAGGCTGATCCATATCCAATAGAACGAAACTGATGCCTTCGTGCTTAGGTGCATCTGGGTCTGTCCGAACCAATGCAAACATCCGATTGGCAAATTGTGCTCCGGACGTCCAAATCTTTTGACCGTTGATGAGGAAATGATCGCCTTTATCGACAGCCTTGGTCTGTACGCCAGCAAGATCTGAACCGGCACCTGGTTCGCTATAACCTTGACACCAACGTGTTTCGCCGCGCGTGATAGGAATCAGATGTCGCTTTTTTTGTTCCTCTGTACCGTACTCCAACAACGTTGGACCAAGCATGCCCGTCCCCATGCCACCCATAATGGCTGGGCGAGCCCTTATCCTCCCGAGCTCTTCGGCGAGCACCCTTGCTTGCGCCCGATCTAAACCACCACCACCATACTCTTTGGGCCACAGCGGTACGGTCCAACCTTGTTCAATCAAGGCATCTCGCCATCGTTGCATCGCGTCACCGGTTTCGCCGGACGCTCCGGCCCGAGCACCCTCCGGACAATACTCTTCTAGCCAACTGCGAACTTCGTCTCGAAAAGCGGTGATATCACTCATTCTGTCCCCTCGATTATCGATAAGCCGATGACTCGTACGTGCGTTAATGGGTCGCGCGACAAACAATCTGCCCAAAATCATCGCGCGGTCTAACCCTGAAGTACAGCGGTGCTGGCCCGGGGCAAACGGAGACGGCGATCAATATGAATGACTAGCTGGCTTCCTATGACAAAACGGTGCGGGTAGGATCGTTGCAACGTCCCTTTAGGTGGCTGTGTCATGAAGCTCGATCTCGCGATTAAGAACGGAATGGTGATCGACGGATCCGGATCCCCCGGCTTTTATGCGGACATTGGTATCAAGGACGGAACGATCGTTCATATTGGACGGTTAGAAAGCAAGGCGGATGAGGTGATCGATGCCGAGGGACATGTCGTCTCACCAGGTTTCGTCGATGGGCATACCCACATGGATGCTCAGATCTTTTGGGACCCGATTGGCTCATGTTCCTGCTATCACGGCGTGACCAGTGTTGTTATGGGCAATTGTGGTTTTACTTTGGCGCCGTGCCGTGAAGCAGAAGCGGATCTGGTTTTTCGTAATCTGGAGCGAGCAGAGGATATTGCGCGAGATGCGATGCTGGCCGGGATTAAGTGGTGCTGGGAGACCTATCCCGAATACATGGACGTTCTTGATGGATTACCCAAAGGGATAAATTACGCTGGCTATATGGGTCATTCCGCCCTGCGAACTTATGTCATGGGGCAGCGCGCGTTTGAGGAAGAGGCCAACGACGACGAATTAGCGACCATGGCCCGCCTTGCGGAGGAAGCGGTTCGTGCTGGGGCAATCGGATTCACTACGTCGCGTTCGCACAATCATGAAACGTCGGATCGAAAACCGGTCGCTAGTCGAGCCGGAAGTTGGAAAGAAATTCGTACCATTGTGAATGCAATCGGTAAGACCGGTGCGGGGATGTTTGAAATTGCGGGCGAAACGACTGGTCGAGATCCTGATCGCATTCGAGACTACCAACAACGCCTCAAGAACCTTGCTGTCGAGTCGCGAGTACCAATTACCTGGGGCATGTTTGCGAGCCGGCGTGCTCCTGACCATTGGCGCAGTTACTTCGACCTGCTCGACGAAACGGCTGAGGCCGGTGGACGGATGTTCGCGCAAGTTCATTCTCGTTCACTCAACGTGTTGTTTTCGTTTGAGACACATTTACCTTTTGATAACTGGCACCTCTGGCGCGATCTCCGCCAGTTATCGCTAGCCGAGCAAAAAACCAAACTCCGAGACCCCGCGTTGAGAGCAAAGCTAATCGAAATCGCGAGTGCGCCGAGTAAGCGGCACGCGGAAATAGGGACGACGGTCAACCCGCCCGAATGGGATTGGTTTTTCCATATGGATCGGGCCGACGGTCATGATGTAAGTCTGGCATCGATCGCGAAAAGCCAGGGCATCTCTCCCGCGGAAGCATTGATTGACATCGCCGTCGCCAGTGACCTGAAGGCGCTTTTCCGGATGCCGATCAATAACGAAATTGATAGCGACGTCTTGGAGATGATGAAGCATCCCCGATCGGTCGTAACGTTCTCGGATTCGGGGGCCCACGTCTCTCAAATCATGGATTCATCGTTGCAGACCAACGTCTTTAGTCAGTGGGTTCGTGAAAAACAAGAACTCACCCTCGAAGAAGCGGTTCGCATGGTTACGTTCGAACCCGCAAATCATTGGGGATTTCACGACCGTGGGTTGCTCCGAAAGGGGCTCGCCGCTGATGTAACGATATTTGACCCTAAAAACATTGCACCCAACATGCCGGAAGTGGTCCATGATCTCCCCGCCGGCGCCACGCGCCTGAAACAAACAGCGACCGGAATACTCGCAACCGTGGTAAATGGCCAAACGTTGCTTCGAGACAATGTCCATACAGGTGCTACGCCAGGTAAATTGCTTCGAGGCCCATTGGCTTCGACCGTGTAACCGTCAAATATCGTTAACAATGCGCGTGGAAACGGGGCCCGGATTGGGCCTACGCGTTTCGGATAATCTGGGTATATGATCTTTGCGAGAAAATCTGCGCGAAGGTAGCGAACCATGGACATTTGCACGTATTCGAATCGAACTCTATTACCAATCGCCGTTTCGATCCTCTCGACCTTCAGCATCTCCGTCGCGTTTGGTCTTGATGATATTGACGGGGTGATTCGAGGTCCGGAGGGCGGCGAAGCCGGCGTCTGGGTTATCGCCGAAGCTAGGGATCTACAAACGACATTTCGTAAGATCGTTGTGACCGATGATGATGGGCGTTTCCTTATTCCAGACCTGCCTGACGCAAACTACGAGGTGTGGTCGAGAGGTTACGGTATCGACGACTCGTATAAAGAATCAGCGCGGCCAGGCGACCGCTTGACAATTAATGCCTCGGTGGCGGAAACAGCCCGGAAGGCTGCCCGAAATTACCCAGCCAACTACTGGTATTCACTATTGGACGTACCCAAGGCAAGCGAATTTCCTGGGACGGGTGATCAAGGTAATGGCATTAGTCCGCGAATTTTGAACCAGGCGCAATGGGTTGACCGGTTAAAAGATGGTTGCCAGCTTTGTCACCAAATGGGAAATCTCGCGACTCGCGAAGTTCCCCAGCCCGCTGACTTTGATTCCACCCGGCACGCCTGGGACGAGCGGTTGAAAATGGGCCGTGGCTCGATGATCGGGCCCATATACCAATTAGGGCGCAAGCGGGCAGTTGACGTGTTTGCCGATTGGACTGATCGGATAATGGCTGGGGAAACTCCGGAACCTCCGCCGCGCCCCGACGGAATTCAACAAAATCTGGTCCTCACGCAGTGGGGTTGGTCTAACCCTGACGGTTTCATTCATGACAACGTTTCGACGGACAAGCGAAATCCACAACTTTATCCCGACGGTCAGATCTTCGGCGTGGCACAAACGCAAGGTCGATTAACCATCACAGATCCCCTGAAGCATCAATCTCGTGAACTTACTATTCCAATGAGAGAATCCGGTGGATCTAATACGTCGTATGTTGGCGGTGGCCCTTCGAATCCGCACAACCCGATGATGGATGACCAAAACCGGGTTTGGATGACGTCCAGCATTCGACGTAACAAGAATTCGAAATGGTGCTCTGAGTCGGACCATCCGTCGGTGCAGCAATTTCCGCTCAAAAATAGCGGTCGGCAACTCTCCTACTTTGACGTCGATGCGGAGAAATTTGTATTAATTGATACGTGTTACTCCACGCATCATCTGCAATTCGCCCACGACGATAGCAACACCCTTTGGTCCAGCGGCGATATGAATGTGGTGGGTTGGTTGGACACCAAGAAGTTTGACGAGACTCACGATGAACGTGCGTCGCAAGGATGGTGTCCCACTATATTGGATACCAGTGGTGACGGTCAGGTCGGTGAATACGTCGGTCCGAACGATCCGATCGATCCCACGAAAGATAAACGTGTGACGGGTTTCGCGTATGGAATCATTCCTAATCCGACAGATGGTTCGGTATGGTTTACCCGCCCCTACCCCAACATGGTCCCCGGCCAGATCCTGCGCCTTGACCCGAAGACGTGCTTAACTGAACAGTATCAACCACCGTTCGGCACGGACGCCGTCCCTGCCTCAAAGTGGGGACATGGTCCGAGAGGAATCGATATTGACCGCAAGGGAATTATCTGGACTGCACTTGGCGGCAGTGGACATATTGCGAGCTTCGACCGTAGTAAGTGCAAAGTGTTGAATGGACCGGCGGCGACAGGTCAACACTGTCCTGAAGGATGGTCCCTCCACTCGACACCTGGCCCTCAGATGAAGGGGGTTACGGCTGCAGGCAACGCAGATTTCCATTACTACATATGGGTCGATCAATTCGATACCCTTGGCCTCGGCGCCGACGTTCCGATTGCAAACGGAACGACTTCGGATTCTCTGATTGCGTGGTTGCCAGAAACTTCTGAGATGGTCACGTTGCGAGTTCCCTACCCCCTCGGTTTCTATACACGAGGTCTAGACGGACGTATTGACGACCCCGAAGCTGGTTGGAAAGGACGGGGTGTATGGGCAAGTAACAACAGCGTCGTTATTTGGCATAACGAAGGTGGTCGAGGTATGACGAGCGAAATCGTACGCTTTCAAATACGCCCGCATCCCTTGGCAGACTAGGCCGATTTTGGATGACGCTGAAAGAAGGATTATTCGACAGGACTGTGAAGCCCTGTCGATTGCATACGCGCGAGCGGTCGATTTTCGTGACTACGATGAATTTACCAACTTATTCCTTGAAGAAGGGACTTTGGAAGCTGGAGTGCGTCTTCAAGGAAGAGCGGCTATCGCTGCATCACTCAAACGAAGGCCTGACGAATTGCGTTCTCGTCACGTGCTGACGAACATCTTCATTAATGTCATAAACCGTGACGAGGCTAACGGGATTTCGTATCTCACGTTGTACCGTCACGTTGGTCCGGAGAGCACCCTTTCTGGGCCAGTCTCGCTCGACGGACCATTTGGCATCGGGCATTACCAGGATGTATTTATGCGTACGAGTGATGGCTGGCGGTTCAAATCCCGTGTATTGCATATGTCGTTTCGACGTGACAACACCTAGAAAGTCTCGGTAACGGACTACTAAGATCATGCTGAGACCGCATCAACAGGAAAGTTGTTTAGTTGGGCGTTTGGTACCGTCGGAGGTTAACGGTTGTGAACGTCGCAGAATCTCGGCCGTCAAAACGGTATTTCTCGCCATACTCGCGTGCGTCTGTGTTGTTGTTTTCGCCCGTCCGACGTTGGTTCTTCCCGCACAAAATCAGACGTTCAAGTTCATGGGGTTTACTTCCGGAATGACGGTTGACGAAGTTTGTGTTGCGCTAGGTATTCCGGACGGTGAGATCACGCGTTTTCACGAACAAACCGGAGCCCCGTATACGGTGAGTGCGCCGGAGGAAAAGTGTGGTGAGTTTGATGTATACGCTCAAGCGGCGCAGGGCTTGATCGATCCAAC
This sequence comes from Gammaproteobacteria bacterium UBA1119, assembly GCA_002313255.1. Classification (GTDB taxonomy): domain Bacteria; phylum Pseudomonadota; class Gammaproteobacteria; order Pseudomonadales; family Azotimanducaceae; genus UBA11889. The sequence goes on along the minus strand of DCBA01000009.1, from coordinate 1,425 downwards.
GGAATACGACCCATTTATCGGATTCAGGTTTTATTACACGCCTGAGGCTCCACCTAGGCTCTGGAAAATGACGATTCACGTTGCGGTCGAATCGAACGAGATTGCCCGGCGCGCGAAATTAGAGGCTATGAAAGATCTCTGGGGCTATTGCACACTTACTGAACAACAGGTCGTTTGTCGATTACGAGATAACGGCCTTTATAACGATGTGATCAATGAGGTGTACGAAGAAACCTTGCGGGTATTACCTAAAGTAATCCGAGGAGACCGTGGGAGTGCAAACGAGTAAGACTCCGTAGTTCGGAGGCAGTGTTATTCGTTATTAAAGTACTCCTCGGCGAGGTTGAAGGCGTTGGTACCGATGGTGATACCGATGAGGCGTCCGGGGATATCGTCGGCGGGGGGATGAATGCCGCCCCAGATGCGGGATAAAGAGCACTGATCGGAGGCGTCGCGGTAGGTGGCCCACTGCAGGGTCATGTCGACCGAAGGACCTTCTTCGAACACCAAGAACTCATTGGCTTGGACCTCGAAGCCGCTCATGCCACCCGGAAAGTAGGCGTCGCCCGTGAGGGAAGTCATGACTTCGGCTGCTGCCCGTGAGTAAGTGGAATGGCCGGAGATGTAACCGGCAAAAGGCGGGGTGACAAAGGTGGGTCGTTGGTACGGCCACCAGTTCTCGGCCAGGATCCAGTCGACGCCGGCTTCATCAACACTGGGGTCGGTAATGAAGGTGGGACCCTTCCAGGATAAGAACTTGATCTTGCCGACGTGTTCTTCATCGTCACCCGCGAGGGCATCGCCGGTCTCGACGACTTCGATGTAGCCTGGCTCTAGAGGGATCCCGTCCATGTGGTAGGAGGTCCCATTGGCGTCGCTACTTTGACCCCGGTCGGCCATGGCGCGTAGCGACGAGATGGGGCGCACGTAATCGTACCAGCCCTTAATCCCCCAAGCGGTCACCGCGGCATCGTGCATGGCACCGCCCAACGTAAAGTAGGCCTTGATATCCCACTCAAGGGCTCCAAGTTCCGGCCCCACGCCGGCAAAGCGTTTTTGTAACTGGTCGTGCTCATTGACCGTGTTGAGGATCACGAACCAGTGGCCCGGAGGCGTCTCGGAGTCGGGGCCATCGGCCCAGAACTCGGCGAGTACTCGAGTGTAATCCCCCAGGGGGACTTCCTGAGGGATGTAAGCGGCCCCGGTTACCGGATTGACGTCATACCCCGTGCTGGGATCGCCTCCAGCCAAGGTGTTGTAGAAGGCCGGGTAGTCCTCGAACTGGGTGGGATACGAGGTGATGTTGCCAAGACTCGCCGGCGAGATATCGATCATGACGTCAGCATCGGGTTGTAGATGCGACGACCAAACCGCCACCAACGAGAATGCCCACTTGTAGTTATCCGATAACGTCCCATCGATAGT
>DCBA01000040.1:1995-7535 GCA_002313255.1 Gammaproteobacteria bacterium UBA1119 | reverse complement strand
TGGGGTTGGGTCCGACGTGGCCGTGATGACCGGCTCCAATCATCACGAGACCACGTTGTGGGGTTATGAAGATCAAATAAACGACAGTCAACTCGAGAGACGAGCTCGCGAAATGGGCGACGAGCACCTCTTACAACACTACCGCAACGCACGGCCCAACGACTCCGCGACCGATCTAATGACCGCTATCTCTACCGACTTTATGTTTCGTATTCCGGCCATTCGTCTGTTGGAAGCAAGACCCTACACTGAGCGTAACTGGCTCTATCAGTTCAATTGGGAGTCGCGCGCGTTCAGCGGGAATCTGAAAGCCACGCACGCTCTCGAAATCCCCTTCGCCTTCGATAACCTCGATCAGGCCGGCGTCGACAATTTCATCGGACCAGGTCCAAGTCCGCAACATGTAGCAGACCGCATGCATCGCGCGTGGATCGAGTTTATTTGCGATGGCAATCCAGGCTGGGCTCCGTATTCGCGCGAGGCTCGTAACACCATGATTTTTGATGACGAATCGGGTCAAATAACGGACCCAGAATCACGAGAACGCAATGCGTGGGGGGGGATTCGGTGAGTGACCTGACAGAATTTCGAGCCGACACGAGAGCTTGGCTCCAGGAAAATCTGCCCGAGGGGCTCGTCGCCCGCGGAGAAGAATACTCAGGCGGGACAAAGGAAACGGTCCAAAATCCGGACACCTTACGTTGGTTTGAATCGTGCTACGAACAAGGGTGGACGGTACCCTCGTGGCCCAAGGAATTTGGTGGTGCCGAACTGAGTTCAACCCAAGCAAAAGTGTTGCAACAGGAAATGGCCATGGCCCGCGCGCCTACACCTCTCTCCGGCATGGGTGTGACGATGATTGGCCCGACGCTACTTGAACACGGTACCGACGACCAAAAGTCTCGCCATTTAAGAAGTATCGCCAACGGCAAAGTTCGGTGGTGCCAAGGATATTCAGAACCCAACGCTGGCTCGGATCTCGCCTCACTCCAAACCCGCGCGGTCGATCAAGGCGACTATTATTTGATCAACGGTTCAAAAATCTGGACGTCGGGCGCTAACTTTGCCGACTGGATCTTCTGCCTCGTGCGCACAAACACTGAAGTACCTAAACACGATGGGATCAGCTTTGTTTTATTCTCGATGGACGATCCCGGCGTTTCGATCAAGCCCATCGTTCTCATTGCTGGAAACTCACCTTTCTGTCAGTGTTTTTTTGACGACGTCAAAGTGCCGAAGACAGATCTTATCGGCGAAGAGAACCGTGGTTGGAGCGTAGCGAAACGTCTCTTGCAACACGAACGCTCAATGATTTCGGGGATGGGATCCCTCGGAGGCGGCGGTCGCAGCAACTCGCTGGCGGAATCCGCGCTGTCGTTTTATGGAAAGACCGGATCAAGAATCGCCGATGCAAATGGTCGGGAGACGGTGTCCAGGATCAATATGGACCGGCAAGCTTTTTCTCTCACTCAACGACGAGCGATCGAGGAAAATACCTCGGACTCAACGCCCACGTTTGCAACATCAATGTTCAAGTACTATGCGACCGAGCTCGATACTCGGCGGATGGAAGCGTTAATTGGCATGCGCGGCTCGGCGGGAATTGGATGGCAGGGTGATGTATTCGACGATAATGCCCTCAACGACACACGATCGTGGCTGTTTGGCAAAGCGGGGACCATCGCGGGCGGCAGCTCTGAGGTGCAGCTCAACATCATTGCCAAGCGAGTCCTTGGATTGCCCGACTGATCGCCGATCGCCCAACGCCCCCATCATGAACTCGTGGCAAATCCGCTAAGGAGTCCGCGTGGTAAAAATAGTCAGCATCGTCATGGGACTCGTAGCAATTTCTGCCAGTGTCTGGGTGGCTCAGTGTCCGTGTGACCGAAGTCCAGGCGCCTGGGTGTTTGGAGAGGTCGTCGACGATACCGTGGTGGATTGGAGTTTCGCGAATGACGCCGCTCTCTGCCAACTCGAGGTTGCCGGTTTCATCCCCCATTCGATCAATCTCAACTGCATGGCGGACCGATCAGAATTGTTCGTTAGTTGCGCTCGTTGCGACGGTAAACACTGGTCCACGGTAGCGATGGAAATACCGCACGGTCGCATCAAAATCCTTGACTCCGTATATCCAGTCAAAATGGTTCGCGTACTTGATGACGCCACACTGGATCGAGCTTGGCGGGCTAGGGCCAACAAAAGGCGCGGCCGATCCGCAGCAACATCGCCGCCTCCCCGACCCTCCCACTGGTGGTCGTTTCGGCTCGAATCATATTGACGATTCCGTCCGCCAAAATTGAAACGAGGTATCCTCCTAGGCTTGAACGTCGCAACAAATTGAACCGGCTTGATGGCATCAAATCTCCTATGGAAACCTGACCAAGACCAGATCGATCGTCGCAATCTGACCGTGTTCGCCAAACAGCACGGCTTCACGCCCGACGAATTTCCAGCGCTGCATGAATGGTCGATTACTTCGCAAGATTCTTTTTGGTCGTCTGTCTGGTCGTTCTGTGACATCGTCGGCGATCCCGGCGACACCGTCATCACCGATCCCGACACTTTTCCTGGCAGTCGCTGGTTTCCCCAAGCGTCCCTCAATTTTTCCGAAAACCTCCTACGCTACGACGATGACCATGTCGCTTTGGTTGCCATCACGGAGCAGGGCAAACGCGTGGCAATGACCTATACCGAATTGCGTATCGAGGTCGCGAAGTTCGCCGCTGAACTCAATGACCTCGGCGTCGAAACGGGCGACCGCGTCGCTGGCTGGATGCCCAACGTCATTGAAACGGTCATCGCGATGCTCGGGACCGCTTCGCTCGGCGCCGTGTGGTCATCTTGCTCCCCCGATTTCGGTGTCGAGGGCGCGCTCGATAGATTTGGTCAAATTAAGCCGAAAGTACTGGTTGCATGCGACGGCTACACCTACAACGGCAAAACCTACGACATTACCGGCAACGTAGATAACGTGGCGAAAAGTATTGGGTCGATTCAACACGTGATCTGGTGTTCGCTACTGGGATTGCGGAACGACGGATTTCGCGAAATTCGTAAACGGACGGAAACCATGCCGGACTTTCGACGTCTCCCATTCGACCATCCGCTGTTCGTCATGTATTCGTCAGGGACGACGGGTAAACCGAAATGCATCGTCCATGGTGCCGGTGGGACGCTCATTCAACACACCAAAGAACACGTCTTGCATTGCGATCTACAACGCGACGACGTGCTGTTCTTTTTCACGACCTGCGGCTGGATGATGTGGAACTGGCTGGTGTCTGGTCTTGCGACCGGATGCACCTTAATTTTATACGAAGGATCACCGTTTCATCCGACCTCGACAGCACTCATCGACTTGATCGACGAGGAGGCGATATCGCTATTCGGGGTCGGTGCTAAATACATCGCCAGTATCGAAAAAGCGGGCATCGAACCTAAATCTAGCCATGACCTCAGTTCCCTTCGTGCCATCTTCTCCACCGGATCGCCCCTAACACATGAATCTTTTCGATACGTATACACGAGCTTCAAGTCAGACGTTTGGCTTGCCTCCATTTCGGGTGGTACCGATTTAATATCTTGCTTCGTGCTCGGGAATCCATGGGGCGGCGTTTACGAAGGCGAGATTCAAGCGCCTGGATTAGGAATGGCCGTTGACGTGTTCAGCGACGACGCTTCTTCAATCATCGATACCAAAGGCGAGTTGGTTTGTACTCGTCCTTTTCCAAGCACCCCCATCGGATTTTGGAACGATCCTGGTGACGTTTTGCTACGAAGCGCCTATTTCGATCGCTATCCCCAAACCTGGGCCCACGGTGATTTCGCTGAAAAAAAATCGGTCACAGGAGGTTTCGTTATCCACGGTCGGAGCGACGCCGTGCTTAATCCCGGGGGCGTTCGAATCGGAACAGCGGAAATTTACCGCCAGGTCGAATCGATCGATACCGTTAAAGAAGCACTATGCATCGGCCAAGAATGGGACGGAGATACTCGGGTAGTTCTGTTCGTCGTGATGCAAGACGGTAGATCCTTCACGCAAGAGACCGCCGCCATGATTCGTACGAAGGTTCGGGAAAACACGTCGCCTCGTCATGTCCCCTCCCGGATCGTGGCCGTCCCTGATATCCCGAGGACCCTATCCGGAAAAATCGCAGAAATTGCCGTGCGGGAGGTTGTCCACGGACGTCCTGTAAGAAACTCAAGCGCGTTAGCAAATCCAGATACGTTGCACTATTTCGAGTCGCTCGAAGAACTCCAGTCCTAACCTTCGACGGTTTGGATACGACCCGCCAATTCCGCTCGCCAATGGGAAGGTCCTGTCTTGTGTACCGATTCGCCGCGAGGGTCAACCGCGACGGTCACAGGCATATCTTTAACTTCAAATTCGTAGATCGCTTCCATACCCAAGTCCTCGAACGCGAGGAGGCGCGCACCCACAATGGCTTTGGAAACGAGGTACGCGGCGCCCCCAACCGCGACCAGTGAGACAGCACCAAAGTCTCTAATCGCTTCAATGGCTACGTCACCACGCTCCGCTTTACCGATCATTCCAAGAAGTCCCGTCTTGTCGAGCATCTCACCAACAAATTTATCCATACGCGTTGCCGTGGTCGGACCCGCTGGACCGACCACTTCGGCTCCCACAGGATCGACCGGGCCCACGTAATAAATGAACCGATTACGAAAATCGACCGGTAGCGATTCTCCTTTCTGCAACAACTCCATGAGACGTTGATGCGCGGCATCCCTACCCGTCAATAGTTTTCCACTTAGAAGTATGGTGTCGCCGGCTTTCCAGTCAGCAACATCTTCAGCTGTGATTGAATCGACGTTGACGCGTTTTACGTCCGGTCCCATCTCGAAGGCAATGTCTGGCCAATCGTCAAGGTCCGGCGGTTCAAGGACTGCTGGACCAGACCCATCGAGCACAAATTGGACGTGACGGGTGGCGGTGCAGTTCGGGATGACGGCAACCGGTTTATTGGCCGCGTGCGTCGGGAAGTCCTTCACCTTGACGTCGAGCACCGTGGTCAGACCACCGAGTCCCTGGGCTCCGATACCGAGCGCATTGACCCGATCGTACAGCTCAAGACGAAGCTCTTCGGCTCTATTTTGTGCGCCACGCTCTTTCAGTTCGTGGATGTCGATCGGCTCCATCATCGCCTCTTTCGCCAGCAGCATGGCCTTTTCAGGGGTTCCGCCAATCCCGACCCCAAGGATTCCCGGCGGGCACCATCCAGCACCCATCGTTGGGACGACGTCAAGAATCCAGTCGGCCACCGAGTCTGACGGATTCAACATTGTGAACTTCGCTTTTGCCTCGCTACCGCCGCCTTTTGCTGCAATTTCAACTCTGAGTTCGGCTCCTGGAACGATCCGGGTATGTATCACCGCCGGCGTATTATCGAGGGTGTTGGTCCGGTCGCCTTCGGGATCCCCAAGTACCGATGCGCGCAGCGGATTCGAAGCATCCATATAGGCTTGCCGTACGCCTTCGTTGATCATTTCTTCAACAGACAGCTCCGATTCCCATTGGA
>DCBA01000040.1:1249-1612 GCA_002313255.1 Gammaproteobacteria bacterium UBA1119 | reverse complement strand
CCGAGAGCGCACATTCGGGAGTTCACCAACACCTGCGTTAACGCCGCTTTAGCAGCCGGCGACTCTTCCCGTTCGTAGGCTTCAGTCATCGCACGAACGAAATCTGGCGGGTGGTAGTAACTGATGTACTGCAGAGCGTCGGCAACGCTGGCAATCAGGTCTTTCTGACGAACGACCGTCATACAATATCCGCAGTGTCAAAAACAGCAGTCTGCGCCATTTGATCCGATAAACTCAATGGGCCTATCCGATCTACGCTTCTAACCAAACACACGTCGAACAATCCCCCGTCACAAGCTCAGCGTCTTCCGATTCCTGGTATTGAGGCGTAGCAAAGCGTTCCACACGATCGTCAAACGCCCC
>DCBA01000040.1:0-868 GCA_002313255.1 Gammaproteobacteria bacterium UBA1119 | reverse complement strand
TAGACCATCGCTGGGAGAGCGTCGTGGCACTCCCCGGATGCCTTGCCTCTTCCAGCAATCTGAGCGCCGCCATGACGACCGCCTTTTGAGATTGAACGTCGTGGGCACGACCCGCGGTATGACCGAGCGGAAAGTCGAGGTAAACCATCCGAGGAGGGTTCACTAACCGACTAATCGACCAAGCACTAGAGAGGCTCACCGACGGAATGCCCCGGCTTTCTGCTTCACGGGCGATCAGTCCGACGGACTGGTGGCAAACGGGTCACACCGGAACCATCAAGGCGACGTCAACTTTATCTTGCAGCAGCCTGGTCACGAGCGCTGGTGCCAGCACATCACGGACTTTTCGAGCCGAGTAAATTCCGCCCATAAAGGTATACGCGCAGTGTGGAAGCTCACCGACGGTACCGTCTCGTACCAGACCACGGAGCGTGTCCATTGGAAAAACGACGTTGGGGTCGCGACGCGAATCGGTCAGGTCGTACGCGAAGTGCGTCGTTCTAATCCGATCCGTTGGCGTATCAAAAGAAATTTCGCGATAGCTAATGTCATCGCGAAAATGAAAGGCGACCTGCCCCGCAACGTATATACCTCCGGAAGCGATCAGTCCGACTCGCCACTCGTGCATCGGCTTTATCGGGATCGACAGAGCCAGAGACTCTTGATTCCGCACCCATTGGTAAGGTGGATATCCGAGTGCCGCATACTGCTCACGCGTGCGCTCGATGTAATCGACGGGTGGTTGCCGCATCGCTTAATCATAGCACCCACCCAATTCCGGCCATCCCGGATGAATTGACACCGCCCTATAGGAACGTCATGTTGCCAGCATGACAGATTTACCGGACCGGCAATTTGGTTTTCGGAC
>DCBA01000015.1 GCA_002313255.1 Gammaproteobacteria bacterium UBA1119 | reverse complement strand
TGAAGGATGACGAGTTGGAGGCGGAGGCGGAACGAAAAATTTATGAGGCGGTTTTGAACGAGATCAGCCTGCCAGTCATTGGCCGGTAAATACATATAGTCGGGGCTTACGAATTCCTTGTATACATTCGATAAAACACAATGGAGAACTTTAGATGATCGGTTACATCACTATCGGGACGAAAGATATGGAGAAAGCGAAGGCATTCTGGTCAGGGGTGCTAGAACCCCTTGGCGCCTCCGTGATGATGGACATGGGCCGTTTAGCAATGATCGGGACGGGTTTGGATGCTCCTATGCTCGCCGTTTGTCTCCCCCACAATGAGGAAGATGCGTCGCCCGGTAACGGCAACATGGTTGCTTTAAGCGCGGTTTCCCGTGAAAAAGTTGACGAACTCCACGCCCGTGCAATGAATCTGGGCGCAAGCGACGAGGGCGCGCCTGGGGAACGGAATCCGACCTTCTACGGTGGCTACTTCCGAGATCCGGACGGTAATAAAGCGGTCTTTTTTCATATTTCGTTATTGTGAAATCGTCTTTTCACGGGGAGACACACTAATGTTGAACGCGATCTCGGTTTCTCGCACGGTGCACACACACTCCTAGACGTGGTTTGCGCAGTTACCCCGTTAGCTTCTCCATATCTTTTATGGCGCGCAAAAATGACATCGGCGGCTTGGGCAGCTTCGACGGCAACTTCTGACGCGTAGTTCCTTGCAGTATGCTCCAGGCATGCGCCGGCTATTCAATGTAGGAGTGCCCATGTATCGCGTTCTAACCATCTTGCTTCGTAGGGGGAACCGTCAGTTCTCTGCTAGGGCGAAGTCCTGCGCTACTTGCCGTATCTGTCAAAAGTTTATGCGGAACCAGAGATTTATGACGCGGAGTTTACAACCCACTCGATAACAAAGGATCAACACATGCAATTCGGTGCGCAATTCGTCAACTATGTCTGTACCTGGGATGACACGCTGGCCTGTATTCAGTCCATTCAGGACGGGCGCTGGGACAGCCTCTGGTGGTCCGATCACTTCCTGGTTCCGGCAGGACGACCGGTCTGGAACAGGGAGTCACTGGAGGGCTGGTCTGTGGTGACGGCAGCTGCAGCAATAACCAGGGATCTGGAACTCGGACTGCTGGTGACCGGCAACATCTACCGGAATCCGGCGTTGTTGGCAAAGATGGCGGTTACCGTGGATCAGATCAGCCACGGGCGATATGTTCTGGGTATTGGTGCCGGGTGGTTCGCGGCCGAGCATGAGGCCTATGGCATCGAGTTCCCGTCCCTGAAGGAACGCTGTGATCGCCTCGAGGAAGCGCTCGATGTAATCACGGCGCTGTTCGCACTGGAGCCGGAACAGACCGCGAGTTACGAGGGCAAGTACTACACGCTGAAGGACTCGCCGATGAACCCGCCAAGTGTGCGCAGGCCCCGTGTACCAATTCTCGTTGGTGGCAACGGCGAGAAGCGCACACTGAAGACCTGCGCCAAATACGCTGATATCTGCAACATCGACTTCAACAACCCGGGTGGTGTAGATGTGTTCAAGCACAAGATGCAGGTGCTGGATAAGCACTGCGAGGATCTGGGTCGCGACCCTGCTGAGATCAAGCGCACTATGCTGATACCCATACGAATTGCTGACGACGAAGCAGTGGCGAAAGCCGAACTGGAACGTCGCCCGTGGATTCTTTGCGGCAAGCCTTCCTATATCGTCGACCTGATTGGTCAGTACTTCGATGCTGGCCTTGAAGAGATCATGTTTTCCGGTGTGCCGACGAAAAAGGAGAACTTCGATCGGATCAACGCAGACGTGCTGTCGGCTTTTGACTAATTCGCCCGACGTAAAAGCTGGACTTAGTGAATATGCTCGAGAGGTTTTAGGGAGCGAAGCTGGAGCGAGCCTGCACGCCCCATTTCCCATCAATTAGCGAGACGATCCAAAAGGATGGATAGTGCCCTATAACCGTATCGTCGATCCGGTAGCGGGTAAACTGTACGGCAAAGTGGACTTTGTCGGTCGTGCTCTGAACGGCATGACGATAATCCCAAAGACTGTAGTGCCAGCCTGTAGCTTCAATGAAATGATCAAAAAAATCGTCGGGAAAAGCGGTGTTTTCTTCTATGACCCGGATCCGGCCACTAGCGATTCTCACATGCGGAAAATGAAAAGCGGCATTCATTCCTGAAATGTCTCGGAGATTCCAGGCGCTCTGATACGCCAGCAGTGGTCCCAGGGCATCCTGTTCAGCACCTGGCTTAGCGACGATATCGTCTGAATGTTCACTGGCATGGTTGTGAATAAGACTCATCGTTTTAATAAGGCGTCCGGTTCATTACGAAATTGACGATGAACTTTAATTAACCCTGGCGTAAACGCAATGGCCCAGGCGAGCGCGATTATCGGTTGTGGTTGGCGGTTCGTCTGGGCCGGTACGTGCAGCGCGGTTGCTATGCGCTATCGGTTCGGACGTTCTCATCTTTTGCAGTATGCTCCGGGTATGACTACCACATGGAGGCTATATGGCTGCGTATCTTGTAGGAAATTTAAAAGTCACTAACTTCGAAGGATTCACCGAGTATCGAAACCTAGTAGGTAAGACGATTGCGGACCATGGGGGGGAGTACATTGTTGCAGATGTGAAGTCAGTTCCCATGGAGGGCGATCCAGAGCATCTGTCAGTGGTATTGAAATTCCCGGATATGGAGGCGTTACGAGGCTGGTATGACTCGCCCGAATACCAAGAGATTCTTCCGTTAAGAACTGATAACAGCGAGGGCATCATTACGTTCGCCCAAGACTAACGTTAATGACACCCGGACGTTTCATTGTTGCGGCTTGCTTGATCTTCTCGGGCGGCGGCGACTTCTGACCCATAGTTCCTTGCAGTATGCTCTGGGCATGCGCCGGCCTTTACTAGCTCTAGTACTCATTCCAATGGCCGGGTCGGTCTACGGTGGATGGGACACCGGAGTCGAACTCGTATGGAACGGAAAGACGGGTGACGTCACCAATGTTGTTATGCCATTTCAAACCATCGAACACATCGATGAACCTCGTTCAGAGAAGGAACTAAAGGCACAACCCGATCTCTTCGAT
>DCBA01000136.1 GCA_002313255.1 Gammaproteobacteria bacterium UBA1119 | reverse complement strand
ATTTTTCCTATATAGATTTCGGTACTTGACCGGATATGACTACTGGCGTATCGCATCCGGGCGCATATCAATTGGATGCTTGAACAACATATGAGGTAACTATGCAGGCAACCATAACGACGTCCAAAGGTGACATCCGCTTGTCACTATTCGCCGAGAAAACACCGCTGACGGTGGCGAATTTCGTTAATCTCGCGCGCCGCGGTTTTTTCGACGGCTTGAATTTCCATCGGGTCATTGGCGATTTCATGATTCAGGGAGGTTGCCCGCTTGGGACAGGGACCGGAAGTCCTGGCTATCGCTTTGAGGACGAATTCGACACGACGCTGAGACACGATCAGCCCGGTCGATTATCCATGGCGAACTCGGGACCCGGCACGAACGGCTCGCAGTTCTTTATCACTCATGTGGCGACCCCCCATCTGGATGACAAACACTCGATCTTCGGTGAAGTCGTGGATGCAAACGACCAGGACGTCGTTAACGCGGTTGCTCAAGGCGATGTGATCGAGTCAATTGCTATCGACGGCGATGTTGAATCGCTGTTTGAGGAAGTGTCTGACCGGTTATCTGAATGGAATGCCGAACTCGATCGGGGGTAGTGCTGGGGTCAATATTTCCATTTGCGATGCCCTCGAGTTTCGACAACGTAGTTGGTGCAGGCGACATTCTGGTTAGCGACGGAAATATCGGTGATAACGAGCTTACAGAACGCGCGCGTTAAACAGGTTGTTCGCTTGCGTCAGCGGCGTCATCGAGAGAGTGAGCGGCTCTTTCTGATCGAGGGATACCGCGAAATTCAGCGGGCGGTTGAAGCATCCGTTCGGATCCATGCATTGTTCACGTGCGAGCAATTCTTTAGCCGTTCCGAGACGAAGGATCTCGTTCGGCAGGTGGCTGCGGATGTCGACGCTAAGGTGGAAGCCGTCAGTTCTGCAGTGTTCGCGAAAATGTCGGTCCGCGACGGCTCAGACGGGTTGCTGGCCGTTGCACCAAGTCCAGCATGGTCGTTGGGCGATATGACGGTACCGGCGAATGGTCTCTTTCTGGTAAGTACGGCCACGGAGAAACCGGGGAACCTGGGGACCATATTGAGATCGGCCGATGCGGCCGGTGTCGATGGAGTTGTTGTCTGCAGTGCTGGGACGGACGTGTTGAACCCAAACGTTGTGCGCGCAAGCTTAGGCACCGTCTTTTCGGTACCCGTTGCACGAGCCGACCCTGATTCCGTCCGCTCCTGGCTAGAGCACCACGCCATCCGAATCATTGTGGCGGCGCCAGACGCGGACCGGCTATATACCGAGGCTGATATGGCGCGATCGTGCGCTATTTTGCTGGGAAGCGAACATGCCGGTTTGGGTATCGAGTGGTTGGCGAGCGCTGATGATCGGGTACGGCTTCCGTCGGTGGGACGCGCCGATTCAATCAATGTCGCCATGGCTGCGACGGTGATGTTATTCGAAGCGCGGCGTCAGCGACGATTACAACCATCGGATTGACGCCGTTGATAAGTCGCGGCATAGAAGCTTGCCGACGCGATCCTGATCTCTTTAACCCAGGCCCCACTGGATGGCATTCCCGAGTAGTTGCTGGTAACTCTCGTGTTCCCAAACGCCACGGAATACGGGCGGTGATGCGCCATCGCGTTCAACACTTTCGTCGACCATGGGCTGGCTATTGGTGGTTGGGGAATGACAATGACCGAGGGCAATGTACGCGACTTCACCGGAACCGAGTGCGCGGGTATAACCAAGCACGCGCGTTCGACCGTCAGCCTGCAACGACGTGTCTTCATCGTAGCTGAAGCCAAAGCCCTCTGGCGATGGATCTTTCGGCAGATCGGTCGTAAGCAGGACATTGCAGTCAGCGAGAATTTCAACCAAATAGAGTTCGTCAACGACTTCGAATGAGGCACCTAAACCCGCCGTAATCGGATGCGATGCGTCTTCAACGTTCACTTCAAAGCGACGAATGGGCGGATGATTCAAGAAGAAGCACCCCAACGAGTCGTGATGCGGTAGTTTGACCATTTGTCGCTGCCGAGTTCCTTCGATGCGCGCCGCTCGACCGCCGCTGGTGCCATGCAAGCCCAACCAACGACCGCCATTACTGATCCAGCCACGTAAGGTGGCATCTTCGACTTCGTCAGGGTAGGGCCCTGCAACGTAGGTGAGAAGAAAGTCAGCTCCTGGAAGCCACTTATCTAAATTACTGAAATCACTCGACACGGTGGTGGTGAGTTCGGGGACTTCGGCAAGACGTTCGAGGAGAACTCGGCGTACAAAGTCCATGTCGTGACCCGCCGTGGACCCCGGTGGGTATCCACCAACAACAAGATGAGCTCTGTGCATCCAAATCCTCCCGGTATACGCTATTTTCCCTATCATAACGCTGTCGATGTGCGGAGGTTACAACTATGAAAGTGGGAACCGGAATTGGGGGATGGCCCAGTCGGGCACCAGCGCAAGCCCGCGCTGCCGAAGAAACTGGATTCGATTACGTGACGTGCGGAGAACTATCGCACGACTCCATGTTGACCATGACGCTTGCGGCGACGTCGACGGATCGTGTCGGGCTCCAAACGTCGGTGACGATTGCCTTTCCGCGTAGTCCCATGGTCTTAGCGATGGAGGCGTGGGACATTCAGGAATTGTCGGGTGGACGGTTTACCTTAGGTCTCGGCAGCCAGGTCAAGGGCCATAATGAGCGACGTTTTGGTGGAACGTGGTCTCCCCCGGCCCCGCGGATGAAAGAATTCATCCAAATGATGCACGAGGTTTGGGACTCTTGGCAGGATGGTAAACGTCCCGAATTTCTTGGGCGTCACTACACCTACACGTTGATGACGCCGAACTTTAATCCAGGACCTATCGATCAGCCTCGGCCAAAAGTGGGTCTCGCGATGGTGGGTGAGGGGATGGCTCGTGTTTCTGGGGAAGTGGCCGATGTGATCATGCCGCATGGTGGAATCATGTCTGATCGCTACATGCGAGAAGTGTTGCTACCCAATGTTCGAACCGGGCTGCAGCGCGGGGGCCGCGACTGGTCGGATATCGAGATTAGTGAAAGTGGTTATCTGGTGATCGGTGACGACGATAGTGAGATCGAACAAAAGCTTTTAGGTATGCGCCGGGCGTTGTCGTTTTATGGATCGACTAGGACCTACCACGAGGTTTTACGCACGCACGGTCTTGAGGAACTTGGCCAAAAACTGCATGCGCTTTCGTTGCAGGGCAAGTGGGACGAAATGCGCGATACGGTCACTCTCGATGATCTGAACGAACTTGCTCAAACGTGTACATACGATGAGCTGCCGCAATTTCTTGCGGAGCATCGGGAATACGCTTCCCGATCCGGGTTCGGTATGCCGCGCGGAACGCCTGAAGAAGAAGAACGATTTCGTGATCTCTTGGCGAAAGTACAAGCGGTCGAAACATCGGGCGTGCCCAAAGGTCTCGAGTTGTAACGCTAGCTCGTCACGGCAGAATCCGGTGAGGATGTGCCGCGCCGTTCTGCTAGTTCCACCAGGATTTCTTCGTGACGTTCGCGGGTCAGTGTGTAATGCGTATAACACCAGATCGAGACAAATCCGAACGCGGCAACGTAAGGTCCATAAACTAGCCCAAGATCGACGAGGGTTTCCGGTGGTACGTCGTCGGCGGTTTTAATCTCAGGGCCAATGGGCCAATTGATTAGGCTTAACGCGAACCCCGAAATGATGTTGCCGATACCCGATGTCGCTTTGGCCGAAAACGAACTGGCGGCGAAGAAGATGCCTTCTTGGCGGTGTCCGGTTTGGTATTCGTGCTCGTCAACGATGTCCGCCACCATTGAGCCGAATGCCACGTTGGCCTGAACCGTGCAGGCACCCTGGATGAAACGCATGGCGATGAGCAAAGGTACGAGGAGTGCGTCGCCGTTCTCAGGAAACCATCCAAGCAAACGAAGAACTACCGGAAGTGTTTGCCAAAAGGGCCAGGACAATCCACCGAAAATAAGCCCGGCTTTCTTCCCCCAGCGTCGGAAGAACCACGGGCAGGCGGGCGCGCCGGCCATGACCCCGAGGTGATAAGCAATGAGCAAAAACCCTAGAGAGCCGGACGGCAAATCCCAAAAATAAGTGAAGATGAAGAGGTTAAGGCCGCCATCGACGCCCACCATCACGAACACGATAAACACGCCTGCAAATAGCCACCGAAAGGATTTGGACTGCAGTGCCTGATACATGTCCCTAAAAACTTGAAGGAGTACTGGTAGCACACGCATACGAATAGTGGACGTCGTTTTTGGTAGATAGGGGATGACGCTTCTTGTTCCCCAAGCGCTCCAAAAGATGGTGACCGCTATAAAAACTGCTAGCAGTAGAGCCCATGGAGGGTAGGCGGCCGCGTTGAGTTGGCCCTTGGCGAACTCTTCAGTCGGCACGAAAAAGACCCAGCTTCCGAGGGCTAGTGCGGTCAGCACACCAAAACTACTGAAGAACATACGGTAACTGACGAGTTCAGAGCGTTCGTTAAAGTTCTCCGTCATCTCCGCGCCGAGCGCAATGTGGGGAACGTGATAGAGCGACATGGATGTGCGGGTGAGGTTGGTAAATACGACGAGCCATATGAAGAGCGCCGTTTCGCCTGAGACGAGTGGATTGAAGAGAAAGTAGAATGAGAAACTTAACGGAAAATCGAGGCATACATAAAGGGATGGCGACGCCCGTACGGTGATTTCCAGTGGTCGGAGAGCGAACCAGCGAGGGGGTCGGTGATGGCGTCGACGATTACCGCGAGACCGACCGCGGTACCGGCGAGGGCGCCTGACATACCAAGCGCTTGGACGTAGTAAAAAATAAGGAAAGTGCCAAAGGCACCGTTTTTAAGACCTTCCCCTGCCTGACCGAGACCAAACGCCAATTTGACGTCGAAGCC
>DCBA01000067.1 GCA_002313255.1 Gammaproteobacteria bacterium UBA1119 | reverse complement strand
TCGTCGCTATTTAATGCGGGTGCTTACACCATTGGCGTGCCGTATATCGTGACGCAAGTCTACGAAGGTGGCGCTGACTTCTTTGCGGACACGATGATTTGGTTTATGGCAGGGAGCATTGGCTCGACCGCATTCCTGCTGCTCGTCATGCCGTTGTTGCATCCTGGCCGAGCTTTTATCTGTCTTCAGCTAACGCGGGTCGTCATTCTCGCGGCATTGTGGTTGCAACCGCCGGTTTGGTTGTTTTTCGTCATCATCTTTTTGTGGGGAGTCAACATGGGCATTACCACCACGCTGGTACGAACCGTTGTACAAGAGTTGGCCCCGGAAGCTCATCGCGCAGAGATTCTGTCGATTTTCCTCTTTAGCTTCATGGCCAGCGCGCCGCTATCGTCTCTCATGCTTGGTACGTTGGTCGAGTACACGAACCCCATGACCGCCTTGTTGCCTGGCATTCCCATCTCAATCGCGATCTTTGTCCTCGGGCTATACGCCACGAGTTTATGGGCCTACCGTTCGCCTTCTTTCGATAAGCCTAACCGGTAGGTCGCCCGCCCAAAAGAAGCTCCCTGCGCTTTTGGTATTGCCGATTCGATAGCACCCTCTCCGCAATCACTATTTCTTAAAGATTTTTCGAACCAACGGCCAGCCTCGCTAAGCTACGCTATTAGCGATCCGTCTAACTTCCTTCGCGACCAGATCCGGACGTTGCATCGGAATGAAGTGGGTTAAATCCGGTAGGTGAATGTCATGACCGTCTTCAAACGCGTCGGCGAGTTCCGGCCATGTAGGCGATTGCGAAAAATCCATTTCGGCTCGCTCGCCTTCGGCTCGAAATGCACGCATTACTGAAACAGGATGCTGTACCGCCTTGATCGCCTCGGCAATTTGGCATCTCGCGCTTCCCATATATATCGAGGCCTCGACGACCGGCGGACAACCTAATTCGAACCCATTGTTAGTCGGGACGATCCCATATTCGCAATAATCGTGGAGAACGTCTTCGCGCCATAAATTGAACGGATGGCGCGATCGAAACCGGTTAAACATCTCGGCCGCTGAGGACCATTCGTTTCGGCGGCGAGCCACCGGATGCTCCGAAGCGTCAGCAAAAGGCCGGTCCCGCTCCCAGTTCACATAAGCTTCGGGAGGCATGATGACTGGATCGACCAACACCAGCGCTTGGAACCTTTCTGGCCGCTGCGCGGCGGCCTGCGTCAGACTGTGGCCGCCCATTGAATGTCCGACGCCGATACCGCTCAGTAGCTCCATCGCCTCGGCAAACGCAACCACGTCCGCACCGAAAGTACTCCAATCGTATGGACCAACGTTATCCGAACGGCCATGGCCTCGCATATCCAATGCCAAACAGTGAAAGGCGCTCCCAAGCTCTCGGATCGTCGCGTCCCAGCACCGTGCATGAAACCCTGTCGCGTGAACGAACAGGACGTCGTCTCCCGCTCGGTCACCCCACTCGTAATAAGTGAAGTTGATCCCTCGAATCGATAACTGCTTTTCTATCGGTTGCACTGTCCACCCCTAATGCGTGCTGAAGTCTAGCGCCCTATTGACGGCGTTTCATGGCTGCGAGCTCACCGAATGCATACAATGAAACGATGGAAGATCCCACGACAAACACCGACGTTATCTCCGACGATCGCGATTTGCTGATACTGGTTGACTCTTCCGACGAAGAAATCGGGGAGCTCGACAAAGAAGCTTGCCATAACGGGTCCGGCAAACTTCATCGGGCAATCTCAGTCTTTATCTTTAATCGCGACGGCGATTTGCTCATCCAACAACGCCACGCGCAAAAACGACTTTGGGGTGGGTCATGGTCAAATAGTTGTTGTTCACACCCTCGTATTGGCGAAGAAACAGATGTTGCAGCACAACGACGTGTCGCGGAGGAACTCGGGCTAGAGGTCGATTTAAACTTTCTTTTTAAGTTCGAGTATTGCGCTAGGTTTGCGGATTTGGGAACTGAACATGAATTCTGTTCAGTCTATGCAGGGCATGTCGATAGCGAACCCATCGTCAACACGAACGAAATTCAAGCATGGGAATGGGTCTCGCGCCGTGAACTAAATCGACGTATTGAACAAACACCGAACGATTTCACACCCTGGCTTCGAATCGAATGGGCGCGCATTAACGATGAGTTTTCAGAAGATTTGCGTTGTAGTTTTCGACGAAAACCGTGATCCGCCACATCTCCTGCCGCGTCTACGTAACTGCACGCGGCGGTGATCCACCACCCGTCGTCGCTTGCGTAGCCCGATCAAACCAAGCGTCTGCACTCTCGTCGTCGTACGCGCGCATGGTTGTCTTAATTCGTTCAAGTGCTTGATCCGGGTACTCGACCAACTCTTCCACAAGCGCCACTGCCTCAGCGACAACGCTGCCCTCTTTTGGAGCAGCGTAGGCGACACCCATACCTACTAATTCAGCACCATAAAAACGGCGCCCGGTTAAAGTAAGTCTCGCGGTCACGGCCGCGGAGTGTCGAAGTCGCAGCCACGCCATGTTGTAAGGTGCGGCCATTCCTTGCCGAACTTCACCCACTTGGAGAAACGACTCTCGACCGACGAGCATCAAGTCCCCGGCGAGCGCAAGAGCCGCACCGCCATTGATGGCGAACCGTTCCAGGGCGACCACCAGCGGCTTTTTCAAATGAAATAGCGCTTTATGGGTCGCGCGCCAAATATCGCCAAATCGAACCAACCACTCAGGAGGAGACTCGGCGTTGAACTCCTTCAGGTCGAGACCCGAACAGAAAGCGCCATCAGCGCCCCGTAGCAGCACGGCCTGGATTTGGAGATCCGAATCTATCTTTCTAAGAGCATCGGACAACCCAAGACCTAACGGTCCGTTGATCGCGTTCCGCCGTTCCGGGCGGTTAAGAATCAACTCCGCCCAACGCCCGCGCATCACGATTTCGACTTCCGGCATATGAGTCCTGTTAGATAAGCAGCAGTACGAGACCTAAAACGACGACGGCTGCACCGAGCAACTCGCTCATGCGTACTTTTTCACGAAATATGACCAAAGTAACAAAAAAAGCGAAAAGTAACTCGACCTGGCCGAGCGCACGTACATATGCCGCCCGTTCGAGCGTCATTGCAGTGAACCATCCCGCGGATGCCAACATCCCCGCTAGCCCAACCCAAACGCCCCGTTTCCAAACTTGGCCAACGAGCATCAAGCTATTCCGATTACGTAAAAATAAATACACCCCCATACCGACGGTTTGGATGGTTGTCGCGGCAACCAAGGTAATGGAAGCCCGGACCAAGAAATCACCGCTTGGTAGCGACAACGAGGCTCCGCGATACAACACCGCGGAGATGCCAAAACCGGCGCCTGCCCCCACCCCATACCACAGAGCTGGCCCAGGCCCCGAATGCAACAGGACTCGCCAACCTTCCGGGGTCGACAATAACGCAACGCCCAATAAACTGACGAGAATTCCAGTCATAGCGATGGGACTCATACTCTCGCCCAAGATAACTGCAGCAAACAACGCGGCTTGCACGGTCTCCGTTTTAGAGTACGCGGTCCCCACCGCGAAGTTTCGCGTCTGAAACGACCGAATTAGCGCCACGGTTCCAAGGATCTGGCAGACGGCGCCGATCAACACGTGACCCGCAAAATCCCACGACAGCTCTGGCGGTCGGAATCCAAGCCAAATCAATACGGCTAAGTACATCCACGCGAAGGGAACCGCATAGCAGAAACGAACGTAGCTCGCCTCGGTCGCATCCATGACTGAGGTCAATTGCTGCTGCAGCGCAGTGCGCAGGTTCTGCAACAATGCAGCCGCGATCGTTATCGGTACCCAGAGCTCCAACACACAACCCGTTCGTTTCGGTCGAGTCTACCAACCCGCTTCGATACGTTCGCCAAATTGGCACCCGGCAGCGTAAGTTTCCAGTTACTGCATTACCAGAACCGCATTAATAATTTGGCGAACGTATCGAGTATCTAGTTATAAATAGATATCGTTCGACCAAACCGTATACTGGACTAGGTCAGTTGATCGTTAAATGAAGGGATAGAGCCGCGGACCTTAATGACGGCAATATGCTGTCGAATCTAAAGGACGCGTCTCCGAGGGAATCCATGGCGAATCCACGCTTGCGGGCCGTTTCATGAAAATGCTCGCAAGCACCAGCTGAACGAGATCTGCCATGGCTGCCGGATGCGATTGAGAAACAGAGCAGCACACGATTGGAGCGAATATGAAGAGCGAAGAAAGCAAGTGCCCGGTTTTGGGCGGGCCGCACAGACACACGGCGGCTGGGACCACGGCGAACCAGCACTGGTGGCCGAATCAGTTGAACCTAAAGATGCTCCAGCAGAACCCTCCCCAGTCAGGTCCAATGGGGGAGGATTTCAACTACCCTGAGGAGTTCAAGACGCTTGACTTGGATGCGCTGGCGAAGGACATCGATGAAGTGATGACCACGTCGCAGGACTGGTGGCCAGCCGACTACGGCCACTATGGGCCGCTCTTCATTCGCATGGCATGGCACAGCGCAGGCACCTACCGCATCGGCGACGGCCGCGGCGGCGCGGCCTCCGGCACCATACGCTTTGCACCACTCAACAGTTGGCCCGACAACGTGAACCTCGACAAAGCGCGCCGATTGCTCTGGCCGATCAAGCAAAAGTACGGCCGGAAGATCTCGTGGGCTGACCTGATGATCTTTACCGGGAACCGTGCCCTGGAGACCATGGGATTCAAGACGCTCGGTTTCGCCGGCGGGCGCGAAGACGTTTGGGAGCCCGAAGAAGACATTTACTGGGGGCCGGAGACCGGGTGGCTCGAAGACGAGCGCTACAGCGGCGACAGGGACCTCGAGGTTCCCCTCGGCGCGGTTCAGATGGGCCTGATCTACGTCAATCCGCAGGGGCCAAACGGTAATCCAGATCCGGTCGCTGCAGGCAGGGACATTCGAGAGACATTCCGCCGCATGGCGATGAACGACGAGGAAACCGTTGCGCTCATTGCCGGCGGGCATACGTTCGGCAAAACCCATGGTGCTGCCGCCGAGAGTTTCAAAGGTCCCGAACCCGAGGGTGCCACCATCGAGGAGCAGGGGTTTGGTTGGACCAGCAGCTACGGCAGCGGCAAAGCCGGCGATACGATCAGCAGCGGGTTGGAGGGCGCATGGACCACCGCGCCGGCGAAGTGGGACAACAACTTCTTCGACAACCTGTTCGGCTACGAGTGGGAGCTGGTGAAGAGCCCTGCCGGTGCGCACCAGTGGACTCCCACGGATCCTTCTGCAAAAGGCACCGTGCCGGATGCTCACGATCCGTCGAAGACGCACGCCCCCACCATGCTCACCACCGACCTGTCGCTCAGGATGGACCCGATCTATAAGCCGATCTCAAAGCGCTTCCACGAGAATCCGGAGGAGTTCGCAGACGCCTTCGCCAGGGCATGGTACAAGTTGACGCACCGCGATATGGGGCCCCGCACGCGGTGTCTCGGCCCGTTAGTTCCTGCGGAGCCGTTGTTGTGGCAAGACCCGGTCCCCGACGTCACTCATGAATTGATTGGGGAGCAAGACATCGCTGCCCTCAAGGGAAAGATCCTCGGATCAGGACTGTCTATTTCCCAGCTGGTCTCGACCGCCTGGGCCTCGGCAGCAACGTTCCGGGACACCGACAAGCGCGGCGGAGCGAACGGGGCACGTATTTGCCTCGCGCCGCAGAAGGATTGGGATGTCAACCAGCCGGCCGAACTCGAGAAGGTGCTGCCGACCCTGGAGGAGATTCAAAAGGAATTCAACGGCTCGCAGTCCGACGGGAAGATGGTCTCGCTCGCCGACGTGATCGTTCTGGGCGGGTGCGCAGCTGTCGAGCAAGCCGCGAAGAACGCCGGGCACGACGTGAAGGTTCCGTTCTCGCCTGGGCGCACGGACGCGGTGCAGGAGCAAACCGACGTGGATTCATTTGCCGCGCTCGAACCGACTGCAGACGGGTTCCGCAACTATCTCGCAAACGGGCACACGAGACCCGCGGAGGAGCTGTTGGTGGATCGGGCACATATGCTGGCGCTGACCGCTCCTGAGATGACGGTGCTCGTCGGCGGCATGCGCGTCTTGAATGCCAACGTCGGGCAGTCCGAACTAGGCGTCTTCACCGAGCGTCCCGAGACGTTGACCCACGATTTCTTCGTGAACCTGCTCGACATGAGCACGGGGTGGCAAACGTCCGGTACATCCGAAGGCGTGTTCGAGGGACACGATCAAGGGACGGGCGAGGTCAAGTGGACTGGTACCGCCGTCGATCTCGTCTTCGGCTCGAACTCCCGGCTCCGAGCTATCGCGGAGGTATATGCGTGCGACGACTCGCAGCAAGCGTTTGTGCGTGACTTCGTCGCTGCGTGGGACAAGGTCATGAATCTCGATCGCTTCGACCTCGCCTGATCTCAGCGAGCTGATCACTCCGCAACGTACGTCGTGACTACGTGCATGAATCGTCGTTAGATATCGAAGCGGGCGGGATCGTCTTCAGCCAGTCATTCACGCTCGTCGTTTGTCTTTTTGGCTGAAAATGAATTGAGTTTGGGGCCATAGCGGCTTCTGGCACAAAGGAGACACTTCCTCCGGCGTTTCGTTTGCTTCCGACCCCGAAGGCGGACATTTGATCAATCGGCGGAGTCGCCCATGATGGTCGATTTTGGTATCGACCTCTCATCTAGATTTTGGCGATTTCACCCATCCGGTCAAGATTGAAGGATAAACGGGCGGCCCAGCCGTTGCCTCGTACCCTACACCGGGCTCGAAGTAGCGCCTTGCAATGTTGACGATCAGAGCTGGCAACGGGTGGACGAGAACCCAGGCCATACTTCTGCCGCCGTGCTTCGCGAGCCACTAGATACGCATTTCTCGGTCATCACCTCGAGTAGCGGCCAGCGTCTACATCCGAAGATACTCGGCTCGATATTCAGAGAAACGATTTTCTAAGTTGCTTTGTTCAAATCCGAAGCGTTCCAAGCTGTATGTATGACTTCCATGCCGCCCTTTTGCGTTGCGCACTAGATAACGCTCCAACATCCCTTCGAAACTAGTTGTATTCGGCAATCCCATAAATTCGAGAATCCGCTGTACAACGTTGACGGGCTGGCTCAGTAAATCCTTGTAATTAACATCGATGAACCGGGCGTCCAGACCAGCATTTTGTTTTCGTTGTTGAAGGGTGTTCGCTAGTCCCCTACTCCACTGATCGGCAGTGTCACGACCTACTTCCCATTCATCCACCACCTCACTGAAAGCACTTCTGAGTGCGACCGAAAGACTTGCCATGGATGGGATGACTTCCACTGGATCACGATGTAACTGGATGAATTTCGCATCGGGATATACCCGATTCAACGCGCTCAGGCCGAGCATATGGCCGGGTGCCTTTAACAACCAGCGCGCCTCGTCCCCACCACATTGGAGAACTTTCAGATACCGTGCGTGCCAGCGATACGCCGGTTCCCAATCGCATGTTTGTAACCACCGGTTGTATGCCGAAACGCGGTGTGCCGTATGAAATTGGATACTACGCATGGCGTGAGCTTGGATGGTTACGCATTCATGTGGCAGTCGTGCGCCGAGTCGATGAATGCCCTTCAAATTCGGGGCCATCCGATTAACAATGGTGATCTGTCCCGCTGAGGCAACAACCCGACCAAAATCCATAGGGTCGCGTTTAGGAATGAAAGTTGACTCCCAAAAGCGCGGTGTGCGCACAGCTGAATGAAGCGCTAACGCCTCATGTAACATCGTCGACCCGGTTCGCGGCAAACCGAGAATAAAGATCGGCCCGCGAAGCGTCTCCGAAACAATACACGGATCGTTCTGCCACATTGCTTCCAGCCGCAAACGGTTGCACAAGAGGCTCATCAGGTACCACCTAGCTGCGAGCCGCCCCACCGGGTTGAGCGCGGAAGTTTGGTCGAATCCCTCCAGCAAGAGATCGAGGGGTTCAATGAAATCCAGCGAACCAAAATCTTGAAACCCTGTCGCCCTGCTCGCTCCGTCCAAGAGCTCTTCCCGATCGAAAAGTGTGTCAAAAACGCCCCGGTGGATACCCGCAGCCAATCCCTTGTTGACCCACGCCATCCACCTTCGCGCCCTTGGACCCCGCGTGCTACGAGCGCTCACGGGATCTATAATTTCCTTTACCGCCTGGTTATTCGTCATTTAACAGGCCCGCGAATTAGCCTTCCGATCGATTACACGCATTATGCCTGCTGATTACTTACGAATAGGAGATGCAGCGTAACCAACTGCAGTTCCCTTTCGCACCAGTCGAGGTAACCTTACGGCCTCGATAAAACTTGCCGGGCCAGTGCAACACACGATCCAAGATGACATAACCGCGTGGGATGAGATATTAGATCACCGAACGGGTAGTTCTGGAGACGCCGCAACCTCCGCTTGGCTCGCTAGTGCAATTGCGGCCGTAGGGGCAGTCCCTCATATCGACGCTTTTTCTTTCGATCGACTTATCGCGCAGAAATGCTCGGTGACGATCGACGAACAATGCGTTGATGGCGTCCCACTATTTGATTGTTTGATTTCGCCTCTGGTTGAAGCCCCGCTCTGCCCCCTGGCAATAGGTAAAGGCATTGGCGTTACCACGTTCAGTCCGAATGCCCGGCATCCCGGGACGGAAGCGTTGCTCCAAGCTCGAGAGAAGAATCTTCATCAGGGCATCGTCGCTGTTTCCGAAGGTGGAACCGAGGGGTTGTCCCTATTGAATGCGGATCAATTTTCTCGGCCTTACGGACCTCCCGTTCTGCAGGTTGATGGGCGCCATAAAGATAATCTGATGAGAGCCGCTACCAACGGACTCACCGGCTGCATGTCTTTCGAAATCGATCGACAATCGACTCAAGCATCCAACGTTCAAACGACCGTTTGGGGTACGGATCCAAGCCTCGCACCTCTCGTGATCATGACCCCAAAAAGCGCTTGGTGGACTTGTACTGCAGAGCGTTCCGGTGGCATTGTCGCTTGGTTGGCTTGCGTTCGGCACTTTGCGGCCAATCCCCCTCGGCGGAACGTTCAATTCACCGCCAACACAGGACACGAACTAGGTCACACCGGTCTTGAGCATTATCTGCGCGAGCACAAGAATTTGGGTGCCTCAGCTCACGCGTGGATTCACCTGGGCGCAAACCTTGCGGCCGTCGACTCAATTCTCCGATTTCAACCTTCCAACGATGAACTTAGTACGATGGGTATCACTCATCTAGCAGCCGTCGACATCCGCCCGGGCTCGTCCACTTCCATTGGCGTGAGGCCCGGCGGCGAAGCTTGCAACATTTACGATGAAGGTGGGCAGTACCTATCCCTGCTTGGGTCGAATCGTTGGTTTCACCATCCCGATGACAGGTGGCCACGCAGTATCGACTTGGATCGAATAACCAGAATAGCAGACGCCGTCGTCCGGATCGCAAAGGATCTAGCTGCCTGAGCCTCTAACAGTACGACGCGCGTATCAGAGAGACTCCGCGCCACGTGCTTCATCACGGACCGCATCGAGCATGTAATCTACAGACGCCGCCAGCTCCTCATCCGAACAGGAATTACACAATCCTCTGATGGGCATCGCAGGAGGGATCCCGTCAATCACGCTTTGCAACAACGCTTCCCTGCCCTTATCAAGTCGTGGAGCCCAGGATTCCACATCCCCGAGTGAAGGCGCGCCCGCAACACCCCCTTGGTGACAAGAGAAACAATATCGAAGATAGGTTTCTTTACCGATGTTGGTTTCTGCTTGTTCGGTGGATTCCCCACAACCTCCCAACAATAATGGCAACAACAGGTACGCCAGTCTCACAAACTCACCTCAAGTTAAACTGTATCCAGCGCGACGGAAAACGCCGGACGATACGCATC
>DCBA01000047.1:6139-8091 GCA_002313255.1 Gammaproteobacteria bacterium UBA1119 | reverse complement strand
AGGGAGGACGCGGCCGATCGAACGCCCATCGCGAACACCGAGACATTGCAATCGGCCGCTGACGTTGATGTCTTTTTCATCCATCCAACCACGCTTCTCGGCGGCGACGGTTGGAATCAGGCTTTGGATGACGAAGAGATCAATGGGCGAACGGACTACAGCACCATCATGGGTCAAGCGAGCGCGTTTAACGCGTGCTGCCGAGTCTATGCACCGCGATACCGACAAGCGACACTCCTTTCCTTTTTCAGTCCACAGGGCGACGGAGGAGATGCGCTTGAGTTGGCGTATCGCGATGTCGTGCAAGCATTTCGTTTCTACATGGATAACTACAATAACGAACGCCCCTTCATCTTGGCAGGTCATAGCCAAGGTGGATTCCATCTCGACAAGTTGTTGGGCGACGAAATCGCAGGGACGCCACTCGAGGCGAAGCTGGTCGCTGCCTATCCAATCGGCTACTACATCGATGACAGTAACGGCATCCCCGTTTGCCAGTCAGCCGAGCAAACGGGATGCCAGGCGACCTGGAACACGCTCTCGCTGGACGCGAGCTCTGGAGGGTCTCCTGACTCGATTTGCGTCAACCCGCTCAATTGGTCGGCCAACGGCCTGCACGCAGGCTTCGACAAGAACCTTGGATCCGTGTCGTTTGAAAGAAACCAAGGGAAAGAAGATAACTACCCGGACATTGAAACTGGTGTCGTTGACGCCCAGTGCCGCGACGGGGCGCTCCGAATATCAGCAATTCGATCGGAGAACTACGGTCGCTCGTTCATAACCGAGGGCAATTACCATCTCTACGACTACAGTTTTTTCTACATGAACATTCGAGAAAATGCGGTCGTACGAAGCAAAGCGTACCTAGCAGGGAAGTAAACGAAGCCCGAGTCTTCTAGAGAAGATTTGTCGTGCGAAGAACCCTCAAGACGAGATCATTCAATTCCACGTGCGGTAACGAGATACGTCACAAAACTACCCAACCAGTGAGTACCCTCGTAGTGTTGCCCCGTGATGGATGCCAACGCGGTTTCGCGGTGACTTAAACTGGCGGCACAAATGCTCGGTAATCGCTGATCATCGGGGGATAGTCCAGTGGCAATTCCATCCAGCATCCATGCACGGCTTAAATTGAGGCCGTCCAGGTGTGCCAACTTGGGGTCAGCTGGGTCGCTGACCTGAACCGGTGCCAACCAGTTATCTTCACCCGTCGTCGGCAGGAACGGCATGAAACGTTCCAACCAATCTCCGAAGTCAGACGGGTCCATACACCGGCGCATAAGATCCGCTTCAGCTAAACATGGCGACAGGAAATCGTGACCACTCGGTTCCCAAGCTAAGGGCGCCTCACAATCCGATCGAAAATAGTCATGTGCTCGTTCGATCAGTAGCGTCTCAAACGACGCTTCATCTGCGGTCCGTGACCAATCGAGGGCAAGGCCCATCGCAAAAGCTGTTTGCGAATGTTCTCCTGACCGGATCGGGTAGGTCAGTTTCCCCAGCCATCCCGCCAATCGATCCGCTGCCAACTTCTCGAGCGGTTCGATTCCTATTTTCCAGTTCCTGGCACGCTCCGCGGACCATGGCCTTAATTCCGATCCAAGTTGCAGGAGCCAGGCAAGGCCGTACGGTCGTTCGAACGTCTGTCGATGATCGGCATTGAGGTAGTCGAATTCCGCCTCGAAGCCGTCCGCGACAAAACTTGACGCAAGTGAATCCAAGGCACGATCAGCGTAAGGAGCTTCCGGAAAGAGACGGACAAGACGCACTAACATCCAGTGACTGTGCACGGACGAGTGCCAGTCATAGCATCCATAAAAAATCGGTGTGTGTTGGCGAGGTTCGGCAAGATCTTTGGCATTTCGTAAGCTATGCGAGACATGATTCGGGTATTCACGGTGGATCGATTCCAGCACCCAATCGGCGTAGACAGCCATGAGGTCGATTAACTC
>DCBA01000047.1:0-5759 GCA_002313255.1 Gammaproteobacteria bacterium UBA1119 | reverse complement strand
ATGACCTCAAGGGGAGGAAATCGCAACGAAAACAGTCGGTCTTTAGCAACTTTCCTTCCAATTCATTGAAGTAAAAACGATAACCTACTTTACAGCGGCGGCTCGGTCGCATTTACTTGCGTGTACGGGGACAGCTGTACAAAGAAAGCAAATGGCAAAACAACCAAGTTACATCGGTACTCTAACGGCAATAGCCAATGCCGAACGAGGAGGGTACGAACTCTTTAAGGCCTGGGCATCCAGTACGCGGGACACTCGCCTAAGGACCGCGTTAAACACCGTCGCCGTCAGAGAAGCCGAACACTCATGGGCGTTCGAAAAAAGACTCAGCGAACTCGGCTACCCGCTGGAGTCAGCGAAAAGTAAAGACGCCAACGAGATCGTTAAACTCGCGGGTTCAAGAAGTGCCGACACCAAGAAATTTCATGCTTTAGGTATCGGTGTTAAACGGACTACGAACTCGGATGATCAAGGAGATCGGCTCCTCAGTTTACTTTCCGATACCACAATCGACTCGCAAACGGGCGAATTACTCGGTCGGTTCATCTGCGAAGAACGTGATAGTGGTCGACTTCTGATTGAGGCGTACAAATCCTTGCAACGGCGCATCGGCTACAAGAAAAAACAAGAAAAATAGCTGCGGCAGAGTCGCGGGGCATGCCGACGCCCGTATTTCATACTGACACGTCGTTGACGAGTTTTTCGAAATGATTCACCCGTGGTTTCAGCATTGCGACCGTTTCGCGCCAAAAATCAGGTCGCGTGAGGTCAACGTCCAAATGTTTAGCCGCCAAATCCTCCGCCGTCATCCGTCCCGTATCAAGGAGCAAGCCTTCGTATCGCGGGAAAAAATCGTCGCCGAAACTTAGCCGTTTGGCGTACACCCCGAGACTAAAGAGATACCCAAAAAGATACGGGAAATTGTAAAAACTCAAGCCTGAAATGAAGAAATGGAGTTTATTCGCCCAGAAGAGCGGGTCCGGTTCAGAAAGACTCTCGCCGTACCATTTTTCCCACGCTTGACTCATCAATTCTTTAAGTTCATCCGGTAGTAACGGACGTTCCTGACGGGCCTCATAAAAATTCTTTTCGAATTCAAAGCGTGTCGGAATATTCAAAATAAACGAAACTAGCGCCCCCATTTCCTCCCAAGCGATCGCTAATTCTTGCGACGGCGTCGCAGCACGCTCGAGCAAAGCATCACGAACAATGGTTTCGCCAAACGTACTCGCGGTTTCGGCGAGTGACATTCCATAACTTCGCTGACTATCGGGTAGATCCCTCATCGTCCACGAATGAAAAGCATGCCCCAGTTCGTGGGCCAACGTGATCACGTCGCTCGCACCCCCGGTGTACGTCATGTATACGCGAGGCGTTCGTGATTTGGGGAAACCTGTGCAATAAGCGCCAGGACGTTTGCGCGGACCAACGGTACCTTCAATCCACTTTCGCTTCGCCATCATTTCAACAAATTCACCCATCGTTGGATCGACGCTGCTATAGGCATTAGCGATGAGCTCCAACGCTTCGGTATAGGGAATCGACCGATCTTCACCCCCGGTGGAAGGTGCCGGTGAGCGCTGGTCCCATGGACCGTATCGGTCCTTACCGTATGCTTTTGCTTGTAAAAGGGCTGCGCGCCGGGCCAGCGGAATTGATTCCTCCGCTACCGAGAGAACGGCCTCGAGAGTCGCGTGAGAAATTCTATTCATGTGAGCTGGAGAATCTAGGAAATGGACCGGCCTTTTACTCGAGCGACGCCGGCCCAATTCCAGTCGCCATCCTGCAATCGCATTGATCGCAGCGGCGCAAGATTCGACCTGCGCGCTCCATGACTCGTTGATCGAACGCCACGCGTTCTCACGTGTTCTATCGTCGGGATCTTGTAGTAATCCACTCGTTTCAGCCAAACCCATCAATTGCGATTCGTTGCCGACTAAAACATCGCATGTCAACGTCCCCGCAAGCTGGTCATATAAACGACCCCAGGCATGGATCCCGTCCTGGGCCAATCCCGAAACAAGGTTTTCCTCACCGAGACTTAGGTTGAAATCACGACGCTTTCTCGCGTGCTCAACGACGAAGCGCGCTGATCTCGTCAGTTCGTGATTAAGATAGTCCTCTATGATCTTGACCGACACGAGATCGAGAAATTGTGACAGCGGTTGAGAAAGCTCCGTATACCGTTTTTGGTACGACTGCAGTCGGCCGGACAACACTTGCGCCGCTTCGTCATGGCTATCCACACTCATACGACAATCCGCATAGGAATCAGGATTTCCAATGAGCGATCGAACATCTTCACTGATGCGATGGATTTCACGGGCCGCCTCGATACCGGCCGTCGCTTCCTGAACACCCAATCCATCCGCCTCTTCAATGAGAGGGAGCAGCACTAAATTGTACTGGGTCATTTGATCCATCAACTCTCTCGCCGAATTAAGATCGGCATCGATAGCGGGACAATCGGCGCTCTCGTATTCGCTCGATAGATCCCAAGGAACACCCTGGACGTTGTTATTCATATCCGACATGCCTACCTCATTTTGCTTCGGCTAGGGGGAAGGGTGAATCGGGTCAACCCAATGCAATCCCTTAGGGTCTTCAAGCACGGGCATATCCAGATTGATGACAACGGCGTCTTGATCGCTCCGTACAAGGACACAATACAAAGGCTCTTTCTTGTCAGCATTAATCTCTTGATGCGGGACGAACGGCGGGACATAAATGAAATCACCCGGGCCCGCCTCCGCAACATTCTCTAGTCTTTCGCCCCAGCGCATCCGCGCTCGACCTTTAATGACATAAATAATGCTCTCCAATTCACCATGATGGTGGGCACCGGTTTTTGCATCTGGATGTATCTCCACCGTACCCGCCCAGAGTTTTCTGGCACCCGCCGTTGCAAAATTGATGGCGGCGGCTCGCGTCATACCATCGGTCTGCGGTGTATTTCGGTCTAAATGTTGGCCACTAATGACTTTAACGCCATTGTTACGCCAATCCTTGGACGGTTCACTCATGATTTCGCTTTCTCGAATTGTCCCCATCGATAACACGTCAACATACGACAGGTAGTACTCGTATCGTTTCGATCACCATAAAGGCCTAGGAAAGAAACCGTCAAGGATCAAAACGTCAGTACATACAAAAGAACATTGCTGGTTTATTTACGTATTCTTGTCTTTAAACTCGACACCTCGATTTCGAATCTGGTTAGAAAAACGGCCGAAGGAGCACTCCATGGCATGGCGCAGCAACGCGATTATAAAAAACGGGATCACTGAACGGGAGTTCGATCTCTCCGTCAATGGCCAAAACGTTCCGGGCGTGTATTGGCAGCCAGAGAGCAGCGCGGCCAATCGAATCGCGTTACTCGGACACGGCGGTTCGACACACAAAAAGGTCGAGTACATTCAGCTAGTTGCGACCATGCTCACCCAACGCGGCATCGCTGCAATGGCCATCGACGGACCCGGACACGGTGAACGAGCATCCGGGGATGGGGTTCAGAATTCTGAAGGATTCGTCGATATTTGGAATGACGGCGGCGGCACCGACGGCATCGTGGCCGACTGGCGGGCTGCCTTGAATTTCATTGAATCCGAAGAGGGCGCGCGGCCTACGTGCTGGTGGGGACTATCGATGGGCACCATGATGGGATTGCCTGTAACCGCGACCGATTCACGCATTCGAGTTGCGTTGCTCGGCCTCATGGGAACATCGGGTCCCAACGGCGACGACCTCAAACGACTTGCGCCCGAGGTTTCGTGCCCCGTACGATTCCTAGTCCAATGGGACGACGATATCGTCCCACGTGATACTTGCCTTGAACTCTTCGATGCCTTGGGTAGTAAAAAAAAGACACTGCATGCGAATCCAGGAATCCATACCGCCGTGCCGCAAACGGAAATCGCAAGTTCGGTCGAATACCTCGATAGGTACCTCAAATAACCTAATTGCGAGATAAACATGTTCGATCGATGCGTCGATTCGTAGAATCCGAAAACGACCTTGGGGTACTCACGGCTTGTGACGCACGTGAAGTACGCCTAGGATTTCTTATATACAAGAAACGGGAGACCACGATGAGCGATTACGAAACGATCCTATATGAAGTGGAGGGGACACGAGCCACGGTCACCATGAATCGACCGGACAACCTCAACGGCATTACTAATGCCATGATGCGCGAACTCTACGATTGTCTGAATGTCGTCGCTCAGGACGACAGTGTGCGGGTCGTTCTTTTTACGGGTACTGGTCGAGGGTTTTGCCCGGGCGTCGATCTTAAAGCGTCCACCAGTGGGGAAGTACAGGCGCCTTTCAGCAAGGCTTGCTTTCATATCACCTCGTTGCTTCACGAAATGCCAAAAGTAACAGTGGCCGGTATCAACGGTATGTGCGCCGGTGCTGGGTTCGGCTGGGCCTGCGCATGTGATCTACGTTATGCGACCGCGAGCGCCACCTTCAATTCGGCCTTTCTGGGCGTCGCCATCTCAGGCGATATGGCGGGCCCATGGCTACTACCTCGCATCCTAGGCGCGAGCAAAGCGAGGGAACTCTTCTTCATGCCGGACAAATTCAAGGCCGACGAGGCTGAAAGAATCGGATTGGTCTCGAAGATGTTTTCAGATGAAACCTTTCGCGACGAGGTAGATGCCATCGTCGATCGCCTATCCAAGGCGGCCCCACTCGCCATTGGTGAGATGAAAAGGAATTTCGTCAACGCCGAGAATATGCCCTTGCGGGATTACATCGAACTGGAAACCGAGCGACACAGCCGAACGGGGGCAAGCGCCGATTCACGCGAGGCGTTTCACGCCTTTGTGGAAAAAAGAGAACCCCAATTCCAGGGTCGTTGAGTCGACTGAGCGCACAAGGAGGAGTTACTACTGGTGGCAGACGTCAAGTTCGATGATATCGAGACCAAGTTCAGGCAGATCTCCGATCGAATTGTCTGGTGTACATTCGCGACCGTCGACCGGTCCGGGAAACCTCGGTCGCGTATTTTGCATCCGATCTGGGAGGGCCATACTGGATGGATCGCAACGGGTCGACACAGCCACAAGGAAAAACACCTGGCCTCAAATCCATTCGTCAGCCTGACGTATTGGGACCCGGCACACGAGCAGGCCATGATCGATTGCGAGGCCACATGGGAAGACGACGTCGACGAAAAGAAGCGAGTGTGGACGTTATTTCGCGAGACACCACCACCCCTGGGATACGAACTCGGGATGCTCTGGAAGGACATCGAGGATCCAACTTTTGGGCTGCTTCGATTGCGTCCTTGGCGCATCTCGGTCGGTTCCCTGAGCGATGTGATGGCGGGCAAACCCGACGTCGTGTGTCATCTCTGATCGCTCTTTCGCCTCTAGTCCTATGACGCACCCTTTTCTCGACCACCCCGGATGTCTCGCGTTTGCCCATCGCGGCGATCATGAAGCCGGGCCTGAAAATACAATGCTTGCCTTCGAGGGAGCTGTGCAACAAGGGTTTCGATACCTAGAAACCGACGTTCACTGCACGCTGGACGGAGTCTTGCTCGCCTTTCATGACGATCAACTGGATCGGGTCACCGACGGCAGCGGTCTAATAGCAGCGCTTAGTTATAACGCGGTTCGACCCGT
Organism: Gammaproteobacteria bacterium UBA1119; assembly: GCA_002313255.1. GTDB lineage: Bacteria > Pseudomonadota > Gammaproteobacteria > Pseudomonadales > Azotimanducaceae > UBA11889. The sequence goes on along the minus strand of DCBA01000047.1, from coordinate 126 downwards.
GCGGGTTGGTGGTTCCGAGCCCATTCCACGCCTCGACGAACTCCTCACGAGTTTTCCCGACACGCGCTTTAATATTGACCCAAAGTCTGACGCGTCGGTCATCCCATTGATTCGATTAATCGAGGA
>DCBA01000084.1 GCA_002313255.1 Gammaproteobacteria bacterium UBA1119 | reverse complement strand
TTCCCTCTCATGACCTCCCCCGCTCCCTCTTTAAAGCACATGAATCCGACACCCGTCGGACGCAGCGCACGGACACACCGACCAAGCACGTCGTCAAATTCTGCAATGGACACATGCAGTAACGAGGCGCAGCACCATAGACCATCGAACATTTGCTCGTACTGCATATCTTGGAAACGACCGACCTCTACAACCTGTCCCGTATGAAGAGAGGCCGATTCGGCCATTGTCTTGGACGCGTCGAAAGCGGTGACGGTATACCCCAATTCGAGAAAGGCCTTCGTGTCCCTCCCCGAACCACAGCCAGCGTCCAGAATCCTCCCAGCCTCCGGTACATACTTAAGGAACGGCGTATAAAGCAACTGCATATCAACCTTGATCGTACGTTCAATAAATGAGTCCATATTCTGATCGTAGTACGCGACATTACGATCGTTGGAGAACTGCGTCTTAGTGACCATTGTCGTTTGAGCAGCGTCGGGCAATCAGAGCCCTTCGATTTTTTTCTAGCGTCGGCAGAGAATTTCCATTACTACGGACCAGACTACGAAATGACCCGAATGAGTAAATATTGCATACCACTGATTCGTGCACCGTTTGCCCTCCCAATGTGGCCTCCTATACCGCCACCACAAATAGTTAGCCGATCACTTCCGCTATACCAGCGTCATCAACGACAGGGACAATTTCAAAGGAGATCGAATGCGTCCACTCTTGCATCCACTTACCGATGGCGATCGGGTCGTCAGATTCCGCGAGGATAAATCCTGTTAAACCTTCAATGGCGTGATAGCGCCCTATCAAGGTGACCCCCTCACCGGGCAGACCTCCCGTCTCTTTAAATTGAGCTTGAATCTCATTTCGGCTTTCTGGGGCGAACTCGTAGCTAATGTGAAACTTCATTAATGCTTGCTTCTTCAGCTTAGAAAGCATCGATGCTGGCGCAATGGCGTGTATTTGTATACGACCTGTCGTCGAGAAAACGCTTGATTGGAATTATAAATTTCTACTGCAGGATAGGCCGTTTCGAAGAGTCCTCTCCTGACGGGGTCTCTCCGTTTCTCTCTTCGGGCCCGCGCTGGCGAAAAGTCTTAACGTGTGAACCCATCGGTGAATCCCGGGGCGACAATCAGATCCCGCGCGTCGAATACGCGTTTCGCGTCGGACTCGGACACCGTCCCAATCTGCGCAATTCGCCCCCCGGCAATCGCCACGTCGCCCGTGAAGCGCCGGGTGCGCTGACCGTCGATGACGGTTCCACCCTTGAGGAGCAAATCAAAGACGGGCATGGAATCCTTCCTTGGCATGAGCGCAATACGCAATATAACAACATGCCGGGCATGTGTTTTCGAAATCCATCGGGCGGAATACCCTCTAGTCGATCAAGCCATCGAACAAAGTTATAGTCGATGTGCCGCTACACGGAAGGAGCGGTAGCGGCGGGTTCCGTGTGGTCTTGCCATGGATTTGAGGAGCGGAAATTGATCAAACCAGGATTTTTCTATGGATATAGCCGAACGTCTGGAGCGTATGGAAAGTACCGAACAGATACGCAATCTGAAAGCGTTGTATTGCGACCTGTGCGATGAAGGTTACGATGCGGACGCACTGTGCGAGCTCTTCACGGAAGACGGTGTATGGGATGGCGGTCGGTTAGGTCTTTTCGAAGGTCGAGAACGCATGCATCGGTTTTTTAGCAATATGCCGAACGTCATGTCCTTCGCTATTCACCATGTGACAAATTCTGCAATTGAGCTCAGCGATGACGGGCAGTCCGCTGAGGCTCGATGGTATCTCATACAGATGGCAACGCAGAAAACCGAAAATAAGGCGGTCTGGTTGGCAGGTCGCTATGTCGACCAACTCGTCCTCCAAGAAGGCGCTTGGAAATTTCGTCACATTTCTCTTACCGCGCGCTTCTACTCCCCGTACGATCAGGGCTGGGCGGAAACACCTTTTTTGGAAGTATGACCGTGAGTCAAATGGGTCAGGTTACTAGCAAAATCCAATATTTCCCGTTCGACGGCGGGGATATTACGACCCATCCGCCGAGGCACTATGACATGCGGATCCCAGCATCGATAGGAGCCGGGGGCTCGATTACAGAGACCGTCATCGAAGATGCTAGACAAGCTCGCGATACCGGGCTTGAGACGAGCGGTTTTGAGTTAATTCAACGACCTACGTCGGTATCCAATTTCTTGGATAACGAAGAAGTCATGCGCGTCTATTACGAGGAATGTAAGGCATTGGCAAAGGAGTTAACGGGGGCGTCCGTCGCCTTTACCTACGACCACCTAATTCGTGAGCCTGGACGGCAAATTTCCGGGGGTGGTACCGACGGTCAATCGTCTGTGACGGGGACAGAAGCTGGCGGCGGCTATATAGGGACCGCGCACATGGACTATACGGACAATACGACGTGGTCAAATTATCTGGCCTTGCATAAAGAGCAGCCTCCGGAATCACCGGTAAGGACCATTTCGCTCAATTTTTGGCGGGGCCTGAGCCCGCTCGTGGACGATTACCCACTTGCCGTTTGCGACGCACGTAGCGTCAAAGAGATCGACCTGTTTGAGACCGTCGTATACGGTTATGGCGCAAGCAACTATAGCTGGCACGACATCGGCATTGAGACCTTCAGTGTCAAATTTTCCGAAGATCAGCGATGGTTCTATTACCCGCTCATGAGGCCCGATGAGGTGCTTGTATTTAAGGCCTACGATTCGGCCGGAGTCGTAGGTAACACTTGTCCTCATAGCGCTTTCTCTAATCCCTCAGCGGATCCCGGTTCGCCTGCCAGGCGCAGTATCGAATTACGAGTTCTTTGTTTCATTACGACTTGAACCTCTTCCGCTTTCGCCGCCGATGCTGAGAGGCGGCTTGAAGTCGATCGACGCGATGCAGTACCTAAAACAAACGCATTGCTAACGATCGTTTGCTAGCTTCTCGCATTAATCAGAGTTTTTTCGAACGTGTCGTAGTCGTTAGCGTAGTCGAAACTTTTCTCGTACATGTTGTTTAGAATATTGCTTCCGAAGACCGCAACTCGCCACTTGCCGTCACCGCTCCGCAGTGTGACACGGGCTCAAACGTTGACGTATTTCGATGTGAGGTATAGTCAGCCATGCTTTGGACGGCTACAACTCAACAATACGGATGAAGAGAAAACCATGAGTCTCGCTGACTACAACGTGTATCCCGATGTCGACATTCTCATGGAGACGGTCAAGAAATACGACCTCTTTGAACACGTGGCTGAACTCGAGGCGTACGGTTTAACTATCGTGCCTGCTGAAAAAATGCAATCAAGCGATGGCTTTGTCGACCGGTTACGCGATGCCATCCTTCGCGTCTGCGAGAAGCGCAACAGCGTCGAGCTCGGCGATTACCGAACATCGACGCTCAAACAGACGCAGGTAGGAGGAAATAGTTGGGACTTACTAGAAGAAGATGAAGTCTTCGTCGAGGCCGCGACCAACCCCGTCAATTTGGCGTTGGTGCGCTGGTTACTTGGACAGAGCGCGGTCTTCTCAGGACAAACCTGGATTATCAAAGGTGAAGGTGATGGGGCTCTCGGACTGCACAGTGACTCACACGGAATTCCACCGGGCGCTGGTCAGATCGCACACATGTGCAATGCATCGTGGCTCTGCACGGACTACGGCGGATCGGAGGATGGACCCACGGTTTTTGTCCCTGGAAGCCATCACCAAGGCCGCGCCACGATGCCCCACGAATCCAACTTGGAAAATACCCCGTTTAAGTTCGTCCCGTTGATCGCCAAGGCTGGCTCACTCGCAATCTGGAATGGCGCGACGTGGCATGCCTCTGAAGCACGCACCAATCCGGGACTCCGCGTAACCCTCGTCCAAAACTACATGCGCACTTACATGCGGGTACAAAAGAACTACGAGGCGACGTCGCCGCAACTACTCAAGAAGTACCCCGAGCTAGAACGTGTTATCGGCAAGTCACTCTACCCTTACGAAGACAGTCAAAACCCAGACTATGGCCGTGTTGGAGATATGATGCGGACCGGGATTGATCCCTTCGCATAAGCCAAACAACTGTCGCAAACTCACTGCATTAAGCAGCACGTAGCTTTTCGTCACCGCTTTAAGCAGTTGACATCAATATGACATTGTCGAGCAACGCGTCGCTTTCACCTCTCACTACGTTGGCGCCATCGTGAGCGAAACGTCCGTAAGTGAACCGGTCTCACGCCGCCGAATACTCAGAAAACGAACAAAAATTGCGTTTTCGGCAGGAGCGTTGGAAGAAGCCATGGTCGCTGCTGCGAGCATCACGACCATGCTCTTCTACAATCAAGTGTTGGGGGTCTCGGCGGCGTTATGCGGTACCGCGTTTTTTATCGCCAGCGTGGTGGACGGCATCTCCGATCCATTGGTCGGTGCATTATCGGACTCGGTTCACACGCGTTGGGGTCGACGCCACCCGTTCATGTTTGGAGCCGCATTACCTCTAGGGGTTTGTTTCTACTTGATGTATCAACCCCCCGAGGGCTTATCCGAGCAAGCACTCTTCTGGTGGTTCACGTTCACCATGGTCGGGCTGAGGATAGCGAAGACTTTCTATGCCGTACCACATAGCGCTCTCGGTGCCGAACTAACCGACGACTACGATGAACGCACATCGATCTTCGCATGGAATTGGAACTTTAATTTGGTAGGCGGCATCTTGATCAGCGTGTTCTTGATGTTTGTGATTTTCCCGACTGACGGCGTCCAAAACGGCATGTTGGTTGAGTCACGTTATCAATATTTGGCCATTCTTGGTGGCGTTTTCTGCTTCGTGATGATCATGGTGTGCACCTTCGCGACCGCTGATCAAATACCCTTCTTGCATACCCAAGATCGACTCATGAAGCGCGTCAAAAGCACTTACGCGGACGCGGTTCAGCTTATATGGAGCAACATACGTGTCCTGCTCGTTAATCCCTCGTATTTGTCGGTGGTTGCGTGCTGGTTGATCCTCGCGATTGCCGGCGGTATCACGGCGACGGTTGGAACCTACGCCTTCGTCTACGCGTTCGAATTCACCAGCGAACAAATCGCCATCCGCGATATGATACGGCTTCCGGGCGCGTTATTTTGTGTCGCGATCTCGGCTTATTTCACCCGCCTGCTGGACAAGAAGTACGCCGTAATTGTCACCATTGCGATCACCGCCTTTTTGATTGGATTGCCCTACTGTCTCCGCTTATTGGGTTGGATTCCGGCGAACGGAAGCATTTGGTTGCTCGTTGTTTTCTTCGGTATATGGTTCTTAGCGTTTATCACCTATCCCGTCGTACCAATTGTGATCGATTCGCAATTGGTCGATATTGCGGACGAACACGAGCTGCAAACGGGCAATCGTTCCGAAGGGCTTATCATGTCAATAAGGACCTTTGCATTGAAAGCTATCTCCGGTATGGGGGGCTTGCTTTCAGGGTTCTACCTTGAATTCATTGATTTTCCGGAAAATGCGTCAGCGGCAACGTTGACGCAAGAACATATCGACGGGCTTTTGTACATGATGGGACCGCTCTACTACATCATTGTTTACGGCGGTCTCGGGTTCTGTTTTATGTACCGCATCAATAAAACGCGGCACGAAGAAATCCTCCTCGAACTCGAACGTCGGCGCTCAAGTGAATCGGGGCCCTTATAGGACCTGATCCGCGTCGCTTGTCGTACCCCTATTCGGGACACGCTCGTTCTTAGCATGGCCTTTGTCGATTCTCTTGAGTTCGGGATAAAAAATCCCTAGAAGCACCATCGAGGCTGCAAGCAAAAGAGCGCTAACGACCAATGCTGTTTCAATACTGACGACTTCAGCCAGCCAACTGATGGGGATAAGCCCGAGCGGCATGAACCCGTATGTCATCCACATAATTGCCATCACCCGACCTCGAATTTCGGGTCGGCTGGCAAGCTGCACGACGCTCATGTTGAGTGAACCCATCGCGGTGCCAAAGAATCCCGCGAAAATACCAAACAACATCGCCGGCCAAAGCGTTTCCGAAATCGCGAACCCAAGAAGAAACGCGGCCCAAAAGTAGGCCGACACAAAGAGAACCCGGCCTTTATTCCCAATATCTCCTAGTCGTGCCAGCACAAGCGAACCCACAAGGGCACCCACGCCCATAGCAGCGACCAGAAAACTGAGGTCGTCGGGACCGCCTCCAAGGACGTCGACATTAAAGACGGGCAACAAGAACATCACGTTATAACCGAACGTCATGGGTAGAAAACCCATGATCAATAACCCTACGATGATGCGTTCGTGACGGAGGTACCGAAAACCTTCGATGACGTCCGCAATCATGCCGGTGGTTTCGCTCAGCGAGGGATTCCCGGTGTAGTGCAACAGACTCGTCATGATCGCGGACAGGATGTAGAGCATTGCGATGAGGTAGAAAACGATGCCAATTCCGAGCGTGGACGATGTATCCCCGCCCGCTAAATACGCCATGAATCCGCCGGCGGCCACCGGTCCAAGAATTCGCGATAGCGTATAAGTCGCACTTTGCAGTGCCATGGCATTAACGATTGATCCCTCGCCGACGATCTCCGGTATGACGGCTGAACGGGCCGGCATTCCAAGCGACATGACGGTGCCGTTAAAGAGACCAAAATAGATAAAATGAGCAAAAGTTACGTCACCGGAATAGATAATGTAGGCGAGAAAAATGGTGGCGATGCCGTTTAGTAATTGGGACGCCACCATGATCGACTTCTTGCGCATCCGATCGGCCATGACGCCGCCGGCGAGCGAGAAAACCAGGACCGGCAGCATGTAGGCAAGCATGACCCACGTCAGGTCGAGTGGCGACCCCGTCATGTCGTAAATCAACCATCCGCGTGCCACGGTCTCCATCTGCATGGAAAAAGCCGCGGCCAAATTCGAGACCCACAACAACCGAAAGTCACGAATTCGTAGCGACGCGAACATACCGGCGCGAAACACAGCGCCGTCCTGAGTCGCAACTCCATCCGTTGTTTGATGCATACGAACCTTACCTACTGCAACGGGGTCTTGATCAGGAAGCTACTAGATCGCTTTCGGCCGCCATACGTACCCAGTCGCTATCGAGACAAAAGTCTCTTCAGCTAGAAATTTTCGTTGGTCAGCTAATCTCCATTGGGATTCGCCGAACTAAAGCTTGGACCGGACGGTTGCCTCTATAAACTTCTTCATGTCGACCCCACCCTCGGCGCTGCCCGTGCCGAAAAATAATCCTTCGCCTAGGATTCCCCGCATACCTTCTGGAGCGGAGGCCATGTATTCCTCGTCC
>DCBA01000131.1 GCA_002313255.1 Gammaproteobacteria bacterium UBA1119 | reverse complement strand
TCTTTATGGCATCCAGACCTTCCTTCCCCACATGCATGCGCATGGAGAAGAGGGTCACGTGGTGACGACGGCATCCTTGGCCGGTCTGACGTGGGGTAATGGTACTTACGGGGTGAGTAAGCACGCCGTACGCGCTCTAGCCGAATCGCTAAACGTGGATTTGGTCACTAGAGGTTCAAAGATCGGTTCCTCGGTGTTGTGCCCCGGATTTGTCAATACGAATATCGGCAATGCTGAACGTAATCGACCTGCGAACATGCAAAAGAGCGATGTGCCAGACGTTGACGACGAGACCTTTGCTCCGCTCGCCGCGATGCTCAAGAATGGAAAGGATCCGAGTGAAGTCGCCGATATCGTGATCAATGCCATTAAAGACAACGTGTTCTATATTCTCCCTCATCCGGCATGGGACGATACGATTCGAGAGTATTTCGACGAGATTCTTTCGAGAAAAGAGCTGCCGCCGCCTGGGGTGCCAACTTTTATGACGCCAAGGGAAGACGGGGAGAAGTACTAACATCTAACGATCCATTCTTCATCAGCGTATGTGAGCGTAAGTACGCATAACGAATCACTAATTAAGGAGGCCCCATAGTGGATAAAGTTGAAATTAACGAAAAAATCAAACAAGGCGAGAAGTCACAGGCCGTACGCAAGAAACTAGTCGAGAGAACGCGCGAATCGGAGAAGGTTGCTCGCGATGGAAAAATGTCGCTTGCGCAGGAAGTTGTTCAAACCGTTGACTTGCCCCATCCGATATACATTGATTCAGCGGAAGGTCCCTATCTCACCGACATTGACGGTAATCAATATATCGATTTAACCGGTGGGTTTGGCCCCCATGTCCTCGGCAATAAACCGGAAGTCGTTGAACGAGCCCTACGAAGCCAAATTGAAAAGGGCTGGCACTTTGGTATTCCAAGCGCGGGCCAAAAACAATTATCGGCACTCATTAAAGAGGCGGACGCTTGCGTAGACCAAGTGGCGTTTTGTAATTCCGGCACGGAGGCAACCATGTACGCATTTCGTGCTGCAAGGGCGTTTTCTGGCAAACAGGTCGTGGCACTCTTCGATGGTTCTTACCACGGCGTACATGATTATGCGCTGGTCAAAGCCGACGTGAAGAGCGATCGATCTCGTCCCAGCCCAACAACACTTGGCACTGGCGTTCCAAGCGTGGTCGCCGATGACCTGATGTTGATGTTGCCGTATCGCGACGAGACCGCCTTTGATTTGATTCGAGAACGCAAGGATGAATTGGCCATGGTCGTCATCGAGCCCGTTCAAAGCTCAAATCCGAGACTCGATAATCAGGACTTTTTCAATAAGTTAAGAGACGTATGCACAGAGTGCGGCGTGTTGTTAATGTTTGACGAGGTGATTACCGGGTTCCGAATCGCCTACGGTGGTTGTAAGGAGTACTACGGTATTGAGCCAGACCTTGTCACGTACGGAAAAGCAGTAGGAGGAGGCTTACCCATTGGTGCTGTCGGTGGCAGAAAGGACATCATGGACACATTCTCCGGTGCCGATGATGCGCCTTTCATATTTACCGGCGGAACGTTCAGTGGGAATCCGCTCACCATGAGCGCTGGCCTTGCGGCACTCGAATATATGAACGAAAACAAGGACGACATATATCCCTATCTGAAAAAGCAGGGCGATAGGCTAAGCCAGGACGTTAATCAATTCTGTAAATCGGAAAACATACCAGCCAAGTTAATGAACGCGGCGTCCATGTTTGTTTTGGGCTTTAGTTCAAACGAAATTAACTCTTCCAGAGACATTGATAGCAGTCTGCGCATCGTCGAGCGAGAATTCTATTTACACTTACTCGGCCATGACGTCATTGTGCCAGGCATCCATCTGGCCTTCCTCTCATGGGCGCATTCGGAAGCAATCGTTGACGAAGTTATCAATGCGTTCCAACTTGCATTTATGGATCTGCGGCATGATGGATTGGTCTAATTTCAGCACACTATAAAGTCGATGTGCGGAAATCCATGAAGGAAGAATTGGGAACGACAACAACGACAACAACGATAAGACAATAGGCTAAGCATGCTGAATAAAGTAGAACGATTGTGCGATCAGCCTCCGTACGCGGATTTCCCAAGGCCTGAATACGATCACCGTATTCAACGCATAAAAGAAGAAATGGCTGATGCGAATATCGACGTATTGGTTATGTGGGATGAACTGAACATTCGGTACTTTACAGGGTTTTACTCAAACCATTGGCCACCGATCACCGTATGCCCGGCGGTATTGCTGATCGCGGTCGACAAAGAGCCCGTCATGGTCGTACCGGACTTTTTTCAGGGCGTTGTCGAAGGTTATACGTTCATCAAAGACATTCGCTGTCATTACGAACCCCACGTCACATCGCATCTTCGAGAGTTGCCAAAATTGGTCGCCGGGTTGACAAAGGAACTTCTGGGCGGCGCATCCGGCAGAGTAGGCATCGAGGGAGGCCTCACTGGTGGCATGACGGTGCCGCGACCCATCAACGATATCGATGAGTTTCGCGGGTCACTTCCGGACGTCGAGTTCGTCTATGCCGCAGACCAGATCTGGAATGTCAGAATGATCAAGTCGAATATGGAAGTGGACGCGATCAGACTTGCCTGCGAGGCTTCTATCAAGTCGTTTCATGACCTCGTAGCCGATTTTGAGTGGGGTTGGGATGAGAAGGACGTCGGTCTGTACATTCGTAAGAAACTCCTTGAATACGCGGACGACTGTAAACCAAATCTATGTATGGGAAGCCGACGCAAGGTGTTTATGGCAGATATCCCGGCATGGGATGACGGGATCCCTCTTATGCCAGGGGATCGCCTGGTGTTAGAGCCGCTGCCTGAAGTCAAAGGCTATTGGGGAAGCTCGGGACGTACCTTTCAACTCGGTCCGCCAACGGATGCTTCTCAGCATAAAACTCAGATTATGGATCGTGGCCGACAAGTTGCCGCAGAAGTGACCAAGCCCGGCATCACAACGGGCGAGATCATGGATGCGATCATCGACACGTTAACGGAAGGGGGTCTGCACTGTTCGCTTGATCAAGGTGGCCATGGTGTAGGACTCTGCGGTCAGGAGCCACCAGCGATTGCGCTCGGCGAGAAATTCGTGGTGAAACCAGGCATGGTACTGGCCGTCGAGTGTTGGATGTTTGAGACTGGCGATAACTTCCAACCCCCATTTAACGTCTATGGCGGTGAAGACTATGTCTATGTCACGGAAGACGGTTGCGACATCTTCCCTGCATTCCCAACCGATATCGTGAGTTTAGGCGATTAGACCTGCTTTCGGATCTCAGAAATACGAGATTGATATTATGAAAAAAGGCGTATTGGTCTCACCAACCATTCACGAATATTCTGATCCAGAAAATCTGTTGGAATTGGCCAAGAGTGCGGAAGCGGCGGACTGGGACGGATTCTTTATCTGCGATCATTTGTTGCTGGATCCCGACGGATTCCTGGCTCTGGCTGATCCGAGTGTTATGTTAGGCGCGATCGCTGCCGTTACCGATAAAGTCATCATTGGCTCCATGGTAACGCCAGTGTCGCGGCGTCGTCCGTGGAAACTGGCTAAGGAGTTCGCCAGCGTGGATCAGTTGTCTAAGGGTCGCCTGCGAATTGGGGTCGGCCTAGGCGGGATGGATCAGGAATTTTCGAATTTTGGAGAAGATCCTGACAAACGGGTCTTAGCAAAAAAAACAGACGAAGGACTTGCCATTATGGAAGGACTGCATAGCGGAGATGCGGTTAACTTCGACGGTGAGATATATCAGGTAACAAACGCGCGCCTGCTTCCACGCCCCGTGCAGCGTCCGCGCATTCCTGTCTGGGTCGCCGCTATGCTCCCGGCAAAGCCAGGTCAACGCAGGGCGGCACGGTGGGACGGCATCATGCCCCATGTGATGCCGGAGTTTCTGGAAGAAAGCCAAGACATTGGTGACACAGACATGCGCGTTCTGATGGGCCCAAGCCCAGAACAGATTCGCGAGGTGGTTGAGTTCACATCCCAATTGCGCGACACAGATGAGCCCTTCGATGTCATCGCCTCCGGAATCACAGCGGGTTTGGACAATCAAACAGCAAAGGATAAGTTACAAGCGTATCGAGACGCTGGCACCACGTGGTGGCTCGAATGGCTGGATTGCGGCAAACCAGGAACCCTTGGGCAGGTGCTTGAGCAAGTCCAGGCCGGCCCACCGGTCGGCTAAAGCAGCGCTACGCATCGCTATAAGTAAGGAGAATCTCATGCCCGTTCTAGCAATGGCAGTTCCGATACCGCCCGGCAAGACCGAGGCGTTGGAACAGCACCTAGCAGACGCAAAAAATCATCCGGATCTCGATGAGACTTTCAAAGGTTTTGGTATCTCTCGTGAGACGTGGCATGTTCAGGAAACCGAACAAGGCGACTTGTTGGTTCTAGTCTTCGACGCCGCCGACCCGTTCACTATGCTTCAGGAATTCGCTCGCTCAAACGACGATCTTCCTGTCTGGCAGAGGCAATGTATTAGGGAGATTCTGGGCGTTGATTTGTCGCAAGCGCCGCCTGCGCCGCCTTCAAGGTTGATTTTCGATTGGCCGTAGGAATTGAGTGGTAAGGAAATAGACTATGGTCTGGAAAGTCATCGAGGATCTAATCGTTCCCAAATGCAGTGGCAAAACGCTGCGAGTCAACAAAGGCCAAGTGTTTCGTGTGATGGAGCATGAGGGGAAACAGGTCTTAGATCTGACTTTCTTGAATGCACACAACTACAAAGAACATTTCGCGGCTGAATATTCTGCAATGTTGAACAGTATCCAGAAGATCGGAGGGTACTATCGGCTCAGTAAGCTCTATTCCAAGCCGCCTTATGAGAATGTCATGCTGAGCGTAGTCGACGATAAAGTCGGCGACGGAGCCAGGGGCGGAGAGCGGGCTGGGCATTTCATGATGTGCCACTGCTCGAAACGTCTAATCCAACACATGGGAGCGCCAGCAGATACGCGGACTTGCAGCGATAATTTTGCTGACGCCTTTCGCGAAATTGGCCTCGCTCAAGAAGACACCTACGATGAAACGATCTTCAACGTGTGGATGCAGTCGTGGATTACTGAAGATGGTGCCATGAACTTTGCTCCTCCTCTCGCAGAAAAGGGGGAATACATAGACTTCTTGGCAGAAATGGACGTCATTGCAGTCTGCTCAGTCTGTCCGGACGGATCCAGTCCATGTAACAATTTTGAAGCCAAAGCCTTGAGAATGCAGGTATTAGAACCTGATGATGGGACGCGCAGTGAAGCCGGCCTCTGAAACTCCTTTGCAGCCGTCAACAAGGTAAAACCAATGTCGGCAATACCGATCACCGAACTTGTCATACCTAAGTGCACGGGGAAAGCTTTCCGGGTTGAACAAGGCCATTTGCTCCGAGTCATACAGCATGAAGGAAAACAAGTCGCTGGGCTCATTTTCTTAAATGCTCGTAACTTCAAAGAACAGTTTATGGCTGAGTTTTCCGGCGGCCTTAGTTTCTTTCATCCTGACCATCTTGGTTCTCATTACAGAGCTACCGAGCTCTATTCCAAGGTCCCCTATGAACGGATCATGCTGACGGTAATCGATAATCCGGTTGGCGATCATTTCCTGGGACCCCACTGCACTAGAACAATGATGGATATTTGGGGGGCACCCGGTCACCGAAGCTGCAGCGACAATTTTACGGACGCACTCAGCGAGTTTGGTCTGGAACTTGAAGATATATACAGTCCCAGTGTTCTTAACGCCTTTGCTAATGTCTATATCGATCCTAAGGGGGACGGCTCGGTCAACATAGCACCTCCTCGCAGCAT
>DCBA01000069.1 GCA_002313255.1 Gammaproteobacteria bacterium UBA1119 | reverse complement strand
GAATAACCATTCGAATTCGCTACGCCCGTCTTCCTGGCGGAGGGTCGTATAGGGAACGGTTCGTTTCGGAAACTCGTACTTGATGAAGTCAGTAGTTAACTTGAGATCGAAGTTGTCCAACCGGGTTAGTCGTGCTTTTTCAATACCGTCTGAACGTACCTCGTTCTCTCCCATGTTTTGTTGTTGTCCCAGATTCGATAACAAATAAAGAAAGTAGTCCGTCCCAGTCGTTTCGTATGAGAAATCGACCATCAATTTCCCATTTACGTATCTTGTCGTAGTCAGCTCGATCGGAGTGTTGGAAACTATCCTTGCGAGAGGCTCGACCGACGCACCATTGAGCTTGAATTCGATATTACGGAATATTGATTCGGAGGAACTTAAACCCGGAAGGAGAAACAACGTTTCAGAAAGAACGTCCTTCGGAATCGCTTCAACGTCGTATTCGTATTGCCCTCGATATTTCGCAAAAAATACAGGGAACCATAAATTGCCCACCTTTTTTCGCTCTAAGGAAAGATCGACGGCCACATTGGAATCGGAGGGATCAACCGTTTCTCTTTCCTTAAACGAAGAAATTGTCTCAAGCCCGGCGACCTTGACCTTCCGCTCTCTGGTTCTTTCGTAATAGATGCGAGGTGGCGTAATGATGAGAGGACCGCCATACGAATTCTGAACACGTTTACTTAGAAGGTCAGTTTGTCCTTCGGTTCTTCCCGCGTTCACGCTGCCAAGGATGACCCATGCAATCGTAAAACCGAGAAAAATAATTGCGATCGCGGTTAACTGAGCGAGTTGTCTCAGCATCATTCAAAGGCCCTTTGTTTAGCGGACAACCGTCGCGAAAATACCTATGACGTAATAATACGGCCCGTCAGCGTTGCTCCGATAGCGTTCGGTCGACATCGCTTGATGAAAACCGTCCCCACACTCTACCGAAATACTCGGAATTGGATTCGTCAAATTTGTGCAATTCTCAGTGGCGACCGGATACACGCGGTCTCTTATCCATACGCAGAGCCAGAACCACCCCGCCGCAGATATCACGTTCCCTGACGGTGCGCATATCCTTAACTTTTTCAACTTCTGCTAGCACCGCAAAAAAATACCCCAGTGATCCTTTTCATCCGTTGGTGCAGTGGTTGTCCAACTTTTTGTGTAGAGCGATTTGCCAAGGGCCCCTTACCGGCCCTCGTTGTTTCCTTCTGAAAGACAAGAAAAAGAGCGACGGCACCTTTGACCGGTTCAATCAAGCGGCGTAAGTTTGAAGTGGCAGCCTGATGACAAGCGATAACTACCTGAAAAAACTACCTAAGGATGGCTCAAGTCTCTATTGCGTGACGTGGCAAACAGCACCCGCGATAAGCAATGGAGCCCAATCTAAATGAAACGACCGAGCAAAAAGACGACTTCAACGCAAGAGGAACCGACCCGCGCTTCCCTTCTCAAAGAGATACGAAAGCTCAATGACGGCCGATTCAACGTGAAATCGCTATCACGGACCAACATCCGTAATTTGTCTTGGACGCTAGAACTGCTCCGACGAACTAAAGGTCGATCAAAGAAATAGTTCACGGTCCAGGCCGAAGTCTCTGGGCAGATCGACCCAAATGACATAAGCGTTTAAAGACCACTCTCGCCTGTTAACTCTTTCACTAAATTGCCGATAACCACCTTGGCGTCACCAAACAGCATCCAGGTCTTCTCGTTGAAATAAAGGCCGTTATCGATACCGGCGAAGCCGGGGTTTTTCGAGCGTTTGATCGCGAAAATCGTTCGGGCTTTATCTGCGTCGATGATGGGCATCCCATAAATGGGGCTCGACTCATCGCTTCGGGCGGCAGGGTTCACGACGTCGTTCGCACCGACAACCAAGGCGACATCGCATTGCGGCATCTCGCCGTTTATTTCATCCATCTCCAGTAAACTGGTGTATGGAATATCAGCTTCCGCTAAGAGCACGTTCATGTGCCCAGGCATACGACCAGCCACTGGATGAATCGCGAATTTCACGTCAATTCCACGCTTCATCAGTTGGTCATAGAGTTCCCGAACCTTATGTTGTGCCTGCGCCACCGCCATCCCATAGCCTGGAATGATGACTACCTGATTGGCTTGCTCCATGATCTGCGAAGCGCTTTCGATCGTATCTGCTCGGTATTCGCCTTGTTCGCCACCCTCCTGGGGTGGAGCCACGGAACCGAATGCGCCAAACAAGACGTTCATGTAGGAACGATTCATCGCTCGGCACATGATGATCGATAGGATGAGTCCACTTGCGCCATCCAGCGCGCCCGCTGTGATCAACAGTTTGTTTTCAAGCACGAACCCCATGGCCACGGCCGCTAGTCCCGCGTACGAGTTTAGAATGGCTATGACGGTCGGCATGTCCGCGCCACCAATCGGGATGATCAGCAAGATACCGAACAGCAAAGCGATCACGACCACGCCACCGAACAACAGCGGGGCTATTTCGGATGTGGGATCGTTCACGAGCATCGCGCCCATACCAATCGCGGCGAGCAATAACAGCCCGTTAAAAATATTCTGTCCAAAGTAAGTTACGGGTCGCTGCGGGACCCAGTTGAGTTCCTGTAATTTACCGGCCGCGAACAAGCTTCCTGTAAACGTGATGAACCCGAGAATGACTTCGGCAATGATCGCAATCATGCGGAAAGTCGTCAGCGCCTCCGGACCGTCGCCCAGCCACGCAAAATACTTAGCAGTACCCACAAGGCCGGCGGCTAAACCGCCGAAGGCGTGCGATAGTGCGGTACGCTGCGGGGCTGCGGTGAGCGAAACTCGAGACAATGGCCAACCAACCGCAATGCCTGCAAGTACCGCAAGCACCATCCAACCATGATTTTGGACAAAGGGTTGGAACCATGTTGCGGCCATACCAATCGCCATTGCCGACGCCCCAGCAATGACACCTCGACGCGCCGTCTTCGGATCGTTCATCCAATGCAACGAAAAAACGAACAGCGCGGTCGCCACCAGATAGAAAAGTTCTACGAAAGAAGGACTCACTGCCGTTAATCCTTCTTGAACATTTTCAGCATGCGGTCGGTAATCAAGAATCCGCTAACGATGTTAGTTACGGACGCAAAGAGAGCGATTAATCCAAGTACTCGAATTTCAATCGGGTAGTCGGGACCGGCCACCAGGATCGCACCAACCACCGCGATCGCTGAGATGGCATTGGTCAGTGACATCAGTGGCGTATACAGCAATCTCGAAACCCGCCGAATGACGCCCAAGCCAACAAACGTCGACAACAAAAACACGAACACCATGCCCCAGTAGTCAACGTCTCCCGGGGCGTGTGAAGGTACTACCGCTGGACTCACCAACAGAGTCGCTGTGGTCGTGCTGTGAGCAGCCAGTGCGACGCCAATAATCGCTACGACAGTAGAAATCGCGACGATGACGGATCGAGGTAGATACTTTCCACTATCCTTCATGGGTTAGAGCCCTCTTGATTCTCAGTGACCGCCTCGAGTGTTCGTTCATGAACGATTTCGCCGCCCCTAGTGATGAGACAACCCGCTTGAATATCGTCGTCTAGATCAAGCTGAAACTCGCCCTTCTCCGAAAAAGTCTCGAGAAAATTTGTCAGATTACGCGAGAACAGCAGACTCGCGTGGTCGGGCATGGTCGACGCCAAATTGAGAGGCGCAAGTATACGAACCCCGTACGCTTCAACAGTTTCTCCGGGCGATGACAGCTCGCAATTGCCGCCACCGTCGGCGGCAAGATCGACTAATACCGAGCCGGGACGCATCGACGCGACCATTTCAGCGGTCACCAACGTCGGCGCAAACACTCCACCGATCAGAGCCGTCGTGATCACAACGTCCGATTGCGCGACTTGGTCAACCAACATCTCCCGTTGACGCGACTGGTCTTCTGCCGAAAGTTCCTTTGCATAACCACCGCCAGCGGAAGCATCCTCGTTGAGTTCGATGCCGACGTATTTACCACCCACACTTTCGATTTGTTCTTTCACTTCTGGACGAACGTCCGTAGCCGTAACCGAAGCGCCAAGTCGTTTTGCAGTCGCTAATGCTTGCAGTCCAGCGACCGCCGCCCCGATGACGAAGACTTTCGCCGGAAAGACTGTTCCCGCAGCTGAGCTCAGCATTGGGAAGTACTTCCCCAATTCAGCTGCCGCCAGCAGCACGCCCTTATAACCTCCAATGCTATTCATCGACGACAACGTGTCCATGGATTGTGCCCGCGTCGTTCGTGGAATCGCATCGGTCGAGAACGCATTTGCGCCACAATGGGCAAGCGATTCCATGTTACTCAAGTTTCTGAGCGGCATGAGGGAACCCAGCACGTAGGCGCCATCATTTATCCACGCTATTACGCTTCGCGAGTTATCGGCGTTGTTATCAGGAGGGTTCACCGTCAATAAAAATTCGGCCGAACGGACCAGATCTTCGGCAGAGGACTCAACGGTGGCTCCTGACTCCTGGTAGGCGTCGTCGGAATATCCGGCGCGCGCCCCCGCACCCGGTTCCACGCCCACCGTGAATCCGGCTTTAATCAACTTTTGACAAGACTCGGGAACCAAGGCAACCCGACGTTCGAAGGGACGACTTTCCCGAAGCACCGCAATCTTCACCGCTGCTTCCCTCTCGTGCACCTTCGAGGGCGCAACCGCACGGAATGTCCTTCAAATGGCACAGCGGTGTCAATACCAAAACGGGAAAAAAGACTCCGGCTTTATCCCGATAACCCTGTTCCACTCCTCCCAGCCCGACAAATCGTGTTGACGACGCGACGATCTCTCGTGGTTCTTATTAGCGATAGGCTCGCCATAGTGAATCTCTTGCACGAAATCCAATGTCTCGTGCTAGATCGCGCACATCCGATCGATGCCTTCCACGGCGAAAAAGGCTACCAAATCCTTCAATTTATCCGCTATGAACAACGTCTGGCTGATCGAGGTAGGAAACGTTCCCGTCCGGATCGGCAAACATGGCCATAAAACCTCCCCACGGCTGGCGATCGGGCTTCATCGAAAACTCAACACCTCGATCAACCCATTCGGCATACGTCTGCTCAAGGTCGCCGGTACAAAACCCAACGCCGGTGTGGCGACCGGTAAGGTTGTCTTGAGACATACCCACGTCGGCCAAACCCAAGCGTATCGAGCCCGCATTAAACGACGCATAACCATGTTCTTTGTCGGTGAATTATACTTCCAGTCCTACGATATCTCTATATAAATCAATACTTTGCGTTAGCTTTGACTCATATATATTCGCGTATGGATAGTGACATCAACCATATATTCTCTCCCGGTTTGACCGAGGGAAGAGTATCCGTTTCATTCAGTGCTTTCGCCGACTTCCAGCCCCTCGGTTGCAGTCCGCGCGATTCTGCACACGCACCTGGTTTTCCTCGAGGTTTTAACCCTCGCCCAAATCAAACGCACATCGCCATCCATGCTGTAAAACTTTTGCGATTTATCCTTTGTTTGATTATCAAGTACCCAGCTTTCTTCGAACGTACGGGTACGGGCTTCGCCATCCTCGCTGAGCGTCCGCATGCGCAGCGTATAAACGCCGTCAGATGATGGACAGTCGTCGTTCGCCACTTGACGACGGATCCGCACTCTATCGTTCATTTGCGTGTACGAAATTGAAAGTTCCGCATCGCAAAGGCCCGAAACCCTTTGCTGCGGTAGCGTCACCTTGGTTTTTATTTCGATTCCTTTCGCGGCCTTGGCAACCTTTTCTTCACCAAGAACCGTTTCCTTGAACGTTCCTCTCGCCCCATTTGCAGTCAGCGAAATACAGCTCAACAAAACGACAATACAGATCATCTTATTCACATTTATCCTCCCCGCTGCACAGCGTTCTGAGTCAGCGATCTCCTAATTTCCTCGGGTTCCCACCACTGCGAATCTCCTGCGAAAGGTGCAGTTGGCAACATGTTTCGTCGTAGGGCAGCGCCTAACATGGCTGCGTCAGGATGCGGCAGTTCCGCCTCGATAAGCATTAAAGCCTCGTCCACATTTCCTAGACCCATCTCGGTAAATGCGAGGGTTAGGCGCAAATCGGCGTCTGGCCGTTGCCGCAATAAAGCCGACGCTTTGCTCCGCGCCTTCACGCGTTCCGATGGACCACCGCACAGCGCATGTGCGCGGATCTGAACCAGATGGGCCTCGCCCCAACTGGATCGCAAACGGATCGCCTCAGCAATACTCTCGAGTCCGCCTTCGCAATTTCGATCTGCGAGCCGCGCCATGGCCAACCAATAGAAGTAGTAAGCATTTTCTGCATCCCTCGTTGTCAGCTCTTCGTAGACCGAACCGGCCAACTCGTACGATCGAGCTTTCATCGCCAAGGCCGCCAACAACGCGCGAGTAGGATCATCGTTGTCGATTGCCCGCGCCATTTTTGCAGCATCTAAGGCCGCCGAAACGTCGGTTGAATGAAGTAGACCTGCAAGTCGTCTCCATACCGCCCCTTCGTCTGGATTCTCTCGGACGATTCTGCGCACCTCCTCGATCGCTTCGAGTAAACGACCCAGGCGTTCCAACATGCTAGCTAAGCCCAATCCAATGATCACGTCCTTCGGCGCCAAATCCGATGCAAAACGATACGCTTGCAACGCTTCATCGACATCGCCACGCTCCCACGCCCACTTTGCTGCTTTCACAAAAAACCGAGGACTGATGCTGCGATCTGCTACGTCAAGCAACAGTGGATCTTCGATCGTGGGAGCCACCGGACTTCGTCGCCCAATCCACTTTCTGGATGCTTTCAGATCCCCCAGTCGACCCCATACCAACCCGAGCTTGTAGGCAACCTGGCCCGACTCTTCCAAGGCCCAGGATCGTTCAAGATATTCTTTGGCAAGTTCCCAATTCTTCGCCGCGATCGCGGCGTCAGCGAGGGCGGCCAGCACGGCAGGACTCGTTGGCACCCGCAACTCTGCCCGCAACAACGCAGCCCGAGCTTGCAAGTGATCGCCGGTAACCGCCAACACAACGCCCAACCGATACAACGCCAGATGGTTGTTCGGCTCTTGCTGAACGACGGCAGTGAAGTCCTCGATCGCGCCGAGCACACTGCCCTGATCCATTCGAACAATGCCTCGCAAGTAGCGCCATCGAGGGAGCGACGCTTCCTCAATAGCCTTGGTGTACTCAATGTCCGCCGCATCCAGAAGAAATTGGGCGTGATAAAGCATCCCAAGGCCGCCGCGAGCGGTAGACCGCGATTCTGGAGACACCAATGTTTTCAAGTCTCGTTCGACCTTGTCGTTTGCCGCCCGTAGCGTGTCCGCCATCGGCAACGACAATCCCTCCAGATCGACCGCGTATAGGAACCCTGACGCAAAACATAAGAACCCGCGGCAACACCACGTAGAGGTTTTCAACGCCACGGTCAGAACGTCGTCAGTCAACTGCGGTATAAAGTCACGTCGCATGCGCCCCACCGACATCGAGCAGACGCCAAGTCGACGGCATCGGCCCCGTTGAGTCCATTATGAACTCAAAAGACCGAGCGCCACACTCCCGGCCTCCACTAGCACCCCGGCCCCGTTTGACCCATGGTTTATAAGCTTGCACTTTTCGATTAGCTCGACTACATACCGATGTAACAACAAAAGCTGGACCGATTCGTGGACCTCTATTACGCCGCCGCCTGTCAAACTGATTTTGCCTCACCGACCAGCCGCGATGAAATCGCCACACGCACCGAGCGAATGGCCGAGCTCGTGAAGCACACGATCACAGGATACGAACCATTCTTTGACGTGCGGTTACTCGCTTTCCCCGAATTTGCACACGCGGCTCCGATCTACCAAACCGTCGACGAACTCCGAGAAAAACTTGCCGTCGAAGTTCCAAACGAACACACCGAGATATACACGCGTCTTGCCAAGGAATACGGTTGCTGGATCCAAACCGGTAGCTTCATCGAACACGACCCCAATTACCCGGAGCATCTCTTTAATACAACCGCATTGGTTGGCCCGAACGGCGTCATTTCAAAATACCGGAAGGTCAATCCTTGGATCCCATGGGAAGTCCACGCCTCACCGCACGACATCCCGGGCTACAACGAAGAACCGTTCCCTGTTGCCCAGACCGAAATTGGAAATATCGGTGTCGCAATCTGTTACGACTGGCTATTCCCAGAAACGATTCGACAAATTGCATTCAACGGCGCTGAGGTCATCATTCGGGTGTCGGCATACATGGATCCATGGGGAACCGCCCAACCCATGGATTGGTGGACCTCGGTGAATCGAACGAGAGCGCTGGAAAACTCGACCTACGTGGTCGCTGCGAACCAGGGTGCAAGCCTCTCGCATTATCCACCCTTTAGTTGGCCCGGTGGCAGCATGGTGGTGGATTTCGATGGTCGCATCCTCGCCCAAGCAGATCCGGGACCAGGCGAAAAAGTCGTCGTCGCGCCCATCAATATTGACACGCT
>DCBA01000037.1 GCA_002313255.1 Gammaproteobacteria bacterium UBA1119 | reverse complement strand
CTGGGGCGGCGCCGCGTTTGATCCAGAGACTCACATGTTCTATGTCGCATCACGTCGTATGCCAACCCTGATTACGGCGCGAGAAGTCGATCAAGCGCGCTTCGGTACTAGGTACCAGGCTTCCTTTCGGATGCCCAGCGGAGACGGGCTCCCGCTCGTCAAACCGCCCTGGTCTAGCATTACCGCTTATCAACTAGATACGGGTGAGATTGCATGGCAGATACCTAATGGCATCGGTCCGGTGGATCATCCGAGCCTGAAAGGACTCGATTTGCCGCCCTTGGGAAATCCCGGTACTGCCCCGGGCTTATTAATTACGCGGGCCGCCATCTTTCTAGGGCACTGGGCAGACGGCACCGTACTTCGGGCACTGGATAAGAATTCCGGGGCACTGTTGTGGGAACACCCGATCGAAGGAGCACACGTTGAAGCCCCTCCGATGACTTACATGGCCGATGGCCAGCAATTCATTGTCATTGGCACCGGCAGCGCAATTGAGCCATCTCGCCTCACCGCCTTCCGGCTGCCGTAACGAGTCGACCCGAGCAATCTCCTCCGTATAACCGCTAATCGATCGAATCGTTAGTACGCAACCATCGGACGAGCGACAGCGCCAATATGCCCAAGACCGGGATCAAGGGCAGCGCCGTGACCACCGAACTCGCCTTCACGGCCTCAAGACCACCAGCCAGCAACAGTCCGACCGCGATAAATGCCAGCGCAAACGCCCAACAAAGCCGGTTCATCCGCGCCGGTTCGACGTCTCCGCGTAAATTGCGCGTGGTAATGCTGGCAAGGACATAGGCGACCGAATCAAGCGTCGTCGCAAGAAAGATGAACGACAAGACCGTGAACACCAAAATAGCAATCGTCGAGAAGGGCAGGGTCGCGACAATCGCAACCACGGCCGCTGCCTGTCCCTGATCTTGGAGGATTTGGGTCACCGGTAAAAGACCTTCCAATTCGAGATGCAACGTGTAGGCACCACACACCGCCATAAAGGATAAGGTTCCGAGCGAGCCCCAACCGATAATACCCAATACCACTCGGCGAATCGTACGACCCCGCGAAATGCGCCCAAAGAAGAGTCCCATCAACGGTGCATAAGCAATCCACCAGGCCCAATAAAAAATCGTCCAGTCTTCAGGGAACCCGGATTTCTCGACGGGATCCAACCAAAAGCTCATATGCACGAAGTTGTTCAACATCAGGCCAACGCTATTGACACTGAGCGAGAGAATAAAAACCGTCGGGCCCGCTAGAAGAACAAACACGACGACAAACACGGCGAGAAAAATATTGACGTCGGCGAGGCGGCGAATACCGGCCTTTAAGCCACGATACACGCTGGTACCAAATATCAGTGTCCATACGGCAAGGACAGCAAGGTTGAGAGTCATGTCCGATTCAATGCCGGTTAATGCTCCAAAAAATTCAGCCACCAGTGGCACCCCGAGACCAAGCGATGTACCCGCACCACCGATGATGCCAATGATGACCAACGTATCGATAAGTGGTGACCACCTCTGCCGTTGCTTGGGCGTCGATAATGCCCCCTCAGACGCCACACTAATTCGTAAAAAAGGCGTTTTTCGGACATATAGGGAATAGGCGATTGGAACCGTTGGTAACGCGTAAAACGCCCAGGGAACCACGCCCCAGTGGAACTGAGCGTACGCATGGCCCCATTCCATCGCGGCGGCCGTTCCGGCCTCAACACCCATGGGCGGTGTCATGAGGTAATACACCGGTTCAACAAACGCCCAACTCACCAAACCAATGCCGATACCCGCGGTGAACATCATTGCAGCCCAAGAGAGTTCTCGGAACTCGGGCTGTTCGCCGGGATCTCCAAGCGTTACTTTTGCGTATGGACCCAGCGCAAGCCACCCACAAAACCCCAGAGTGGCTGTCGCCACAAGCAAGAACAACCAACCAAAGTTCACCGTGATCCAGGTCTTCCAGGCGGTCGCCCCCGCCTCAGCGTGGTCCGGTGCTAGTAGCAGGTAAACGCCTGCGATCAGCACAATAATTAGTGAAGGGAGAAATACCTTCGAGTCGATACCCGTACTGTCTTTATCGCTCGTTGTTTGTGCAATCTCGGACATGGCTCGAACTACCTTTTTTACGTTCTCGTGAACGCTGAACCCAGCGCTTGTTTTAGAGGCTCCAAATGAGACTCGTAGTGGCGCCACTGCGCCAAGGAACTGCGGTAAATCGGTTGTCGCACTTGCTCCGAACTTGCCGTTCGGATGGCTCGCTCGGTGCGATGAAATTCCACGCATGATTCTTCAAAGGGCAAGCCGCAAAAGTCGAGCAAACGTCGAACCTGTCCCTCGAGATCGTCAACGACATCTTCATGTTGTATCCGCAAAATCCAACCCGGTATCACTTTGTCCCAATGTTCCATCAGGGTCACGTAATCACGGTAGTACGTGCCTACGTCCTCTAAGCTGTAGGTAAACTCTTGTCCTTCAGCAAATAACTGTTTGAAACCGCTAAAGCAACAATCCATGGCATCCCGCCTTGCATCAATGATTTTGGCATTAGGCAAAATCATACGAATGAGTCCGAGATGGCGAAAATTGTTTGGCATTTTGTCCGTAAAAAAAGGCGCGTCTCCGCGCAAGAACTGGGTCTCCTCAAGATACCGTTCGCCGAAAGCCGTCAGGTCGGCATCGCTGAGCGTTGTGAGGACCCCGGGATAACGAGACGCATCGCCTTCCTTGGTGCGGCCTTCGAGCTTACGTACTAACGCCAAAATATTTTGCAGTTCCAACGTTCCGTCGACCTGGCTATGCGACGCTAGAATTTGTTCCAACAACGTCGAGCCCGCTCGAGGAAGACCGACGATAAAGATGGGATCAGACTGCGGACAACCTCGGCCCTCACGCAATGACAACAAATTTGCATCACAGACGTTCGTTTGGAGCTCGAGATCTTCGGTCATCGTTTCGGCCCGATATTTCGAAATCCCTCGTTTCAACTCGTTGCCTTTTTCGTAGTAACGAAAGCTCACGTCAAAGTCGCCGAGATCTTCAAAGGCTTTGCCTAAAGCAAAGCACAGATGCCACCGATCGGCGGGAGCGACCGCGCCGTCTGCTTCCACTGTTTGCATCCGTTTTATTTCACCGTCGCTAAACTGATAGGTCTTTAAGTTCGCAAGGCTCCAAAACGCGTCGCCAAAATCCGGTCGCGCTTCGGCCGCCTTGTGGTATGCGTCGATAGCCTCAGGTTGCCGCCCGAGGGTTTTTAACGCATGCCCTCGCGCCAAGTGCAGCGTCGGGTTGAAGGGTTGGTATTCGAGCTGTTCGTCATAGATCGTCAGCCCTTCGTCAAACCTCCCTGCCGCCACACAGGCATTCGCATAAAGCGTTTCCAATGTGGG
>DCBA01000076.1:5537-6277 GCA_002313255.1 Gammaproteobacteria bacterium UBA1119 | reverse complement strand
AGACGTGGCACCGCGACTCCGTCCTTGTCGACGGACGGTGGAATAACGTTGTAGCTCTTCAGTTCTTCGGTTGCGATCAGACCGGGGAGAATGCAATTGACGTTGATGTTGTGTTTGGCCCACATGAAGGCCAGGTTGTTGGTCAAACTAAGTACACCTGCCTTAGCTGCCGAATAGTGCAGTTGGCCCGGATTTCCTTTGCTACCCGCAGTTGACGAGATGTTTATGATTTTCCCGTGATTTTGTTTGATCATCTGCTTGCCAGCCGCGAGGCAAGACAGGAAACAACCAGTCAGGTTTAGCTCAATGACCTGTTGCCATTCGTCGAGAGGGGTATCCTCAGCGAGGTGACTTTTCCCCCAACGTCCCGCGCTATTAACAATTACATCAACCGACCCGAACGCTTCGACGCTTTGAGCAATCATATCGTCGAGTTGACTCGCGTCGGTGATATCGACGGGCAACGCGATTGCGGTCTGTCCATTCCCCGTGATTTCCTCGGCGACTCTGTCGATATTTTCTTTGTTCCTGCTCGCCACCACGACGTTGGCCCCTGCTTCCGCGCACGCCTTTGCCATGGACGCGCCGAGACCGCCGGCACCCCCGGTGACGATCACGGTTCTTTCCTCAAGCCTGAACTTCGACATGGATTCTCCTTGAATATCTAAAACGTATCGCGCCAGTTTCCTCGGTCACGAAAAGCGAAAACGCTGAGAACTTGATTGTTCTTGTTTCGGAGG
>DCBA01000076.1:0-5193 GCA_002313255.1 Gammaproteobacteria bacterium UBA1119 | reverse complement strand
CTTGGTTGCTATCAAACCCTCAAGCTGATCCAACATACATAGTGCCGTTAAGTGCGTCAAAACGGCGCTAGTCTATTTCACCCAAATTACAAAATGGGTGCATTCCCGAGCAAGTTAACTTGTATCGTGGGGGTCGCTTTGTAAGGATCGAATTCGCTTTAACGAATTCGAGCTTAAACTTGAGTATGCGGCATTGCGAAGAACTCAAAACGGAATACGAACGTGACGGGTTCGTGGTCCTGCGAAATTATCTCCCTGAAGATGAACTCAGTCAGATGCGGGCCCAACTCGAATTCTTTCATAGCGAGGTTACCGAGCAACGGTTCCGGGCGGTGGGGACGATGAAGAGCATGGACAAGGAACACGCTTGGTTTCGGCATTACCTTGAAGAAGGTCCACACATCCCGTTGATGAAATTCCTCCTCGAGGACAGCATTAGTCCCGATAACGTGAGTTGGATCGCGAAACCCGAAGGCGTTACACGGACGCTGCCACATTTTGATGCGCTGGGTAGTTATCGAAGGTCATCATTGGGGATCTCGCTTTGGATTGCGTTGGATCGAATCGACAGATGCAACGGTTGTACGCATTACGAAAAGGGTTCGCACAAGCGAGAATTTGAATATGTATACCCGCTTCGCGACTACGACGAGGACAATACGAACATCTTCCGGCTCGAAGTGGATCCCGGTGATGCAGTAATGCACAGCACGAGGACGGTACATTGGAGTATCGACCCACTCGACGATCGGGAAAGAAATGCGATGGTGTTTGCGTACTGGGCCGGATCATCGGACATCGATCCTGTGCGCGCCGAAAAATCGAATTCGGCGTACAAAGACGGGACCACCGTCCTCTAGAGCCCCCCAAACGGAATTTGAGTGCATCTTGGACGCTCGCAGTTGATATGAGGAAGTAGAGCTTTGTCAGTTCGGGACGATCAACGCGCTAACGCGATTGCTGTTTGGGGCCCAGCAAAGCTTCCCTCGGACACGGAGGCACGGGATCCGGACGGCCGAGGCTTTACCGCCGTATTTCGCATTTTCTTGCGAACGTGGCCCTACTTACGTCCCATGTTGATCGGATACTGGCGTGACCGAACGGTCCTCTCTGCGTGGTTTTGGCAGTCTGTTGGAAGCCCTGATTGGAGCTACCGTTACGTCCCATTTGTCGTAACGCTGCTCGCTTTGTTGGGTCCCTTCGCCGGTTGGCTACCTTTTGGTATCGATTGGCGATTCGATTTGCTGGTATACGGCACACTCGGCATGGCGCTGCTTGCGTGGTTGCTCAATTTCTCAAACGGTCGTTTATTTGCCGGGGCTGCGGTCGCCGCCGTGTTGGTTGGAACGTCCGCGATGCTGTTTGCGATTTTTGTGGTCGACGGTTGGGAGGACGACATACAGGTTGGGGCGGTCTGTTTCGCGTGCCTCTCCATGTGGTTGTTTCAGTACCGTATCGAGGGCGGACGGCTCCAGATTCGACTGCGTCTAGGCTGCCATCTGGTCTACTACTACGTAATGGTGTGGGTTTCTACCCTAGTCGGAATCGTGACCGGGTTATTCACGATTGATCTTCTGAATCAATCTATTCTGCAAGCTGAACCTTTGACTCCGTTTTTAGCAGAGTTCGTGAATCGACCGGAACTCGCTTCGGGAACCGTTGAAACGTTGAGTAACGCTGAGCGGCAGGACCTCCAATGGATCTATATCGTGTTCCTGGTAGGTATGGGAGTCATTACGTTTCCATTCACGCTCGCCTTGCCCTATTACAACGTATGGATCATGCAACGGATCAACCAGGATCTTCGCCTCGCACTGGTCGAACGTTGGCATCAGTTATCGCTCCGTTATCACAGCGATCATCGAGTCGGCGATTCGGTTTACCGCATTTATCAGGACTCGGCGCAAGTGACAGCGATTATAGGAATGGTTGTGTCAGTTTCGACCCAAGTCACCCAATATGCGATGACCATCTTTTTCGTCGCCGCACTGGACCCGATCCTTGGGCTTATGGGAGCCACCATTGCAGTGATGGCCGTCGCTTGGGCGGCGTGGTTTTCGCCACGGGTTCGAACGCGTTCGCTGCGTGCTCGGGAAACCAATTCTGATCTAACCTCGCGCGTTCAAGAAGTACTTGGTGCCATTAGTGTGGTGAAAGCATACGGGCGGGAGCATTCCGAGCAGGTACGGTTTGAAGCCGATAGCGTGAAAGCATTTAACGCGGCTCATAGAGTGCGGTCGCTGGTCGCCGTTGTCGGCATTGTCATGTTTACGTTGGCGGCTTCGATCCTGTTGGGCGGTGAATTCCTGATGGCTCTTTGGGCGAGTGACAGCCGGGAAACGTTTGCCGCTGTGCTCATCGGCTTGGTCGGCTTGAGCTTTGTGCGTTGGAATCTGAGTGCGTTTCAGTGGGCACAAGGTGAGCTGTTCACGTCGAGTGGTCAGGTGCGTGGGCTAGTGCGCGATTGGACTTCGGCCCAAGACATGGCAATGGGACTTGATCGAGTCTTTGAGATTCTGGATATCGAGCCCGATGTTAAGAACGCACCCGATGCGATCCCCATGCCTCACTTTCAAGGAGAAATACGATTCGACAACGTTAGTTTTGGGTACGATCCTGACCGCCCGGTCCTGCGCGGAATAAATTTCAGTGCCTCGATTGGCACGATCACAGCCCTTGTTGGCCCAACGGGTTGTGGCAAAAGTACGTTAGTAAGCATGATCACCAGGTTGTTCGATCCCGATTCCGGCACGGTGTTGATGGACGGCAACGATGTACGGCGTTTCGATATCGAGAGTTTGCGGTCTAATGTATCGATAGCGCTTCAGGAGAACGTGCTATTTGGCATGAGCGTGCGAGACAACATTCGCTATGTTGCACCCGATGCCAATGACGATGACGTGATGAAGGCGGCGCAAGTTGCCTGTGCGGAAGATTACATCGCGAGTCTGCCCGAAGGGCTTGACACGATGCTCGGCGATCGGGGAGGGCGGTTGTCTACGGGTCAGCGACAACGTTTGTCCATTGCCCGAGCGCTGGCGAAGAATGCGCCGGTCCTAATTTTGGATGAACCGACCGCTGCCCTTGATGCGGAGACCGAACATAAGGTATTCGAACGGCTAGCTCGCTGGGGCGAAGACCGCGTTATCTTCTTGATCACCCATCGTATCTCCACCATCCAACAAGCGGACCAGATTCTCTACCTCGATCAAGGCCAGATACTGGAGGCCGGATATCACCAGGACCTCATGAATCTTGAAGCGGGTCGTTACCGTCGTTTTGTGGAAGCCGAGTTGGAACTCTCGGGTGGTTCCTCCATGGGAGAAGTCCCGTGAGCGATACAGCTTCGCCGGGACCAACTTCAAGTAAACAGCTCGAGGAAGCCCTGGATGTGGCGGCTAGCAACCTAGATGTAGGCACCGATCTTAGCTTTAGGGAGACGTGCCGGGTTATCGGTCGAGCTCTTACCTACATTCGTTTCTTCCCCTACCGGTTCGCGGCTAAGTTCGTGCTATTCGGGATTTCGCTTGCGACTCCACTCATCCTCCCGTGGCCTATCAAGATCGTAATCGATAACGTGATTCTCAATAACGCGGTGGACCCAAGCGCTTTTCCCGGTTACTTCGCGCCGTTCGTGAACTTATTGGTGGGCAAGACGCCTTTCGAGATGATGTTATGGGTATTGCTTCTCGGGGTGGTCATGATGATCACCATTGGTGGATTTGGTTCGACGGGAGGGGCTAACGATCAGGTCGATGCCACCATGGCGCAAGGCCACGACAAGGCGACCCAAACCGAAAATGATGCGAACTCGGCCTTCTCGAAATTCGCGGGTCTTTTGGGTTTTGTCGAATTTCGACTCCAACTCGGTCTAAGTCAGGCAGTGAACCACTTGTTGAGGTCTCAACTCTTTGAGCGAATCCAATCGTTGCAGATGCCGTTGCTGAGCGATACGCGTATAGGGGACAGCTTGTATCGGGTGATGTACGACACGGCTGCAGTTACAAACGTATTCTTTCAGACCGTTCAATCACCTATCGGCGCAGTACTTACGGGCGGTCTGGTCCTTACGGTCATGGCGTTCAATTACGGTGAAGCGCCCGAAATTATTTGGTTAGGGGTCTGCATTTTGCCCGTCCAGTTGATTGCCATGTTGCCGTTTCCTCGGCTGATGCGACGACGTAGTCAGGCGAGTCGAGCGGCAGGCAGCGTCACCACGGGAAACATCGAAGAAGGCATAAGCAATGTGCTCGCCGTTCAAAGCTTGGGAGGTAACAAACGCGAGCGCGAGCGGTTTAGCGTCCATTCGAACGAGTCTTTTAAGCGGTACCGGGCCGAATTGTTGGTGCGGCTCTTATACGGCGTAGCTAACGGAGGTGCGCGCGGCCTGATGGGCTTCATCGCGTTTTACTTCATCTCAAGCCGGGTGATTGAGGGCGTTTTGACGCCAGGAGATTATGGCGTGCTTTTTTACTATTACTCGTGGTTGTCCGGAGCGGTCACGGCCTTACCTTATCTGTGGATTCGCATTCAAGCGGATGTCCCGGGCATACGGCGGGTGTTTTTTCTTATGGATTTACCGAGTGAAGCAGATCGCTCTGGCGAAGAACTCAAATCCATTAACAATGCTATTACGTTGCGCCGAGTCAGCCTGACATTTGCGGACGGTCGTCAAGCGCTTGACGACGTCTCTCTGGAATTTAAAAAGGGTGAAATCACGGCATTGGTGGGTCCGACGGGATCTGGAAAAACCAGTCTCGCGTACTTAATTCCTGAGTTCTATGCACCCACGCGGGGGTCTATCGAAGTCGATGGCGTTGACACGCAGAATATTGCGCTGAGTAGCATACGTAGCCACGTCTCGTACGTGTTTCAGGAAACGCAGTTGTTTTCAGATTCGATTCTCGACAACATTCGTTACGGTAACCCGACAGCGAGCCGGGAAGAGGTCGAGCGTGCCGCGCATACAGCTGGCGCACACGGGTTCATTTCAGATCTACCCGACGGCTACGAAACGCTTCTAGGTACCGTGACCAGCAAAATATCTGTAGGCCAGAAACAACGCATCGCGATTGCCCGTGGCCTACTTAAACCGGCAAGTGTTTTGATTCTGGATGAACCCACGTCGGCACTCGACCCTGAAACGGAGTCTTACCTCGTTCAGGCGCTACATGAGGCTGCCAAGGACAAGCT
>DCBA01000039.1 GCA_002313255.1 Gammaproteobacteria bacterium UBA1119 | reverse complement strand
TAAATCTTATTCCTACCCAATTTAGACCCCCGCGGGGCCCTTAACTACTCAAGACAATTATTGTTGTCCCTAGCCAGATACAAAAAAGGTGTGGTTGGATTGAGATCTTTAATGACTTGTCGTTCTTTCGGTAATCCCACGGCGCAACGTTATCTTCATTGGCCCAGATACCTAGTTTGTTTTTCTGGGCATCGAATACGCACCGGTGACCGTCGCGTTCGGTCTGAGCCTGAATTCGATGCCCAAATTGCCACAATTTCGATAAATCAACGCACGTTTAAATCAGCCGAAAGGGACTGCGAGCAACCCGCAGGAACTACGATACTTTTCTGAAAGTGGAAAAAGGGTAACAGGGTGGTTATTCGTCCTAACCGCCAGACTGGCTTGTGCGGAAATCACTAGTTCGCCTCTCAAGAGAACGCGGACGAACCGGCCTAGTATATGCATGAACGAGTGAAACAGAGTTTTACCAGCCCCGGCAACTTGGCTTCGTCGTCAAGTTGCACCCGGTCACCAAGGAACGGCTATTGGGGCGACGCCTAGCGAGGGTGCCAGGCTACATCCAATCTCTCCGGCCCCCGGAAGAACGGATTAGGGGGATACTCTAGCGCATCGAGATAGGTCACCTCGAAGTCTGGCATGCGTTTCAACAAAGCGTTCAAAGCTATTTCCGTTTCGATTCTTGCCAACTGCGCGCCCAGGCAGAAGTGTGCACCACCGCCAAATGACTTGGAGCGCGTAAATGACCGGGTCACGTCGAGTTGTTCTGCTTCTGTATAGATTTCAGGGTCATGGTTAGCCGATCCCAGCATCAGCACCACCATCTGCCCTGCACGAATCGTCTGCCCGTCGATTTCCACATCTTGCTGAGCAACCCGAGGTAGTTGCTGAACAGATGAATCGTAGCGGAGGAATTCTTCGACGGCACTGGGCATGAGACTAGGGTCTTGGATCAGGCGTTGGCGCTGAGCCTCGTGATGTGCGATCGCAATGACAGCATTGCAAATCAGATTAACCGTTGTCTCATGTCCAGCGATGAATAGGAGCCTAATATTGTGGTGCAGTTCTTCTTCCGTCAGTGCGCCTTGTTCATCCCTTGCGTTGATGAGCGCAGTCGTCAGATCGTCAGCTGGCGTTTGGCGTTTGATTGCAAATAGAGATCCGAGGTACTCATCAAACTCGCGAACAGATTCTTCGGCCTTGTCGTCATTTGCCTGTAAAAGGTCGTTACCGTAGCGGATGATGTCGTTCGACAGGTTTGCAAAGCGGGGTCGATCAGCCTCCGGAATCCCCAGCATGTCACTAATGATCGTAGCGGGAATCGGATGTGCAAACTCACTTTTCAGCTCCATGCTGCCACCTTCGTACACTTTTTCTATCAATTGTTCGACTAAGTCCCGTATGCCAGGCCGCATGGCTTCCATGCCGCGAGCGTTGAAGGCTTTGACCATCAGAGCGCGCAGGCGCGTATGGTCGGGTGGATCCAGATTCAGGATGCCACGGTTAAAGCGATCGACCTGGCGGATGGGACTATTAGCCTCTGTTCCTGGGGGTGGTTGTTTGGCAAAGCGAGGGTCTTTCAGAATGTCGTCCACGTCCTGGAAATTCGTCACCCGCCAGAACTGATTTGCTTCATCAAATATCAGCCGCGTGTTCCGGGCAAGTTGGTATGCAGGATAGGGATTTTGAAAAAACTGTTGTTCGGCCGGACTCAGGTTACGTTCCGGCATGGCGCGCCTCTACCTTTGATCGTGTCACTTTGGAATAACTATATCATCCCGGCTCCGCCACCCATGATTTTAGTCTTAGCGAAGTGTCTTGGTCAGGCACTGTCATCGTCGTACCTGGCGGCATGGATGTGGCGCCAATTATCTCTGGGGTGGCAGCGGTAATGCTCTCGGCCAATCCTAAGCTAATGCCCAAAGAGGTGCGTCAAATACTGATCGAGACCGCCGAACCGCTGGCCTCTTTGCAGGGGAAATAGCGTTCCGGCGATTCTGCTAAGCTTTTCGACAGCAGGGATTCGCACTTGTCCTGAGAGGCAATTGTATGGCTGACTGCGACGGAAGCATGCTATGAAAAATCGATTGCCCGGAATGAACCGTTCAATCACGCGCCGCGACTTTATGGGTGGTGTGGCAGTTGCGATCAGCGGTAGCCTGGCCTGGAGATGGTCGGAGGCGCAAGCGCCGACCGATGGTTATCCACCCATCCGCACCGGTATGCGTGGCAGCCATGAAGGGTCCTACGAGGTTGCCCACCGAATGCGAGACGGTACCCGCTGGGACGGTCCGGAAGACACCGGCGAATATTACGACCTCGTCGTTGTGGGTGGTGGGCTGAGCGGCCTCTCCGCAGCCTGGTATTACCGTGAATCAGTGCCAGGTGCCCGCATCCTGATCCTCGATAACCATGACGACTTCGGCGGACACGCCAAGCGCAATGAGTTTTGGCTTGGTGGCCGTATGCTGCTGTCGCATGGTGGTACGGAAAACATCCAGGACCTTCGACGCTATAGCGAATCTGGACGTCGCTTGTTGGCGTCGCTTGGCATCGATGTTTCGCGATATGCCGAATTTCATGATGAATCAGTTTATGGGGCTCATGGGCTCGAGCGTGGTGCGTTTCTCGGCAAGGAGACTTTCGGTAGCGATACGCTCCTGACGCGTGTTGGCCAGCCGTCCTGGCGCGAATATTTTGCGAGGACACCTTTGTCGGAGACGGCGCAGAAAGAACTCGTCCGTCTCTACGAGTCCGATGCCGACTACCTGGGCCGATTGAGCCCGGCGGAAAAGCTCGAGTTCGTTCGAAAGACCAGCTACGAAAAGTTCTTGCTCGAGCACGCAAAAATCGGCACGGAAGCGCTGTCATACGTTTGGGAGTGCACCACCTGGGCGATCGGACTCGACGCGATATCTACCTGGGTTGCGATCAGCGAAGGCTGGCCCGGTACCGCGGCACTCGGGGGGGTGGCCGACTATGTAGAGACAGGCGCTGTGCAAACCGGAGAATCGCAGTTCTGCCAGTTTCCGGACGGCAATGCGACGATCGCGCGTCTCCTAGTGCGCTCGCTGGTGCCGGACGTCGCGCCTGGGAATACACTGGATGACGTTGTCACCGCGCGTTTCGATTACGGGGCTCTGGATTCGAGTGACGCAGCGGTGCGTGTGCGCCTCAATAGCACCGCCGTCAATGTGCGGCATCGTGGCGACCCGACGACGGCCAAAGAGGTTGCGGTAACATATGTTCGGGGCGACCGCGCGTACCAGGTTCGTGCGGGACGGTGCGTCATGGCCTGTTACAACGCCGCCATCCCCTACATTTGCGACGAGTTGCCGGTGGCACAGAAGGAAGCGTTGTGGCTTGCCGCAAAAGCACCGTTAATCTACACCAATGTTCTGCTCCGTGACTGGACCGCCTTTGCCAGGCTCGGGATTAATGGCGCCCGTTGCCCGGGCAGCTACTTTCAGTCGGCCCGTCTTACCGCTCCGGTCAACATTGGCGCTTATCGGCATGCAAGCAAACCCGATGAGCCCGTCGTCCTGCGCCTGTATCGCGCTCCGCTGGACCCCGGACTACGCGGACAACCGGCTCCCAAGCAGTGGCGGGCCGCGCGTGGGGAGTTGCTCACGACGACATTCGAGACGTTCGAAGAGAGAATCCGGGATCAACTCGGGCGTATGCTGTCGCCGGGTGGCTTCGATCCTGCGCGCGACATCGAAGCGATCACGGTGAATCGCTGGCCGCACGGTTATGCGTATGGCCACGACCCGGAAACGGGACAGTTCGCATGGATGCTGGACGAGCTGTCGCCTGAGCGGTCACCCTGGCTTGGTGCACGCAAGACGTTTGGGCGAATCGCGATCGCAAACTCGGATGCAACAGCGGATGCCATGACCGAGGGTGCATTCGAAGCGGCTGAGCTTGCGATTGAGGACCTTGTAAAGACCTGAAGAGGGACTTAACTCAAGACCTTAGATACCTCTTCCGCCAGATTAAGAGTTAAATAGCAGATAGACCACGCTAATTCTCGGAAATGAAACATTCGAGCTCACCCGGTATACCACCATGGCAATCAAGCTACCCTCTCTCAATAATCCCCTCAAAAAATCTCTTGATGCCTTAAAGAATGTTTCCGAGGCGTTATCCGACTCGTTCAAAACGTTAGAGGCCGGCACACGAAACATCGACGCACTAGATACCGATGCCCGGATCGCCTTCGCCTGGGTCATGTATGACGACACCGGCAACCCTTACTACGCACTCGAGTGTTTAAAAATCTGTCGAGAGAAAAATCAGGTACCGCCACACGAAGTGCAGGAGTATTTCGACAGCGTTGTCAACGACGCCTTAGCGTACGGCGATTTACGAAAAGCTTTAGACCCCAAGCAAAAGAACGCTTTCGACGTTTACAAAAAGCAACGACGGAACGTTGAGGCCGTAATTCAATACGTCACGTTGGTCGAAAACGGGATGACGAAGGCCGAAGCCCGGAAACGTGTCAGTCCTAATCTATCGAAGCCCATTGGTGATCGCCAACTCGAACGGATTACCGACAAGTACGAACATTTAGTCAACAAACGATTCCCTCGATTAAGGAACTGAAGGCTCGCACGGCACAGACCTATTGGCTGCCATTAGGATTTGCGGGGCCGCAGCGCTCTGCAACCAACACGAACTTAGAGTCTCTGCCACCCGGCGCTTCAGTTCACGACCATTGAAGCAATGTACCCTTTGATCTCTTCCGACGTTGTGCGGGTTGCCGACTCGGCGATGACGCCCTGAATGAGCGCATCTCCATCAAACCCGAAGAGATACCGAAGTAACAATAAACCGTCCGTGAGCGCCTCCGTTTGACCGTCGCCGTCAATATCGACCTGGCTTAAATTTGTTTCCAAGTACGTGGCAATAGCTGCAGGGTCGAGGCGCGTGGCGGAGGCAGTCATAGCACCTTCCGTCAACGACGAATCGGCGAATCCAAATAAATGACGAAGGACAAGTAAGCCGTCTGTCAGTGCCGCCGTCGCACCGTCAACATCAATGTCGAAATTAAAACAGCCACGACACGAATTGCGATCCATCGGATCGGTTCCGTCAGAAGCTTCTTGTGCATCGGAAAAGCCATCGCCGTCGTCATCGGAATCCGCGTTGTTACCCAAACCGTCACCGTCAGTATCCAGCGACTCCGATGCATCGATGGGAAACACGTCAGCGGTATCCGGAATCCCATCTCCGTCGTCATCACTGTCACACGCATCGCCGAAGTCGTCACCATCGGTATCCGTCTGCAACGCATTGGTCACCAACGGGCAGTTATCTACAACGTCCGACGCACCGTCGGCATCATCATCGGTGTCCGCGTTATTGCCAATGCCATCGCCGTCAGTATCCACAGACTCCGACGCATCGATGGGAAACTCGTCCGCCAGATCCGTCACACCATCGTTATCATCGTCATCGTCGCATGCATCACCCCGATCGTCCCCGTCCGTATCGAGCTGACTGGTACTGACAATAAGCGGACAATTATCCAGTGCATCCGTGATACCGTCCGCGTCGTCGTCCGCGTCGCACGCATTGCCCGCTCCGTCAGCATCGGTATCGAGCTGGTCCGTATTGACTACCGAAATGCAATTGTCGGTGGCGTCGTCGACTTCGTCGCCGTCAATATCGATCTTGAACAAAACCGCCAATTCGTTCTGGAAGTACCCGGCATTGAATACCACTTGGCTGCCGACGTTTCCGTCTGGGCTCGCGATACCCACCGTCGCGCTGTCGAGGGTCATCCCATCTCGAAAATCCAAGTATTGAATCAATATTCGTCCATCGGGTTTAAGAATGACTTCAGCGTCCACGCGACCCGTATCGTTCACCCACTCACCGTAATCATCAAATTGAATAACCAGATCGCCATCCACAACTTCGTAGTACACGTTGGAATCGGTCCGTGGATACAAATCGTCCCACATCCACGCGATCACATTGTCGTACCCGTATGAGTTTGGGGTGGCGTGATTGTCGACAGTGAAATATTTGTCGACAAAGCTGATGGCACCGTTTGATTGCACGTAGAACTCTGTCTGCGTCTCACTAAAAAATTCGAAATCGAAACCGATATCAAATGGACCAACATGATTGTCGTCGGTTAGGCCGGTGATCTCTGTGCCAGTCACCGCGATATCGAGCCACGCGAAGCTCGGACCACCTGCCGCTTTATTGTCGGACCAACTGTATCGCTCGCAGGTATCGCCGAGACCGTCAGCATCAGCGTCTAACTGACTGAGGTTGACAACAAACGGACAGTTGTCAACGCCATCATCGATTCCGTCTCGATCCACATCAAAACTGAAAACAATCGCCAACTCATCGTGTAGATAACTGGCGTTATACCCTGCTCGCATTCCGTGCGTACCGTCCGCGTTTTGAACGCCGATGGTGGAACTCGTGAGCTCCATCTCGTTCTGAAAATCCAAATACTGGAACACGATGTCGCCGTTTTTCTTGAAAATAACCTCAGCATTGACACGTCCCGAATCGCTCGCGTACTCGCCATAGTTTGCGAACTGGATCACCAACTTGTCCCCGTCGATCAGCTGGTAATACACATTTGAAAAAATCCGTGGATACAAGTCACCCCACATCCACGCAATCACTGGAACCGGTAAATCTTCGGATGGAATCAATTGGTTTTCCGGACCAAAGGTGAAGTCATGAAAACTAATCACACCGTTGGACTGCACATAAAACTGCGTCTGTGGATCGCCGTAGAACATGAAATCAAAGCCGATATCGAATGGGCCCATGTGGTTGTCATCGGTTAACCCCGTGATCTCGGCACCGGTCGCTGAAATGTCGATCCAGTCAAAGGGCGGTCCAACCGCTGAATCGCTATCGAGCCATCGAAGGCCAATCCCGGGATCGTCGTCGTCGCAGGCGTTACCGATGCCGTCATCATCGGTGTCGACCTGTTCGGGGTTCAATACCAACAGGCAGTTATCGGTCTCATCGCCAACGGCATCGCCATCGTCATCAACATCCGCATTGTTACCTACTCCGTCGCCATCCGTGTCCACCGCTTCCGAGGAATCGAGCGGAAACGCGTCGGCCGTGTCCAGGACGCCGTCAGCGTCATCATCGTCGTCGCAGGCGTCACCCAGACCGTCCGAATCCGTATCGACCTGACTTTCGCTTACCAACAACGGGCAGTTGTCGGCGGAGTCGGGGGCGCCGTCCCCATCATCATCGTCGTCACTGTTATTGCCGACACCGTCTCCGTCGGTATCTACCCACTCATCGACATCATCCGGAAACGCATCAACGCTGTCGGCAACGCCGTCACCATCGCCATCGTTTTCGATCGCAAAATCCGCATCCGAAATCGCAAAAAAGATATGGTCCGAGCCCTTTACTTTGAATCGTGCCGCCGCGATTTCAAGATCCGGCAACGCCACGTCATGCGATCCATCGTTTAACACTCTCTCCGCTAGGGTCACGGCGTACAACGCACCGCCATTCATCGACAGAAAAATATCCACATGGGTCGCATTAATGGGCGCTTTATCGGTGTTCGCGACATCCCACCTGATCGTCTGGGTGGTGTTTCGCGCGTATGCAGCGGCCGAGGACGTCACCTTAAACGGCCCCGCGGTATCGGCGACCGAATAACTGACCGAATCGTCGGCGACACCACCGCCAGCCGCGCGGTTGTCACGCACCGTTGCCTTGAACGTCAAATCGCGAGCGTATGTCGGTAACTGCTCGCCAATCACGGTCGTGTTGGCCGTCAAGTCATCCAATCGCGGAAAGACACGCGTGGCACCGGTAGTTGCGGGTGGCCACGATCGAAATATAGGTTGATTCCCGGACGGTTGCGACAGGTCATCATCGCTACTCGCCGTCGAGGGTCCGAGGTCGTATTGCTCCCAATTAAAGGTCAGTGTGTCTTGATCGACATCGTTACCCACCATCGTCAATTCAAACGGTGTCGAGATGGGAATCGAGAGATTGCCTTGGGGTATGGTGAGCGTTGGCGGTGAATTGCCTGTCTGTGCGATTGCCGCACACGCGTTGCCACCCCCGTTCACTGAAAAAGCGATGATCTCGTTGTAACTCGCGTTGTGAAAATAACCGTCACCCGAACTCTGAAGATTGGGTGCGCAAAGACCACCGTACGCCATAATCGTGGAACCACTACCCGGCTCGTACGCACTTCCACTGTATCTATTTCCCCCGCACGAATTGTTGAATGTATGGTTCGCCCCAAATTGGTGGCCCATTTCATGTGCAACAAAATCGATATCGAAAGGGTCGCCGATGGGGGCGCTGCGTCCCGTGACACCATGCGCTTTCCAATCGCCGAGGCAAACCGATCCCAAGACTGCCACGCCGCCGCCGGCGGTGGTGAAAATATGACCAATATCGTAATTGGCCGTTCCGATAACGGCGTCAACATTGGTTTGGTTCTCGCTCAAGAGCGTTCCACCATCGTCGTTGGTATAGGGATCTTCGACAGCGTTGGTGTATACCAGTAGATCGTTATCGGCGACTAACACCATCCGGATGGCCACTTCACGCTCGTAGACCCCATTGATCCGATTCACGGTGGTGTTCATCGCAGCCACCGCACCCGCGACCGTGCCTCCATGAAAAGTCGTGTATTCCCCCGTGACGGCTAACGCCAATCGATAGGTTCTGAGTTCCGTCCCCGATGAGGTCTTTCGAGCGACGACGTCCCTTTTGTGCAGGACTTTTTTGGTAGCTTCTTTCCGCCGAATGACGTCATCGAACTTTGGGGCAACCGATTCGTCCCTCCGTATCGGTGGAAGTTCTTCGAAGACAGGTACGTTGTTTTTTTCGTATTCCGTTTTCCAGTAGCTAATGTAACGTTGTAGATCGTTCGGCGAGTATGGATCGATGTAATAGGTGTCCCGCTCGCTAATGACAGCACTGTGGAATCCCTGCGGAGTGACGTCGAACCGAAGCGTCGCAGTTGGATCATCAATTCCCTGACCCACGTACGTCTTGATAGAAGGGAACTTAGCCGCCAGTTCTGGGGCCATCACGGGTGCTTCGACAATCCGAAATTCCTGGTCCGTCCCGTCCGGCAATGGAATCCTGATCTTGTATTCGGATTCATGCAACGCAACGTTGTTTTCATGTGGAACGGTTGCCAATTCGAGCCTGAACATTCCCAAATCGATACGAACGTTACGGTACGAAGCAGGAACAATACGGCGCTGATCGGTCGATATCGGTTCCAAACCATCAACCCAAAAAACCGAGGACTCGGCTCCAATTGCGGCGTTGTAGCAACACAACAAAAGGAGCATCTCCCAACATTTGCGAAAGCACGCTTTATCGACGATGGGTCGGACCAGTGTGCAACCACTCTCGATCATAACGATTCGGTCGCGTCGAATAATTTTCGGCCGTGGACCCAAGACACCGTCGTCGTAGAGCCCGGTTGCTTGAGCGCGAGAACCGTCCACAACTGAGCAAGGTCATGGATTCGGATCGAGTCAATCGCGATAAGGACGTCATCCTGCGATAGTCCACAACGCGCGGTAAAACCACCTTCATCGATGTTCAAGATCTCAAGACCTATGGGTGTTTGTTGAACTGTCGCCCCAAGACTCGGCCCCCAACGGGTATCTGGCGCGTGCACACGGCGTTCAAGATAGAGCCGGAAATTGGCAACAATCTGCAGCCAATGGGTTTCAAATATTTCCTTCAACGGGAAGAGCGAGGGATCAAAACCACCCTGCTCGATATGCACTCTAGTCGGCCATCCCGAGGCGTTAGCAGGTTCCACACGGATTGTGATCTCGCTTTCCATACACGGCCAATCGGCCTTGCGGCATCGCAACCAACAGCGTTCCGGCTCGTATTCAAGGACGCGTGCTCGACAGCCGGGCAAGTCTGTATCCAACGAAGGAAAACCGGGAATACGACAGGTCTCACCTTGTACATCGAACCGGCAGTTTTCCCAAACTTCGTGCCTTGGCACGTCGAGATTAAATATGGCCTTAAACCCTTTATCCACATTGCCGCCAGGCGCACTAAAGCCGGAAACTCAAGGATCGTCCCCTTAACCCAATGGCACAACCCTGCATACCCAAAATAAGA
Source organism: Gammaproteobacteria bacterium UBA1119 (assembly GCA_002313255.1). Classification (GTDB taxonomy): domain Bacteria; phylum Pseudomonadota; class Gammaproteobacteria; order Pseudomonadales; family Azotimanducaceae; genus UBA11889. The sequence goes on along the minus strand of DCBA01000039.1, from coordinate 564 downwards.
TCCTGTTTCACGAAAATAGGCTCCCGGACAGGCGAGGGAATATGGCCCGAGCAGGGAGGCGTTTAACAGCCCGCGATCGGACGGAGTTCTCGTTCAGTATATGTTCAGGCCCACGACAGGTCGTGGCGAGAAAGCGGGAGGGAACGTACGCGCTTGCCCGTTATCCTGAAAATGGCGTTGCAGACCGCGGGCGCCAAGGGCGGTAGGCCCGGCTCTCCCATGCCACCCCACTTATCTCCACCGGCTAGCGAAAAGTGCGTCTCCATCTGAGGCGCGTCAATCATGCGAGCAATCTCGTAATTGTGAAAATTGCTCTCAACGACGGCTCCATCACGAACACGGATTTCGCCAAATAACGCCGCCGTCAAACCGTACATGATGCCACTCTCGACTTGTTCCCCAGCGGTCAAGGGATTGACGAGGTGGCCACAATCGACCACCGAGACGACCCGCTCCACTTTGACCTTACCGGTTCGAGTGACGTGAACATCCGCGACCTGACCGACAATGGAACCGAAAGATTCATGAATAGCCAACCCTTGCGCCGTACCCGAAGCCATGCTT
>DCBA01000127.1:5004-57159 GCA_002313255.1 Gammaproteobacteria bacterium UBA1119 | reverse complement strand
TTGATCAAAGTAGTCTGACGCAAACGTCAAATTCTCACCCCAATCAAATCCAAGCCAACGTACGTCTTCCTGGATCGATTGAACGAATTCTTCACTTTCTTTGCTCGGGTTGGTGTCGTCAAATCGCAGGTAGGTTTTGCCGCCGAACTCCTGCGCAACACCAAAATTCAGACAAATGGACTTCGCATGGCCGATATGCAGATGGCCGTTAGGCTCTGGGGGAAACCGTGTTACCACGCCTTCCGCAAGGTCGCCTTCATCAAGATCCCGACGTATGCGGTTACGTATGAAGTCACGTAGATCAGCGGTCATACGTTATTTTACTGTATTGAGAATCACCGGTCTCAACGCACCCACGCAACTTCATGAATTTGATTCATCCATCACCATGCTTTCAAACGGCGATGCTCTCGCGCAATTCAAGGCGCCTCCCCGTAAACTCCGTCCCGTCTTGCAATAAGCTGATTCCTGACGATGAACGTCAAACAGACAAGAAATCGATGGGCCTCGGTGTGCCTGGCCATACTGCTTGCCGTAGCCGTAGCGTGGTTTTATCAACAAAACACGCACCACTCGCTCACGGGGATGATCCAGCAAATGGAAGGCGAGCACTGGTACCGCGTGTCGTTAAACCAGGAACCCGTCGGACAATATCGAACCGTCGTTCTCGTCGATCGTACAATTCGGTTCTTAACCGAGATGCGATTCCGTTTAGATAGTACGTTTGAGACGCACATTGAAGAAACCCGCGTGTTTGCGGCTGAACCTCCGTATCAGCTCATCCGCGCGCGCCACACTCAACGCTCGGGACCACATAACGCCGACGTCCTTGAAGCGCGTGTTCTGCGAGACCGGGGCAAGCTCTACGCCGTTGCGCCGACGGGAACACGGTTGCCGCTGTCGTCCGATTATGGCCTAGCCGATTACCTCAATATTGAGATGTGGTTGAAGAATGTCTTGCCGAGACCTGAGCAATCTCGAAAAAGCAAACACATCGATTTCGACCGGTTGGATATTTCGACTAAGGTCTGGTCTGTCGTCGACCATAACGCCCAAGGTTACGTGGTGCGTTCCGCAAACGAACACGGGTTCACCGAAATTCAACTTGACTTGGATTTCATGGCCAAAGCGATGACGGACCGACACTTTTTTCTCGACCGGGTCACCGATGAAGCGGTGGCCGCGAAATGGCGTCACCGAGCAAATTCTCCTCGCCGCCTAGACTTCTCAATCGCCACAGCGGAGCCACTTCGCAACCCGACGAAACTATCGCGGCTTGTATTGAAGCCATTCGGCGAAATGCCTTGGGACGATGGGACGTTGCTTGTTGGTGACAGCATCTCGCTCATCAAGGTCGATCCGAGCGAACGGGCATCTTTTCTTCGGGAAACATTAAGGCACCCGATCTCCGACGAATCGATCACGACGCTCGCCAACGCTGCGGCTCAAGATATAACATCACCCTTGAAACGCGCCCAGGCTTTGACGCATTTTGTTCATGACTATCTAGTCTATGAAGACCTCCAGCACGTTCAGAGCGTTTTGGACACGGTCAGCCGGCGACGGGGGGACTGTTCGGAATTTGCAGAACTCTTTACCACGCTAGCTCGTGCCGCTAGGCTTCCTGCGAAAACCGTCGTGGGTCTCGCCTACGATGCCGGCAACGGGGTCTTCGCCAAACACGCGTGGAATGAGATCGCAATTGACGGTCGGTGGATGTCCGTGGATCCAACGTGGAATCAAATAAGGGCCGATGCAACACACCTGCGGCTCTCCGATGAGACAATGGCCGCGCTGGATCAGTCGTCGTCGCTGAACTTCAAGACACTCGAAACCAAGTACGTCGACGGCGGTTCGTAAAGCATCTCAAGTTACCGAGGCTGCTACCAGATAGTTATCAGGATGTGGCGATAAGACCGTGAGCAACACAGGCAACAATAGCCTCTGGGTAATTACCCGCGGGCAACGCGCTCGCTACTGCCTTGCCCTAATCGCCATGGGAATGGCGAGCGTCTTTACGATTGTCGTTCCGTTGGTCGCCATGTATGCCCTTGATGTCGTCGTCTACCAGGATTTCAGCTTCGGTACCAATGTCCTCGTTTCACTCACCCGCGAGTGGAGTGGACGGGACTCTTTTGCTTGGTATCTATGGCTGTCGGCTTCTGCCGGTGTGCTCCTAACCCTTCTCGTGGGGGTATTTAGCTTTCTCAAAAGCCGCTGGGCAGCGATCGCTTCTGAAGCCTTAGCAAAACGACTGCGCGAGGAACTTTTCCGACACCTCCACCGACTGCCCGCGACTTTTTTTGATACGGCCGACAGCGGCGATTTGGTCCAGCGCTGCACTTCAGACGTTGAAACCATCCGTGTCTTCCTGCAAGCCCACGTCGTCGAGATCGGTCGAGCCGTGCTGCTCTTATCTGCCATGTTGCCGGTCCTCTTTTGGCGTGATTACCGACTCGCATGGTTGTCGATTTGTCTCATGCCCTTGCTGGGTGTGGGCGCCTTTGTGTTCTTCCGTCGAATTAAGACACTGTTCGAAATCACCGACGCATCGGAAGGCGTTCTAACCGCGGTTCTAAAAGAAAATCTCACCGGCATCCGAGTCGTTCGGGCTTTTGCTCGCCATGACTTCGAACAGGACCGATTTAGCCAACGCAATAAAGCATTCCGCGACAACTACTACCGGTTAAATAAGGTCATGGCCGTCTACTGGTGTTCCAGCGATTTTGTCGCGACCTGCCAGATTGGAATTGTGCTGATCGCCGGTGGTGTATTCCTCGTCGAAGGTTCGCTAACCGTCGGTGAACTGTTTGTCTTTATTAGCCAAGTCTCGATGGTCATTTGGCCGATTCGCCACCTGGGGCGAGTCCTTACCGACTCTGGCAAAGCTATCGTGGCGCTCGGACGGGTTGATCATATCCTTAACGCGCCCGAGGAGAGTTTCGAGCCAACACCCACGATAGGACGCGGGCTCGGCGCAATTACCGTTGCCAACCTAGATTTCAGCTACCCCAACGGACAGGCCATTCTTCGGGACATGTCGTTATCGGTCGCCTCGGGCGAAACCGTCGCACTGGTGGGGCCGCCTGGCTGCGGTAAAACGACGCTTATCCGCGTGCTGCTTCGGTTCTACCCTTACCAAAGAGGGCAAGTAAAGATCGACGACTTGGAGATAAACGAGACGGACCGCGCGTGGATTCGTTCCCAAATCGGAGTGGTACTCCAAGATCCTTTCCTCTATGCCCAGACGATTGATTCCAACCTCCGCGTTGGCCGGCCTGCCGCGCCGCACGAGGATTTGCTCGAAGCTGCGAAAGACGCGTCGTTGCACGCATCCATATCCAAGCTCCCGAAAGGCTACAACACCATGGTCGGTGAACGCGGCGTGACGTTATCCGGTGGTCAACGACAACGTGTCGCCTTGGCCCGAGCCCTACTCAAAGATCCGCCCATACTCGTGCTTGATGATTCACTATCCGCCGTCGATACGGATACCGAGCACCGCATCCTAACGGCACTGGAACAGCGTCGTGGCCGGCGGACGACCCTGATCGTTGCTCATCGACTTACCACCGTGCGGAACGCCGATCGTATCCTCGTCATGGACAACGGCTGCATCGTCCAGCAAGGACCTCATCAACAACTTGCGCAAGAGCAAGGTCCGTATCGTCGCCTGTGCGAAATCCAGGGTGCCCTCGACGAGTCGATCCGCAACGATCTCGAGGGCTTGGACCGTGGATAACTTCGACGACGAGAATTATGACGATGGCTTCGACGAAGCACGATCCAGTGCCGCGATGCAAATCAGTCTCTGGCGTCGTTTGTTTACGTTTACTCTCCCCTACAAGGCCGAATTATGGGTGTTGGTAGTCGCCGGAAGCGTGACTGCGCTCATGGAGATGGCGTATCCGCTTATTACTAAGTGGTTAATCGACGACGTCAACGCGAACGGTAAAGAAGCCGATCTATTTTTCTGGGCAATAGTTTACTTAGGCACCTGTTTCTTAATGGCAGTTTCAATCGGCAGTTTCATCTGGGTGACGTCGAAAATTCGCGTCTACGCGAGTTACGACATCCGGAAAGCGGCATTCGCGAACTTGCAGAATCTGTCGTTTTCATTTTTCGACTATCGGCCCGTCGGCTGGTTAATGGCGCGTATGACATCCGATTGTGAACGCCTCACAAACATCCTGGCGTGGGGCCTTCTCGATCTCATTTGGGGCGTCACGGTCATGCTGGGTATGACCGTTGCGATGCTCGTGATGAACTGGAAATTGGCTTTGTTGGTGTTGGCCATCGTCCCAATCCTTACTTGGGTGTCGATTAAATTTCAACGAACCATTCTCGGTAGTGCACGTGCCGTTCGCCGCACAAATTCAAGGATCACAGGCGCATATGCGCAGGGCATCATGGGAGTTCTCACGAGCAAAACGTTTTCGAGAGAAGCGCCCAATGCAGACGAATTCCATCACCTGACTGGCGACATGTACATCGCGTCCGTCCGAAACCTCACCTTGTCGGCAATTTATATTCCAATCATCCTAATAATGAGCAGCGTGGCGGTTGGACTCACGCTCGCAATCGGCGGATCAGACTTGCTGGTCGGTATTATCGAAGCCGGGACGTTAGTGGCCTTCATGATGTTGGCTCGACACTTTTTCGAACCGGTGGAAGTTATGGGGTACTGGTTCGCGGAAATGCAGATGGCGCAAGCATCGGCCGAAAGAGTCTTAAGTCTCATAGATGCTGAACCCGCTATAAGGGATTCGGTTTCCGTATCGGACGCCGTGCGCATGCATCGATCTACCCCTCAACGCGAAACCCGAGCCGAAGACGGTGGATCGCTTGATATTCACAAAGTCGAGCTGATGAATGTCAATTTCGCCTACGAAGCCGACGTACCCATCCTCCGCGACATCAATCTGACCGCGCACAAAGGCGAAACCATCGCCATCGTCGGTCCTACTGGCAGCGGGAAAAGCACCCTCGTTAATCTCGTCTGCCGTTTCTATCAGCCAACATCGGGACAAGTCCTTATCGACGGTATCGACTACCGTAACCGTAGCCTTCGTTGGCTCCAGTCTAACCTCGGCGTCGTTCTCCAGAATGCGCACGTCTTTCGAGGAACCGTCCTCGAAAATATTCGGTATGGCCGTTTAACAGCCTCCGATAACGACGTAATCCATGCCGCAGAAACCATCGGGGCCCACGAGTTCATTAATGCACTAGAGAACGGCTACCAGACCGAGGTGGGAGAAGACGGCGATATGTTATCCGCGGGCCAAAAACAGCTCGTCTCGTTCGCAAGAGCGATTCTTGCCGACCCACAGATATTGGTGATGGACGAAGCAACCAGCTCAGTCGACACGGTCACCGAGACTAAGATGCAAGTTGGCCTCGACCAAGTCTTATCGGGCCGTATCAGTTTCGTAATCGCTCATCGGCTGTCGACGATTCGAAATGCAGATCGGATCGTCGTTCTCGATGGAGGTGAAATCTCAGAAATTGGCGATCACGCCCAGCTCATTCGACGCGGAGGCCATTACGCCAAGCTCTATTACCAACAAAGCCTGCAAGAGGCGACTAGGGATTGGTCACCCGACCGATCAAATAACCAAACCGATCGCGGAGACGACCTGGTCGAGCCCTCCCCCGCTTAGCCGCTCATAAGAACCGTTGCTCCAAACCCCGCTCGGGCGCCATCAACGAAATTGTGCTTATCCGATCCCTCGATGTTTCTCGGCTAACGTTTGCCTACTGTTAGTGCGCGCAATCCGAAATCAGTTCCCAAGCGCGATCCGCTCCCACAGCGACAACCTGGCGACCAATTAGTTGCTGCCATTCTTTCTCGTGGCCGTACTCGTCTCGCCACGCCCAAAGACGCCGTGTGTAATGATGCAATTCATGCTCGTGTGTAAACCCCATTGCCCCGTGAGCCTGGTGGGCGATTTCCGCGACAACGCCCGCTGCTTCGCCAACTCTAACCTTGGCCGCGGATACTTGTATGACAAATCGGTCCGTGTCCAAGGCTTCAATAGCGGCGTCGCTCGCGCGCGTCGACGCAGCCACTTCGCCCGCCATACGCGCGACGTTATGTTGAACCGCCTGAAATCCCGAAATGGGGCGCCCAAATTGTTTTCGTTCGCCAACGTAGTCGATGGTCAACTCGAGCAGTTTCTCGAGCGCTCCACTCATCGCAGCAACTCTGGTCATCGCCATGATCGCTCGGAAATTCGGCGGTAATTCAATCGATTTTGAGTTTTCAAAGACGACCTCATCGCGTGGCTCACCCGCAAGATTGGCACCTTCAACGACATCGAATTCGTCCACCAGTTGGCCGTCATCTGTGACGACACGTTCGGCACGACGAGCCCATGGAGCGATCACTCCTTCAGCGACGGTAGTTAATCCCTGACCCGTAACAAACCGATTGCTGATGAGAATTTCCGGGTAAGGCAGTGGTACTGCAAATTTTCCCGCCAAGCGGATCATGCGGAACGCATCAGCCAACGTAGTGCCGGATTCCCTACCACCGACTTGATGCAAACCGGTGTCCTGAATGACAGTCCATAGACCCTCTGGGAATAGTCCTTTCTGATCGTCTATAGATCCCGATTCAGCGCTGTCGCGTATTTCTTTATTGCAGTGATCGGTGAATACCCGCTCTGCTGTATCCAATATCAAGTCGATCGTCATCGAAGTCCCAACCCGCGGGCGATAACTCCACGCAGGATCTCGCGGGTACCACCACGAATCGTAAAGGAAGGTGAATGCAACAAGGTCTGTTCTAAGCTGCACCGTAACGGATGTTTCGGCCCGAGACGCGGAGCAAAAAGACGAACCAATTCGGGTAGGGTTTTTTCAAAATCGTTGCCGAGCGACTTGACGAGTGCCGCCTCGGTCGCGGGATTTTTTCCTGCTTGCAACATAGCCGCTACCGAAATCGACATCTGCCGTAATGTCATGATATGACTAGCCAAACGCCCAATGAGGGCTGATTCTTCGTCGGACGGACTGGCGCCCACGTAACGAACAAATTCGACAAATACACGAAAAGCCGAAAGGAACCGCTCCGGACCGCTCCGCTCGTAACCCAGCTCACTCGTTACTTGTTCCCAACCATTTCCCACGGCGCCAACGAGGTTCTCTTCCGACACAACACAATCCTCGAACACCACTTCGTTAAAATCTTCGTCACCTGCAATATTCTTGATCGGTCGTACGGTGACGCCATTCGCATGCAAATCGACAATAAATTGCGATAAACCTTCGTGGCGACTCTCACCCGACGGTCCGGTGCGGACTAGCGCCACCATATAGTGGTTGCGATGAGCATCCGTCGACCATAGCTTCGTTCCGTTCAGGATCCACCCACCATCCACGGCACTGGCTCTCGTTTGCACAGACGCAAGGTCTGACCCGGAGTCCGGTTCGCTCATGCCTATGGAAAAATAAGATTCCCCGCGGGTGATGGGCGGCAAATATTTGAGTTTCTGGTCCTCGGTTCCGTAGCGTAGAAGCAACGGACCGCTCTGACGATCTGCGATCCAATGCGCACTTACAGGGGCTCCAGCGGCAAGCAGTTCTTCAGTCACGACGTATCGTTCGAAAAAACTGCGGTCCCCACCACCGTATTGCTTAGGCCACGTCATCCCGATCCAGCCTCGCATACCGAGCTTTTGTGAAAACTCGGCAGAATGACCTTCATTAAAATCCGAGTTGCGCAGATAGTCACCGGGTAACTCCCGCTCGACGAAATCCCGAACTCCTACACGAAGCGCTTCCGCTTCCGGCGGTAATCGCGCTGGTTCAAAATCAAGTCCCGAAAACACCCTATGTTGCCCCTGCCGCTACGCCACACGAATCTCTTCAGCTGCCGAACGTATAGGCTCAACCATGGCATTGCAATCCGGTGCAACGTTATGATTCCGGGCGTCACTGGTCCCTTTGAGAACAACCTTTTGCAGCGCCCAAGCACCAATTCGACTTTCACGCCATGAACCGCGACAAAATTGCTGAGATGCTCGATCCCATCCTGTCGCAGATCGAAAAACGATCCGCCGTGGCTGACACGTTTGTGGACAAAGAAACCTACCGTCTATATTTGACGACGTTCTGGGCAAACCTAGTTATGGATCCCGAAGAAGCGGAACTGACTGAAACCGACCTCGAAACAGCTCACAGCGTGATTAACGAAATCGCCAATGAAATTCTCGGCGAATCCGAGGCCATTACCGAATCGTTCCGATTTATCGCGAGTCGCTCGGGCGAAACTGCAATGAATAAAGCGAAGCTGTCGAAATCGCACAAAGATCTACTGACGTATTTCTCGTCAATGATTCTCGATCCCGACGGCCACCGCAAATGGATGAGTGAACTTCGAGACCGCTGACCGCGACTTACTGCACGCTGACGATCATGTGCCGTTGTTTTGGACCGTGGCGATGCTCCCAAAGGAAAATTCCCTGCCATGTACCGAGCGCCATACGGCCATTCATCACCGGAATCGTGACACTCGATGCCGTAATCGCGGCTCGGATGTGTGCTGGCATATCATCCGGACCCTCGGCTCGATGCGCGTATAACTGGGCATCTTGAGGAACCGATCGATCCATCCAGGCTTGCAAGTCCTCAAGAACGCTAGGGTCTGCATTCTCTTGAATGATGAGGCTAGCCGACGTGTGACGAATGAAAATCGTCGCGAGACCCTCACCAACTCCGCTGCCCGATACGATCTCACTAACTTGTTGAGTCACGTCGTACAAGCCGGGGCGTTCAACAACTATTTCGAGCTCAACATTCACGCGTCTAAACGCCTCGAATAGTTAACGTGAACCGCCAACATCCCACCGGGTTAGGAAACAGACAATGACTCGTCACTCGTCTTTCCCGTCTGAAAAGAAAGCAATAACGGTAGGATGAACAGCGTAAACACCAGCAACAATGAAACGGCAAGCGTTAACAAATATCCGATCGACGCGGTTCCTTGATGCGGCGAAAGTGTCAATGCCGCAAACGTCCCGATGGTTGTAAGCGTGCTCAGAACGACCGCGAGCGGTGTACTCGAATGCATCAATTCTGTAACGGCACCGGTCCGACGAAACCGTTCGACGACATGGATTCCGTTATCGACCCCTAAACCAAATATTAGAGGGATCACGAGAATATTCGCCATGTTCAGCGGCATGTCGATCAATACGGCAACGGCAACCGTAAAAAGAGCCGTTAGCGCTAAGGGGATGAGGACCAATACCGGCGTAAGTGCACGCCGCAGAAAAATGGCTAATACCGTACCAATCCCAATAACGGCGAAGACCAGTGCCCATATGAACGAATCGACCACGACATTACCAACGCCCCATTCCACCACGGGCCGACCGGTGGCAAACGGTACCTCGGCGCGAACCTCTTCGATAAATCGCGACAACTCCGTAACATCGCTGATGTCGAGCGCCGGTAACGCCATGGAGAGATACTCCCCGTCCGTACTTACGAGTCTATTTCGCAAACTCTCCGGTAAGTCGCCAAACTGTTTTTCGCCGACCGTGATCGCCCGGCGCAGCCAATCAAGTTCCTGGACCAAACCCGTAATCACCATCGCTTGCCATTGTCCCAGCGAGATCGGTTCAATTCGAGCAACGACCTCCAAAAGGCGAACGCGCGCGCGATCCAAATCACTATCTGCAAGCGAATTCTGTCGTAGAGCCTTCTTGAAAAGCTCAAATTCTTCTTCCAGTTCTAACGACGTCGGGGGCGTGGAACTGATACCTGGTTCAAGAGCACTAAGCAGAAAAGCCTGCGCATCTTCAAGCAGGAAGAGCTTATCGTCTTGTTCTTTCGGTACGTAATCGAACGGCGTCGTGATCTTACCGACCGTCGGAAGGTCCAGAAGTCGATCGAGGCTCCGAGTTTCGTCTTCGTCCTGTGTGAGTATTGACAGGGTGTAGTCCGTCACAATTTCCTCTTCTTGAAGAAGGGCGAGCGTACGCATCGACTCTGAGTCTGGGTCGCGCAATGCGAGAACGCTGTAGTCAAAATACATCCTTGATCCAACAACCGTCGCAACGATCGCCAGTAGAGAAACTCCGGCGAGAATGGGGGTTCGCCGGTCGGACAACCATTTCATGGCGAGGTCGCCGCTGCCGACCTGCGCAGCTTGCGCTCGACCTGGCGCTCCGACTAATACAAACAGTGCCGGTAACAACGTAAACGTAAGAATGAAGGCGACGATCATGCCGCCAGCGGAAATAATCCCTAGATCCCCAAGACCCTTATAGTCGGTCGGAGCAAAGCCCATAAATCCAATCGCCGTGGTCACCGCGCATAGCAAGATCGCCCGGCCCACCGTCGCGCCCGCTCGTTCAAGCGCCGGTTTTAGGGCTAAATGCTCTTGATACATGGCCTCGCGAAAACGTAGCGAGAAATGCACCGCTGAACTGACCCCAAGCCCAAAAAACATGACCAAGAAAATAATCGACATAGTATTAAATTCACCCACCGTGAGCAGCGCGTATCCGGTTGTCCAGACAATGCCAATCCCGATCATCGCGAATGTCGCACCGATAATACGGACCGAACGAATGCCCACGCCTAAAACCAGGAGTAGAACGGCTAGGGAAATAAATCCAGCGATGCGGACGCCGTCTTGGGCCGCTGTAATTTCCTCGTGAGAAAGTGCAATTTCTCCCGTTACAGCGACGTCGATATCCTCAGGAACGACGGCGGAGGCTATTTCCAATCTGAGATTTTGCATGATGAGTGCGTTCGGTAGCGCGTCCGTGTGATCGACTTTGCCACGCAAAATGATCAATCCGACAATTCGCTTCTCACCGCTGTCAAAGAACTCGTCAGCCCAACGTACCGGCGTGTTATCCCCAGCAAGTACCGATGCCGCCGAATCTGACAAGATCCTCAGGACGCGGTCGAAACCGATCTCTGCCTCGTTTTCGAGCCCGTCACGAACCAACGAAAAAACCGACCGTAGACTGGGGTCCTCGGCGACACGCGTCAGCATTGGTTGCGCTTCCGCAAGCCGATCCACCATCGACTCCAAGGCATCGAGATCCATCATCAGAAACGCGTTATCGCGGAAAAAAGGGTCCGTCATGGGTGAATAAACGTCGGAAAAAATATCGGATCGCGCCAAGAGCCGCTGCTCGATGGATTTACAAGTGTCCTCCACCCCCTGCATTGACGTGCCGCTGACGACAACAACCGCAGTATCTACGAGTTGGGGGAAGCGCGATTTGAACGACTCAAAATCATCCTTCCACGGGGCGTCCTGACGGATTAGATCGCTCAGATTTGAATTCATCTGGAATTGGGTCACGGATACCTGACCAAGCAGCGCGGTTATGATGCCAATCAACAGCAGCGTACTTAACGGCCATGCAGCGACCAGACCAACCCATCGAGCGAGTATTCGATCCAACGTCTATTACTCCTCGTCGAATTCCTCTAACAGAAGATCGAAGCCCGCCTCAACAGGTGGTTCGCCATTAAACACGGCATCGCGCCGCCGCTGGTAAAAGGCTTCGCGGGTGAACGTGTACGGGTCTAGAGATGTTTCGTCCCGCACATCCGTATCCATAAGGACTTCGGCACGAGTGCTGGCGAGATCAAGGGTGCCTACCCAGCCGTTGTAGTTTTCGTGCATGGCCAATCGAGGCAGTGACGCACGAACAATGAGGTGTGGAAGGTCACGTACCGTGGTTGGTCCCAACACCGGAACGTACAAGTAGCGCGACCGTGTATACCCCCACGATGCTAGGACTTGACCAAGATCTTCACCCTGCGGTTCCATCCCCAGCGCCGTCGCTACATCAAGTAGGCCGCCAATGCCAAGGGTACTGTTGACGAACAACCGACCGGTATCTCGAAACCCGCGCTTCGGGGCTCCTTGCAAAAAACCCGAGAGAGCACTTTCCGTCGAGCGAATATTCGTAAAAAAGTTTTCGACTGCCTTCTCCGCAAATGTCGGCATGACCTTACGGTACCCGACCGCAAGCGGCCGTAATACGCTTCGATCCAACGCTTCGGAGATCTCGTATGAACGTCGATTGACCGACTCAACAGGATCGTAGACGGCATATTCGGGACCGGGACTAAGCGCACAACCGGATGCAAGCGCAACAAGCACCACCCGAGAAACCAAGCTAAGGCGCATCAGAAGACCGATATTCCTCGATACTGTCCCGAATACTCCGTCTTAGCCCGCCCAGTCCCTCCGATCCGATAATGGAAGCGTAATCAGCACGGCGCAACGACAAATCGCTTACGCCATCAGCAACGACATTGAAAATAAGACCGTCTCTAAAATAGTAATCAAGTCGAACGATCCCGCCGTCTTTCTTCACAAGATGCGTCTTCACTACCCACCGACCATCTCGAACTTCAGTCGCTTCTATCGTCTCAAAGCTCTGATCGTTAAAGTTCGAAAATCGGCTTGTATACGTCGCGACGATCAGTTCACGCAATAACGCACTAAAACCAAGCCGTTCTTCAGCCGATTGTTCGCGCCAGGATTTGCCAAGGCTGATACGAGTAATGGTCGCGACGTCAAACGCCTTTCCGACCGCTTCGTCGAGAACCATGTAGCGTTCAACGAATGCGGCATCCGATTTCATTGAAGATAGAAGCTCGTCGTGAAATTCGGACACCACACGCTCCGGTTCGCTACCGATCGCAAATTCGAACGCTAGAACTATCAATACGATTCGAAACATGGACTTCACCACGCGAGCGAATCAGCTTACAGGAACCACAAAGAGAGTGCCGGTATATAGGTGATCAGGAGCAGCGCAAGAAGTAAGACCGCCATGAAAGGAAGACATGCGGCATATAGTTCGAGCACAGGTCGATTAAACCGATAACTTGCGATGAACAAATTCATACCTATCGGTGGCGTGAAATAACCGATCTGTAAATTCGCGAGAAAAATAATGCCGAGATGCAACGGATGGATACCGTAACCAATAGCCACCGGCAGAATCAGCGGAACCATGATCACGATCGCCGAAAATATATCGAGTATCGCCCCAAGGAGTAACAGCAAGATGTTGAGGAGTATCAGAAACATCACGCGACTCGAAATGCGTTCTTGAATCACCTCAAAAAGTCGTTGCGGGACCTCGGCGTCGACCAAAAAGTTCGTCAGCGCTAGCGCGCAACCAAGAATGAGTATGATGCTACCTACCATGACCATCGCGTCACGAATGACTGTTGGGATCTTAGCGAGTGCGACATCGCGGTATACGAATACCTCGATCACGATAACGTACAACGCGGTCAGTGCGGCGGCCTCAGATATAGCGAATATGCCCGAGTAAATGCCTCCAAGCACAACGATAGGGAGCGCCACTTCCCACTTGGCTTGCGTCAAGCTTGTCCAGACCTCGCGCGAGCTAAACCGAGTTCGTTTTGCGTCGCCATGGCGCCACATAGTCCACGCCGAAAGCGCCGACACCATCAAAATGACAGGCAACAATCCCGCCAAAAAGAGTTGTTGGATCGTAAATGATTCACCGACATCGAGTTGCTGGGCCACAATGCCATAAAGAATGAGTGGTACTGACGGAAAGATGAGCAGGCCAAGACTTCCAGAGGTGGTGACGAGCCCGAGACCATATCTTTCGCTATAGCCCGCCTCTTTCAACATGGGTAGGAGTAAGGCACCGAGCGCAACGATGGTCACACCAGACGCCCCGGTGAGAGCTGTAAACAGGGCGCAGGCGACAAACCCCACTATCGCGAGACCGGCTGGCATCCAGCCAAACATGGCGCGCGTCAATGCCATGAGACGTTCCGACGTGTTTGCCTCCGCCATTAGGTATCCGGCAAATGTGAAGAGCGGCAACGCCACCAACAACGGGGTATCGGTGATTCGGTATATCTCAATCGCGACGACGGATAAGTTCACGTCGGTTGCAAGAAATCCCAACATCGCGGCCGCCAAGACCACGGCGAAAAGGGGCGCACCAAGGAGCGCCACCATGATCACGGTCACGATACCAACCCAGATCACGTGGTTTCCGGCTTCACGGTCCGTATCAAATACCGCAGCCCCATCGTAAACGCCGCCACCGGAATAATCACCTCGCAGATCCACGCCGGGATTGGACCAAATCCCGGGGTCTGGTAGAGGTAATCTCCATAAAGTACGTCGATCGAATACCACCCCAACGTCAAACAGACAATCGAGGTGAAGAGGCTCGTGAAACGACCGATCACCGCGCGAGCCCGGTCACCGGCGAATCGGGCGACGATATCAATGCAAATGTGACCGTTCGTGCCGGCCGCCGAGGTAGCACCGAGCATGGTCACCCATAACATAGCATTACGGACCAATTCATCTCCCCAAAGTAGACCACCACCGAACATATTCCGAGCAATCACTTGGTAGAAGGCAACACCCAACATGGTGAGGAAAAGTGCGCCCAACAAATACATTTCTAGCCGGGCGAGCAAACGCTGCATAAACGCCAACAAATCGTTATCTCTGCGCCTCAAGCGCCGATTGGAATCGCTGATAAAGACCTCGGCTAACAATGCCCCTATCAATCCATTCTTCGGCTGCCTCTTCCCCAACGCGCCTCCATTCGCGACGTTCGTCGTCCGATGGCGTCAGAAGCTCTATACCCTGAGCCAGCAGGACGTCGAATGTGGCTATGTCATCGGCTCGATTTTTCCGGTCCGCTTGTCTGACAACGTCCGCCATGATCGATCGTAAGGTCGTCTGATCAGCATCGCTAAGCCGCTCGAACTGGGTTGCCGAAACCACAAACAAACCATAGACATACATTAACGGCAGATCGAGTACGTACCTGATCTGCGTGTGCCATTGAAGCGCCACCGCCGCCACGGGTGGCGTCGCAATAGTGTCGAACAGACCTGTCTGAAGACCCGGCAAAACATTGACAATCGACGAAGGTATAGGAGTAATTCCGAACGCGACCAATGTCCGCATGGCCGCCTCGTCCCCCTGCGGCGTCCAAACCTTCAATCGGCGGGCACCGGCGATACTGGTCGCGCGCTTTTTACCCATAGCATAGGCCATCCCAACTTCGGCAATGCCAAAGCAAACAAAGCCCGCGTTCTCAAGGCCGCGCATTAATTCCGGATCCAACATTGCCCGGACCCGGTCGATCTCCTGAGGAGTACGGAAGTGCATTGGCAGGTTGTAGACCTGAACGTCCGGGTAGATCCGATTGAACACACCTGTCGTGACAATACCCCCGTGGAGTTGCCCGACCCGCATCAATTTCAGCACGGTCTGGTCATCGCCCTTGACGCCACCTGGGTAGAATTTGAACTTCACACGACCCTCGGTTGCGCGTTCGACCGAACGACCACCTTCGCGGAGTAACTTCATCCACGACGACCCATCAGGAGAAATCGTTGCGATCTTAAAGTTCGTCGCTCCGTCAGCCAGGAACGTCACAAACATCGCGCATAGCGAAAAAAGGATCCTAAAAATATTCATCAGCACTCTTAAGCAACGCAGCAGCTTGATCCTGAGCCACCAAGTTAATCAGTGTTAATGCTTCGCCGTATGGATCGGCGATCATTACTTCCGTGAGAAGCGTATCGTGTAACTGGCGATCAAAAACGAGCCGCGCGTATTTCTCAGCAAACAGAACCTTCGCCATGAGGTAGCGTCCATCGCTAATTTCGATCGCCCTTTCAAAATGTCGGCGACCGACTTCCGGCCGTCCTCCCATAGCAGGCGGAAGTAATGTCTCAAAAACACCAAGATACATGACCGCCGCTCCGTCATCATAATTTGCATCGAGTTCAACAACTTTCTCCATCAACGCTTTCACTCTGGCGAGTTCGGCGATCGCGGCCCAATCATCGCTATGCGCCTGAATCCAGCCAGCCCAACTGCTGGCAAACGTGTATATGGCCGGCACGTCTTTTTGTATCGAGCCAAGCAATCGCGCTTCCAATTCCTGAAACGGCATTTCGCGCACGTTGCACAACCAATCAACACGGTTGCATGCTGCCCGGTACGAGAGCCCCATCGCCTTATCGGTCAACTTGCTCTGCCGGGCTTGGTCGGCCACAAACCCAGTCGCGTACGACGCGTTCAGTCTCGCAGCCGCGGTCAACAGATTTGGATTGTCCGGGTTAGAGGTTAGAAGCGCGTCAAGCACAATTAGGAAAGCGGGAACACCCTCTCTTACCGTAGCGAGATCGTCGTTATTGAGTATCGCACGTGAAAGGTCTCCGGCGAGCGTCTCTGTGACCGAAGAAACAATGCTCGCGCATCCACTCAATACCAACGACGCAAGCAAAAACGCTATTCGTTTCATGGGGCCCCATTAACAGCGATAACTTAAGAGTTGTCCACTGCCGCTCGCCTACGCCTATCCGAATTCCCTGTATAAACGTCGGACTAAAGCGCTCGACGGTCGGTGTGCGCACCCGATAAATCTGTAAAGGCGAATCGGGCACGATACAATTTCGCGTTTGTTGCCAAAGTATCCGAATGCCGTTATTTAGCGCCCGATCCGGCGAGATTTACTTCCAACAACGAGGCGCCCGGTCAAACCCACCGGCCATACTAATCCACGGCGTCGGTTGTCAGCTCGTCCAATGGCCCGACGCGTTTATCGATTCATTGGTCGACGCAGGTTATCGCGCGATCGTATTTGACCATCGAGACGTAGGGCTCAGCCACGAGGTCAACGCCGATATCCCGAGCATCGAAGACCTATTCTCAGCATTGTCCGATCCCTTATCTATGCAACCACCCTATACGCTCGAAGACATGGCCCACGACGTGATCGACCTGCTCGATCATCTTGGACAATCGGGCGCTCACATCATCGGCTGTTCCATGGGTGGAATGATCGCCCAATGGTGTGCGATCGAACATCCCGAACGAGTGTTTACGCTCACATCATTGATGGCGACAACGAGTAATCCGAGTCTGCCAAGACCTTCAGACAATGTCATTGCAGCAATGGCTACGTCGCTGCACGTGGGTAACGGCAACGACGCGGTTGCGTCATCCATTCACGCTGCTAACACCAACGCGGGACCTTACTATCCGTCTTCTGAATACGGAATAGCCCGATTCATCGAAAGCGCGCACGCTCGGGCCCATCGACCCTCGGGGTCCGCGAGACAAATGGCCGCGACCCTGACGGCCCCCGATCGATCCGAATTGTTAACCAAGTTATCGATGCCAGTCCTTGCCGTTCACGGTGAGGAAGATCCCTTAATCGATCCGTCCGCGAGCAAGGACATTATTAACTGCGTCCGTAACGGGCACTTAGAAATCATCCCAAAGCTCGGTCACGACCTTTCTGAGCCAGTCATCCCCGAACTCGTCGGAATGATTGTCAAACACATGGCATCGATCGAAGTACTCCGATGACGAGTGATCTTGTACTTTGCGCTCGTGACGGTTCCATCGCGGAAGTCACGCTCAATCGACCCGAGGTCATGAACGCTCTTTCCTTTGATCTTCGCACCGAACTTACCGCCACGTTCCGCAACCTGGCCAACGACCGTTCCTGCGAAATCGTCATTCTGACTGGAGCGGGAAGAGCCTTTACCGCGGGTCTCGATCTTAAAGAATTGGGCGGCGAAACGAGCTCGGGTAACAAAACGACGGAAACGTCCGTGATCGATCTAAGCGATGCCGTGGACTTCTTGAAAGTACCCCTCATCGGAGCTATCAATGGATTTGCGATCACTGGCGGTTTCGAGCTCGCCTTGATGTGCGATATTCTCATTGCCTCCACCGAGGCCCTCTTCGCCGATACACACGCCAGAGTGGGCGTCGTTCCGGGATGGGGACTATCTCAACGGTTACCGAGACTGGTGGGCATTAACCGGGCCAAAGAGCTTTCGCTCTCCGGCAATTTTCTCGACGCGCAAACAGCGTACAACTGGGGTCTTGTCAATCGGGTTGTCGATCCTGACGACCTCCTCCCGAGCGCGCGCGCGCTGGCCCAGGATATTCTCAGTACCGACCGTACTACGCGCGAAGCGATGCTCGACATTATGGATAGAGGCTGGAATACGACGCTCGCCGAGGGACTCAACGTTGAAGCGGTCGCGAACGAATCCCATTCCGAAAACCACGTAAAATCGGAGAAAATCGCAGCACGACGCCACGAAATTCTACGCCGAGGTCGATCGCAGGTCTGAAATTCCGGTTTAATCGAATAGCGACGTGCTAGAAAAGCCACGTCTCTTCATTTTGAACGGATTCGTCGTTAACGGTACCCAATATTCCTTTGACACATCGGATAAACCACCAGAAAGCTGGAAAAAGTAACAAGTAAATGCCTCCCGGAAGCAGCCCAACTAAAAGCGCCGACAATCCCACATACAAAACACCGATCCAAAAAGTCCTGATCTGGAAACGACAGTGCGACGCGACGAAGGGGTTTCCTCGATTCCGTTGGGTGTACGCAAGAGCGAGGCCAACAATAGCGGTGACCACCCCCAAATACAGTCCGTACGCCAACTGGATCTTTACTTTATCTTGCATGCGCCATGTCGATTATCAATCGAGGTCGTCTATTAGATCTAGCGTCTCACCCAACGTTTTGAGTCGGTCATCCAAATTCTGGCCCGCCGGTTGAACCCTCAGCGTGGAAACGCCCGCGCGTTTGTATGCCTGGAGCCTTTCTCGTATTGCCTTTTTGTCACCCACTAAGTTCGATTGTAGAACCATTTCCTCCGGTACCTTTGCGATGGCCTCATCGCGACGACCTGCCACCCACAACCCTTGCACCTCGTTTGCCGCGTCCTCCCATCCGCCCCGCTTGTACGCGTCGTTATAGAAATTCGTTTTAGCTGACCCCATAGCCCCCAGCGTAAATGCCATGCCGGCTTTGAGAGAACCCATCACGCCTGCCATATCCGCTTCAAAAGCCACGGTGCCTCCAGCTTGAATATCGATATCAACCAGCGAACGTCCGTGAGCTTCAGCCCCTCGCGAAATAAAGTCTAGATGGGCATTCGCATAGGACGGAGTGAACGAAGTCCCTAACCAACCATCGGCTAGTTCACCTGTCAATTCCAAAGCCCGCGGCCCAAGCGTGGCAAGGTAGATGGGTATTTCTTGGTTGCCAGGCTGCGCTAAACGCAGTGCTTTACCTTCGCCGCCTGGAAGCGGCAAGGTATGGTATTTACCTTCGTATGCGAGCTTTTCTCCTTGAAATGCGAGGCGAATGATTTCGATCGTTTCACGTAATCGTGTCAACGGGCCCTCAAATGAGCGGCCTTGAAGGCCCTCAACCACTTGCGGTCCCGAAACACCGAGACCGAGTAAAAAACGGTCGTTTGAAAGCGCAGCCATCGTCAATGCAGTCATGGCAGTCATTGACGGGGTTCTCGCACTAATTTGCATAATCCCGGTACCAAGTTTGATGCGATCAGTTTTCGCGGCGAGGTACGCGAGCGGTGCAACGGCATCCTGCCCCCATGCCTCCGCCGACCACACGGCGTCTACGCCTAACTTTTCAGCTTCCACGACATAATCGACTTGACGATCAAAGTCGCGTTCTTGTCCTGACGCCGCACTGCCTACCCCGATGCTAACTTTCATTCGTATACACCCTCGTTGCTAAATCCCGCTACCCCAATCGCTAGGGTTCGGGACCCTGCACGTTATCGAACCCGCATTTTGTCTCGAGCCAGTTGCGATAAGAATAGGATATTCTCATTAGACCGTGCACGCTGACGACATTAGGCGGATCACGGGGAAGCATGATAGAACACGCGGATGTACGACAGGTTTATTCGCGAAAACATCAAACATGGGGCGTTCAAACTCGTTTACCCGAACGGCGATGAGCAGGTGTTCGGTGATGGCCCAGCGTCTGTCGTGTGGAGGATTAATGACACGCGGGTCCTGTCTAAGATCGCTCGTAATCCGCTCCTTAACCTCGGCGAAACCTATATCGAACAAGGCTGGGATGTCGAGGATGGAAAGCTTGCTCAGCTGCTTACCATCCTGCGAACCAACTTCGAGGATGAATTAGTTCGGCGAGGGTCCATGGCTGCCTACGCGGCAATTCTGCAAACGTGGAACAATCTCCACGCGAGCATGCGGAACGTGAGTCATCATTACGACCTTGACGAATCTCTTTTTCGCGCGTTCTTGGACCAAGACATGCACTACTCCTGTGCTTACTTTCGTACTCCGGAACAAACCCTTGAAGCCGCTCAGTCCGCGAAATGCGAGCACATTCGAAAAAAACTATGTCTCAAGCCCGGTCAGAAGGTCCTCGATATCGGCTCGGGCTGGGGAAGTCTCGGTCTATACCTTGCTGAACGAGAAGACGTTCAAGTCACCGGACTTACGTTGTCAAACGAGCAACTTGGTGTGGCCAAACAGCATGCCATTCAGCGCGGGTTAGACAACCAAGTCGAATTCCGTCTCGAAGATTATCGAAACCACCAGGGGGAATACGATGCCGTTGTCTCCGTCGGCATGTTCGAACACGTGGGTCTACGGAATTTCGACCGTTATTTCAACAAGGTTGGCAATCTCCTCTCTAAGGACGGGATCGCGATGATTCATACGATCGGTCACATGGATCGGCCCTCGGCGACCAATCCATGGATACGCCGACACATATTCCCAGGCGGTTACATCCCCGCAATCTCCGAGATCACTACAGCGGTTGAACGCAGTCCACTTGTCTTCGCTGATATCGAGGTATGGCGACAGCACTACGCGTTGACGTTGATGGAATGGAATCGTCGGTTTCAGGCAGTTCGGTCTGAATTTGCACGCGATAAAGGCGAACGATTTTGCCGAATCTGGGAGTTTTACCTGCTTATGTGTCAAACCGCCTTCGAGGTTGAAAGCCTGGTCGTCTACCAGCTTCAGCTAAGTATTAACAATGCATCTGTGCCAACGACAAGGGACTACCTGTACGACGGCCCCTAAAGACTCGAATCGACGTCGAGTCTCTCAACAGAAGAAAATACACGCAGCGCGTATTTAGCCGCCCCTCGGAGCCCAAGCGAATCTTCGGCAAACAATACCGTTGGAACGGATTGAAGTACTTCGGCTTGGATCCCTGTATCCACAAAACGACGGCGAAAGCTACTATCCTCGAACATCGGCGCCACAGCTTCTACAACGGTTCCGCCCACGTACACGCCCCCAAACGCGTGAACCGTTAGTGCCAGAGAGCCGCACGCAGTGCCAAGGAATGCACAGAAAGTCTCCAGGGTTCGATGACAGACCGGATCGCTGATCGATATACCGAGTTCGCTAATCTCATTCGGTCCGAGCAATTCGGCTTTCGTTCCCCACAATGCCGCGACGGCGCGATATAGGTTGACGAGTCCAGGGCCGGATAAGAAGTGTTCCCAGGTGATCGCACGAACATCTAGTTCTTGCTCTGCCGCATCCACCAGCTCGCGTTCGTAGGCGTCGATGGTTGCTACCCGGGCGTGACCCCCTTCTGAGGGTACTACACCGTAACCGTTCGCGAGGGATGGAAGAATGGCCATACCAAGACCAGTACCAGCACAAACGATCGCTCGCGTTTCGTCAGAACGAATCGCGCCTGGTCCCCCTATCCTTTCCACAGCTCTGGCCGGGTCCGCATTGAGCGCATGACCGAGTGCCACCAGATCGTTAATGACCGCCACGGGTATACCCAGCTCGTTCGAAATCTCGAGTTCGTCGAAGCTCAAATTCACATTCGTCATCGTTGCTCTGCCGTCGATAACGGGCCCAGCAACAGCGAAACAAATCGCGGCGATGTCCCTGACCCCCAGGACCTCCAGTACCCGAGACACGACGGTCGCAGCACTCGCTCCGTCGAATTCGGCAGTGGGAAATTCGCGAAAAGTTGGTGCATGACCTTGACCATAAAGCGCGAACCGCGCCCGGGTACCGCCTATATCTGCAACCAGCAAAGTCAAATTGGCAGTATCCGTGCTCTCTGGAGTGCTGCGAACTGGTCCCGGAACATATCTTCGGTGTCGATGCAGTCGACGAAGCCGCGTTTTCGCGCCTTAATCGTTGAAAGGAGCGTATTCTGACCTCCCTTTAGTCCGAAGACGGCATCCGCGAACTGCCAGGAATTTCCAACAAGCTGATCCATCGAGTAAGGCATTAATCCGTGTCGTCGAACCAGTTCGTTCCATACCGGCGCCACGTTAGACATCTTTTCAGTGATGGAAGTCGGGCGATCATCGCCGACTTCCATCTCGAAAGAATCGGCAATGGACGGCCATACGGATCGCCAAATTAATTCATCGCCGTTGGTGATGTTGTACGTCTCGTTGGCACCGCCGCACTGGTCTCCAAACCATCGCACCGCACGACCAAGCAAGCGCGCATCGGTCGCCTGAGTGACGAATGCGGCGCCACCAGGAAAACACAAGGGTTCGCCCAAGGCTTTGGATACCGCAGCAAATACGCCGATAGCCAACGTCATGTTCATCGGACTTCCCAACGCCAGACCACAAACGATCTGGGGTCGCAGCACGGTATAGCGCCACCCACCTGCACTAGCCCGTTCTCGAACCAAATCCTCTTGCGGCCAATAGAAATTAGGCCCCGAAGGTCGATCGTGCCATTCCTTCCCTGGGTTCAACATTGGCCCCAGGTGGGCACCGTATGCCTTTGTACCTTGTAATAACGTCAGATGTTCTGACGGTTCGACTGCGTCAAGTAAATTTCGAAGCATCCCGAGGTTGGTTTCGATTTGTTCTGCATCACGCCAACCGGCAATCAAATCCTCTTTCTCGTGTAAAGCGGCATACACGACATGCGTATACGCACCCAAAAACCCTAGCGTCTCGAACGTCTGGATCCTGTCTGTTAGATCCACTGACACGTGCGTCGCATCGGTGGGAAAATCCAATGGGCGGCGCGACAATGCGGTGACAGACCATTCAGCGTCCCCCTCGTACGCCTCAAGGACACCCTGACCAACCAACCCACGCGCGCCGACTACCAGAAGCCTCTGTTGCGGCACTAAGTTACTCAATTTAGCTCAGCGTATACGCATTGTGCCGTTTTGCTTGCCACTCGACCATTGCGTATCGTATCCCCGATGCGCGTCTTTTTGCTTTTATCGGCTTTGTGGTGTTGCGTAAACGGCCTAGCCAATTTCATTCGTATCGGGAACACGGGCGAACCTGCGACCCTAGACCCACATCGATACAACTTGAGGCTTGAGGAGACCATCCTCAATGACCTATACCTCGGACTAACGACCATGAACTCGGCTGGCCACATCGTTCCAGGCGCGGCAATTTCGTGGAACGTTTCGCCCGACGGTTTGACTTGGACGTTCGAACTGCGGCCCAACGCGCGATGGAGCGACGGTGAACCCGTCACCGCCGAAGACTTCGTCTTTTCGTACCGACGTCTGCTGAACCCCGAGACTGCGTCAAGTCTCGCTTTTTTTATGTACCCGATCAAAAACGCCGAAGCCATTAATTCGGGCAACGCGCCGCTCAACTCATTGGGCGTTACGGCTCTGACCATGCATCGCCTTGCAATCGAATTAGAAAAACCTTTTCCTTTTTTTGCCGAGCGTTTGCTCTACCCCACAGCTTATCCCGTGCCACCTCACGCAATCGCAGCGCACGGTGACGCCTGGGTAAAACCCGGAAACATGGTCACCAACGGCGCGTTTATCCTTGCGGATTGGCGTCCGCAAGGATTCGTCGAGCTGGCTAAGAATCAACATTTTTATGACGCAGTTAACGTAGCCCTTCCTGGGGTTCGTTATATCCCCGTTCAAAACGCCACGACGGCACTTAACCGTTATCGGGCCGGTGAACTCGACGCGATCCTCGAATTCCCTGCTGGCGAACTTCGTTGGTTGCGACAACATATGGCCGACCACGTCCGCGTATCCCCGCTACTTTCCATCATGTACCTGGTGTTTAACGTATCGGAACCTCCGTTCAATGACGCGCGCGTTCGTAAGGCGCTCGCGCTCGCGATAGACCGACGCATTCTCACCGAAAAGGTCTTGAAAAGCGGCGAGCTAGTTAGCTACGGGCTCGTACCCTCAATGGTGACGAATTATCCAACCGCAACGACCCAGCTTCCCGACAGGGCGCTCGCACGCGATCTGCTTCGCGCCGCAGGTTTCGCTCAAGACAATCCGCTGAAACTCACCCTTCGTTACTTTACCGGGGACGAGAACAAACGAATCCTAATCGCGATCGCGTCGATGTGGCGATCGGTGGGCGTCCAAACAAGCTTGCACCACGCGGAGCTCAACGTACACTTCGCCGATCTTCGGCAGGGCAGCTTCCAGGTTGCCCATGCGGGTTGGTTTGGTGAAAACAATCCCGAGCACTACCTTGAATTGCTCATGTCCGACATAGGGGACGTGAACTATGGGCGTTATATGTCTCCTAAGTACGATCGACTCATGCGCCAAGCCAAACGCACCGCTGACCTTGAAACGAGGATAACGTTACTCAAGGGCGCCGAAATTGAAGGTTTACGGGATTTCGGTGTCATTCCACTGTACTCGGTCATGATACGTAGCCTGGTCCATCCCCACCTCCTCGGCTGGCACATTAACCCCCGGAACGTTCACGGGGCTCGCTACCTTCATTGGAAATAACGTTCCGTGACCCGATTCATCTTTCGCCGACTTGCCTTTGCCCTAGCCACCTTGTGGCTCGTCGTGAAAAACGCAATGTACATCGAGGCTGCAAAAGCATTGGGTGTACCTGACCCGTGGATCGTGACAAGGCACGTTATCCCCAACCTAATGGGCCCCGCATTAGGTTATGCATCGCTTACAATCCCTGGGGTCATCATTGCAGAAAGTTTCATTAGCTTTCTAGGGCTCGGTATTCAAGAACCGCAGACGAGCTGGGGCGTGCTTATCGCCGACGGTGCGACTCGATTGCACGCTCCATGGCAACTCATTTTCCCCGCTACATTTTTAGCTGTAACGCTACTGGTTTTGAATGTCGCAGGGGATCAACTGCGCGACGCGATGGACCCTCAAGAAAAAGGAGTTCGGCTATGACCATTAGTGCTGGAATTGGTATCGCAAACTTTAATTTTGATGACACCAAGGGTTTTTGGAAGTGGATCGACCTTTGCGATTCTAGCGGTGTTGATTCGATCTGGCAGTCTGATCGAATCATCAGTACCGACGCCAACCTCGAATGCATGAGCGTTATGGCCGCGTTGGCAGGTAGGACCAAACGAATCAAGTTCGGAATGAATGTCGCGAGTCTAGGGCTTCGCGATCCGGTACTCACTGCAAAGCAGTGCGCGACGATCGACGTTCTTTCAGACGGCAGATTGTTGCCCGCTTTCGGAATCGGCAGTAGCCGGTCGCGGGATTACGTTGCAACAGGCACACCCACTGCGGGCCGCGGGAAAAGGATGGACGAAGGCTTGGTGATCCTTTCACGGCTCTGGTCCGAGGAAAGCGTGTCGTTCGCTGGCGAGTGCTACCAACTGGACGGAGCTTCGATCACTCCGAGACCCGTCCAGAAACCACTACCACTATGGGTTGGTGGCTCCTCGCTCAAAGCCATCGAACGCACCGCGCGTTGGGGAACGGGTTGGCAAGCTGGCATCGAATCGGCCGATCAGGTAGCCCCCGTCATCAAAGCCATCAAGGAAAAGGCCATCGCTATCGGACGTACGATTGATGAGGATCATTTTGGCGCTGGCTTTGGATTTCGGTTTGGTTCATCTGAGGAGCCGATCATTGCGCGCTACAACAAAGTTCTCTCTGGACGTATGGGCCAGGATCCGTCCAAGTACACGGCTATCGGCGGCGCCCCGGAAATCATGGCACTGCTCGATGAATTTCGGCAAGCGGGAGTCCACAAATTCGTATTGCGTCCCATCGCGTCAGGGACCGAAGACATGCTGGACCAAACGCGACTACTGGTGGAGAAAGTTCTTCCCAGCGTCGCCGCGCTCAATTAGCCCTGTCACACTTTTTGAGGCTCTTCGGTCGACTGCAGCATACGCTGTGCTTGTGCGACGTAGCCCCTATTCCACGTTGGACTGATCGTTAACTCGTTGATGCACACGTGCTCCGGGAGTTGGGCAATAAACGCCACCACATCCCCGCAATCATCGGACTGGACCATTTGCGCCCTATCTTCGTCGCTTACGGGTATCGGTCGGTTATCGAGAATAGGCGTCGCGACCTCACCCGGACAAATCGCGCAAGCGCGCACGCCGTAAAGCCCTGCCTCCATGTTCAAACTTTCGTTCATCGCGTTCATCGCGTGTTTAGCAGCCGTGTATGCGGGTCCCGTGACAATGCTGACCTGACGACCGGCCCAAGAAGAAATATTGACGATTAGCCCGCCACCATTATCAATCATGCTTGGCAAGACGGCCTTGGCACAGTAAAACGCACCATCCAAGTCGATGCGTATGACATTGTCCCAATCATCCAGTGAAACGTTGTGCCAATTACGTTTCTTGACGTTGATCCCCGCGCTAAGGACGAGCGTATCAATAGGTCCGTGTTGAGCCAAAACCCGAGAGGCAACGTCATTCACGGCATCGCGATCCGCCACGTCTAATGGC
Organism: Gammaproteobacteria bacterium UBA1119; assembly: GCA_002313255.1. Taxonomy (GTDB): domain Bacteria; phylum Pseudomonadota; class Gammaproteobacteria; order Pseudomonadales; family Azotimanducaceae; genus UBA11889. The sequence continues at coordinate 30,626 of DCBA01000127.1, read as the reverse complement.
TCAACAACAACGTCGCCCTCAATTCCTTCCGCAACAGCTTCGAGCATTTCACGCCGCCGTCCCGACAACACCACCCGCATGCCGTGCCTCGCCAACGCCTTAGCTGATCCCTCGCCAATCCCGGTACCGGCACCGGTAATCCACGCGAGTTTGTCCTTGAGATTTCTCACCCTCGTTCCTTCTTAGAAAAACGCCGCACGTTAGCATAGGATCTGGATATGAACCCGAAGAACTTCACCGAGACAGCCCTCGACAACATCCGTCGCGACGGGTTTACAGTCATTAAAGACGCCTTGCCGCCAGAAGTAAGATCTGCAATTCGCCTCGGACTCGATCCATGGCTTCAAGGCACTCGGATGGGTCGAAACGATTTTGAGGGGATTCGATCCGAGCGCGTCTACGCACTGCTCGCAAAAGTGCCCGAAATCGCCGCCATGGTAGAGCACCGAGAAACTCTGGCGATCGTCAATGCACTGCTCCCAAAGAACCATCTTCTTTCGGCTGCTCTCGCCATCAATTTACATCCAGGCGAAACCTCCCAACGTTTTCATATCGACGACGGGGGAAACGCGCTCCCTATTCCTCAACCGCGTGCCATGCTAGGGGTCAGTACGATGTGGGCGTTGGATGATTTCACCTCCGACAACGGGGCGACCGAAGTCATCCCTGGGAGTCACCACTGGTCGGAAGGTCGCAAACCTCAAGAACGCGGGAGCACGGCGATCAATATGCCAGCAGGCGCGGTCCTAATTTTCGCCGGTAATCTGTTCCACCGCGGGGGCGCCAACCGATCCGCTCAACATCGACTTGGTATCACGATCCAATATTGCGATCCGAACATGAGACAGCTCGAAAATATGTCGCTCGCGGTCCCTCCGGCAACAGCAGCTTTATTTAGCCCCAGAATCCAAGCGTTATTGGGTTATAGCGTCATCGATCCCGGATTTAAGGGTTCCGTTAACGGACGGCATCCAAAGGCCCTGATCGACCCCAAATACAGAGGCCGTAAATACCGCGACGAGCTACCGCCTAGTTAGCCCGATTAACCATTCGGGTTCTTGTTCACACCATGCTTGCTAGAAAGTCCAAAGTACGGTCAAAGGCGCCCTCCTCCACTCCCATGATTGCAGCGTTGAAATCCGTGACGCCAGCGTTCCGGTAGCGGTCGATCTCACCACGGAGCGCGTTCTCATCACCCACGATGGCGATGTCGGCAGGACCGTCGACCCCTTCCCGGTCGAGCATCGCTCGATAAGATGGCAACTGCCCGTACATCGCCAATCCGCCTGCAATACGCTGTCGTGCCTCTTCAACCTTACGCGTGAGAATGACGGGTACACCCCCCACCACTCGCGGCGAAGGACGCCCGGCCTCGTCAGCTGCTCGGCTGATCCGGGCAACGATGTGATTTTCCATGGTTTTAGGACCAACCATCCAGGTATTGGTCCCGTCAGTATGTTCGCCAGCGATCTTGAGCATCAACGGTCCTAACGCAGCGACCACCGTCGGCACCGGGTCTGCCCCGGGGATCGATAATTGCAATCCACCCACATTGTATTGCTCACCTTGATGGTTGACGGACTCCCCCGACAACAGCGGCATAAGTACCTCGAGGTATTCGCGCATATGAGCGGCGGGACGATCGTAGGAGAATCCAAGCATGTTCTCTATGACGATTTTGTGCGAAAGACCAATACCTAACGTGAAACGATTCCCCGTCGCCGCTGCGGCCGTCATCGCCTGTTGCGCAAGCGCCGTTGGGTGGCGGGGATACGTTGGCGTAACCGCCGTCCCCAGACCGATCCGCTGCGTTTCTCGGCCCACAATCGATAGTGTCGATATTGCGTCGAAACCAAAAATATTGGCCATCCAAACGTTATGTAATCCCTTCGCTTCGACGTTCTGTGCGAAGTTCACCACGCCGTCAATGGTATTAGCGGCCCCGTCCGCGCCGATCATGACACCAATTTGCATACCGCCCCCTTGTATTGTGTGAACCGTCATCCTGTCGTGTGATTCAGACTGATTCAAGACTTTTCAACATCCATGTCTCGACTAACACTCGGGTATCACTCGTATATGCGCATGGGTCTAGCATCAACAAAGCGAAAAAGAAGATAATCCCGCGCTTTCTCAACTAGGGTAATTACGTTGCCAGACGAAACCATCGCGATCCTCGGAGGTACAGGTGATCTCGGGACCGGCCTTGCTATTCGTTGGTCGAAAGCAGGTTACAAAATTGTAATCGGCTCACGCACCTTGACGAAAGCACAGGCTGCTGTTGCCGACCTTGAAAAGATCAGTCCTACGACACCCGCCGCCGCCATGGAGAATGCGGATGCAGCAGCCGAGGGCGATATCGTCGTGCTCACGGTACCGGCGGAACATCAGATATCGACTCTGGAAACGGTTAAGTCTGGCCTTTTTGGCAAAATATTGATCGATGTGACTGTACCCCTGGTACCGCCCAAAGTGGGTACGGTACAGCTCCCGCCAGAAGGCAGCGCGGGTAAACGAGCACAAGACTTCCTCGGTGACGATGTCCACGTCGTGACCGCGTTCCAAAACGTGGCGGCGCACTTGCTGAAAGAGGACGTCACGATCGAGTGCGATGTCCTTGTGGCCGGGAATAAACGTTCGGCTCGAGACAAAGTGATTCAACTAGCGCAACAAGCGGGCTTGACAGGATGGCACGCCGGGCCCATCGAAAACTCAGCCGCGGCCGAGGCCTTGACCAGCGTCCTGATCCAAATCAATCGGCGTCACGACATTGCGCATTCCGGTCTTCAAATCGTCGGGCAATCGGAGCACTAAATTCATGGAAATGCGCGTGCTACCGGTCAAAGGGCTCCCTATGATCCACGAGGGCGACGACCTGGCACACCTGATAACAAACCAACTTCGCGACAATCGACAGCCTCTTGAAGACGGCGACGTGGTCGTCATCGCTCAAAAGATCGTTTCTAAGGCGGAAGGTCGCCTGGTATCGCTCGCGTCCGTCACACCCTCGGAGGAGGCCATTAGTCTCGCCACTGAAACCGAGAAGGACCCACGCCTCGTGGAAGTTATCCTGCGCGAATCGGAAGCCGTCGTCCGTCACAAACCCGGCGTAATGATTATGCGGCATCGACTCGGACACGTTGGTGCTCACGCGGGCGTCGATCAATCGAACATTGACCATGCTGACGGTGACGCAGCCCTGCTCTTACCCCTCGACCCTGACGCCAGTGCCAAGAGCCTTCGCGATGCAATTCGCCATCGCTTGGGCAAAGAGATCGGTGTCCTTATCTCAGATTCTGGCAATCGACCTTGGCGCCTAGGAACGACCGGTATTGCGATTGGCGCTTCAGGATTTACCGTGCTTGACGATCATCGCGGTGGAACCGACCTATACGGCCGCGAATTAAAAGTAACGCTCATTAACCGAGCAGACAGCATTGCAACGGCTGCGACATTAATCATGGGTGAGACAACGGAGCAAATCCCTGTAGCCATCGTTCGCGGATTTGATTACGAACCCAGTGACCAAACCGCAGCGATGATCAACCGACCCATCGAAGAGGACCTATTTCTTTGAAATATCTGGCGTTCACTGGCGGCGTCGGTGGTGCCAAGTTAGCACTCGGTTTATCACATGTAGTCGGAGCCGATGAACTGGCTTTTGTGGTTAATACCGGCGACGACTTCAACCATCTCGGTTTCCATATTTCACCGGATGTCGATACGTTGACCTATACGCTCGCCGGGAAATCCAACCAGGACACTGGCTGGGGCACTCAAAACGAAAGTTGGCACTTTATGGACGCACTCAAGGACCTTGACGAGCCGACTTGGTTTCGCCTCGGTGATCGGGATCTTGCACTGCACGTTTATCGTCGTGAGCGACTCGCCGCAGGCTTAACTCTTACAGAAACCACGCGCGAAATCGCCACCAAGCTCGGAATACGTCACGAAATCCTACCAATGAGCGACGACCCAGTGCAGACCTTCGTCAATACATCCAACGGCGCCCTCCTGTTTCAGCATTACTTCGTCCGCGATCGCTGCAAACCCAGCGTTTCTGGGTTTGAATTCCGAGGTGTCGCCGACGCACGAGTAAATCCCGCCATCAAATTCAACGAGGTCGACGGCGTCATTATCTGTCCTTCTAACCCGTTTGTATCCGTCGACCCGATCCTCGCGATCCCCGGAATGAAAAAAGCGATACAACAGTCGGAAATACCCGTGGTTGCCATATCGCCTATCGTGGGAGGGAAAGCTATCAAGGGTCCAACTGCCAAAATGATGAAAGAACTCAATGTTCCGAGCACTGCCATTGAGGTGGCAAAGCACTATAACGACATCATCACAGGTTTCGTGCTTGACGAAGCGGACCGCAGCGAAAAAAGTAGCGTTCAGGATCTTGGGTTGTCGACGGACGTGCGGCCCACAGTCATGGTAACTTTGGACGATCGTGTGGCACTCGCCCACGCGGTCGTGGAATTCATCGAAAAGATTTCCTGACGAAAATGTGGGCTGTGGTGCCATTCAAAGGTTCGGTTGCAGCGAAAGGCCGCTTAGCCAGCCATCTTTCGGCCGATGAGCGACATGAGCTTGTGATTAACATGCTCGACGATGTCCTTTATGCCCTCACAAATTCCCAGCTTCTAAAAGGCGTCGTGGTCGTATCCCGAGCGTCCGAGGCCGGCGGATTTGCACGTCGGCACGAGGTGGAACTGTACGCCGATCGGGCTGACGATCTTTCCGGTGCTGTCGTCGAGGCCGGCCACCACGTCGTTAACACGTACGGCGCTACTGGCACGTTCTTCGTTCCCGGTGATGTACCGCTCATCACTAGCGAAGAAATCGACACCGCGATTAAGAATCATCTCGACGTAACGATAATTCCCGATCGAAACGACGTCGGAACCAACGGCCTACTATCAAGCCCTCCGAATGCGTTTCGTTACTTGTTTGACGGGAAAAGTTTCAAGCCGCATCGACGGGAAGCCACCCAAGCCGGTTATCAACCGCGAGTTCTCCGGTTACCCGGATTCAGTCTGGATATCGATACGATCAACGAACTGATTGAACTCGCTCGGAAAGACCGCGATATCGCCACCCTACGTTTCTTAAAGAAAAGTGGTATAGCATCTCGGCTGTTCGCTAACGATAATAGATTCCCCGCTCACGATCGCGGAAATGAGTAATAAAGTAGTGGTCCAAGTTATTTTAGACAAGGCGCTCGCTGGGGCAACCCCAAGCATGAACGAAGCGTTAGCCTTCGCCGATTTTACCGATACAAAGGCTCTCGCTCGTGTTGCCTCAGTCCTGCGCGATCAAGGCTTTCGTAACGTTGTCACATATTCGAAGAAGGTATTTATCCCGCTGACTCACCTTTGCCGTGATGTGTGCCACTACTGCACCTTTGCACAGACGCCAAAAAAACTGGATCACCCATTCATGGAGATCCCTCAGGTTCTGGATGTCGCCAAGCAGGGTGCGAATATCGGGTGCAAAGAAGCCCTGTTCACCCTCGGCGAAAAACCGGAGTTACGCTACCGTGTCGCGCGCGAATGGCTCGCCGAAAATGGTTATCAATCAACGCTCGATTACCTAGCCCATGCGGCCCGCGCCGTCTATGAAGAAACGGGATTACTACCCCACCTTAATCCTGGCAACATGACTCCCAGTGAGATCCAAACATTACGGCCAGTGTCCCCGTCAATGGGCATCATGCTTGAGTCCGCATCGGAACGTTTGACCAAAAAAGGAATGCCGCACCACGGTTCGCCCGACAAGATACCGGCGGTGCGGCTGCAAACCCTTCGGGACGCTGGCGCGGCACGCGTGCCTTTCACAACCGGGATTCTTATTGGCATCGGTGAGACTCGTCGCGAACGCATTGAATCGCTTCTGGCGATACGGGACATTCATCGGGAATTTGGTCACGTTCAAGAAATTATCGTGCAAAATTTCCGCGCAAAACCAGGCACGAAGATGCGCCTGGCGCCCGAACCTGATCTCGACGACCTACTGTGGACCATCGCCGTGACCCGCATACTCTTTGGGGCCTCAATGAGTATCCAAGCGCCCCCAAACCTAAGTCCGGGGGTCTTACCACAAATCGTCGATGCTGGTATCAACGATTGGGGCGGCGTTTCACCCGTCACTCCAGATTTTGTTAATCCGGAAGCGCCGTGGCCTCAGCTCGACGAGCTATCGCGCGAGACTGCGCTGGCCGGCAAGCACCTGCATGAGCGCCTCACTATCTATCCGAATTACGCGATTGATGCGGCAACGTGGGTTGACGATTCGATGGTAGCAAGCGTCCTTGACCGCATCGACGGTGAGGGATTTCCGCGGATCGACCCCTGGTGTCCAGGCGACACCTCGCCTCCACCCGCCGAGGTACTCACACGCATTACCCAAGAACCCTCTGTAGTGTCCACCGACATCGCGGCCATTTTGAAAGGGATTGGTAACGGAAATGACCTTGACGAGCGGGAAATCGTCCGCCTTATTCAAGCCCGGGGCGACGACTTCAATGCTGTGGTCCAGTCGGCAAACCAATTACGAGACGAAATCAACGGAAATACCGTTTCCTTTGTCGTCAATCGCAACATCAATTACACCAACATCTGTTATTTCAAGTGCCAGTTCTGCGCTTTTTCCAAAGGGAAGTTATCGGAAAATCTACGGGGACGACCCTACGATTTGAGCGGCGAAGAAATTCAACGGCGGGTGGTCGAAGCCTGGGACCGCGGCGGTACGGAAGTCTGTATGCAAGGGGGCATCCACCCTGAATACACCGGACAGACCTACATCGATATCGTCAAAACCGTCAAAGAAGCAGTTCCCGAAATGCATCTACATGCTTTTTCACCGCTCGAAGTATGGCAAGGAGCAGCTACATCCAATCATTCCCTTGAAGGTTATTTAACCGAACTGAAAAAAGCCGGCCTAAATACGCTCCCCGGAACGGCCGCCGAAATTCTTGATGACGAAGTACGCTCCGTGATCTGCCCGGACAAGATCAATACTGCGCAATGGCTCGAAGTCATGGAAACCGCTCACCGTGTCGGATTTAGATCCACGGCAACGATTATGTATGGCCACGTCGACGAGCCGATTCACTGGGCAAGACACCTTATCCGTGTCCGGGATCTACAGAAGAAAACAGGCGGATTTACTGAATTTGTGCCCCTACCCTTCGTTCACATGGAAGCTCCGATGTATCTGAAAGGGAAAGCGCGGCGTGGACCGACATTCCGGGAAACGATTCTGGTACACGCCGTCGCTCGACTCGCACTACATCCACACATCACCAACATTCAAGCAAGTTGGGTGAAAATGGGTCACGAGGGAGTCAGCGCTGCGCTCAATGCGGGTTGTAACGATCTCGGGGGAACATTAATGAACGAGAGCATTTCACGCGCTGCGGGGACACAACACGGACAGGAGACCTCACCCGAGGAAATGCAGCACATGATCGAGTCGGCCGGACGTACAGCTCGGCAACGCACAACGCTCTACGATGACGCACGAGATGCCGACGTCGTGCGCGGTTCAACTGCAGGAATCTTGACGGACATCATCAATACGCCCGCCAAAAAGTATGAGAGAAAACGTAGCCACGAGTTGGTGCGCAACGACGATTCCGTCCGCGTGATCTCATTGGACTAGATCCAGCGTCACGCGGATACCCGCTCAGGGCATTTCGCTACATGCCTTGAGTCTGTTCCGCTTGTTGATGTTGAAAGATGGATTTATGGCCGGTCCGGCTCCAATCCGGCGGCATCAGAACAGGTCGAGGATCGAAACGAGCCCAACGAGACCGAATGCCTCTTACGACCTCGTCACCGTGCTGACCTCGTGCAACGAGGTCGGTAATCGGCAAAGCGTCGCCCGCGGAGTACGCACAGAGAAGCAACGGCCTCGGACAATCACTCCAATTCGGGGGCGACCCGTGGATTGAGCGACAGTTATGCACGGTGATAGTTCCAGACGGCCCGGCGATGTAACGCGCCGTCTCGGCCGCGATGTTCGGGACATCCTCGCTCCGGATGTGCCCCGTCCACTCGTTATCGTGATCGTATAAATCGTAGAGAGGCCCTTGGTGACTACCTGGAATGACACCCATTGGGGCCATATCGGCAGCAACATCGTCTAAATACACACCCACGGTCAGGACGTCATAGTTCGTGTGCGGCCAAAACTGAATATCTTGGTGCCATTTAACTTCTTCGCCGCCGCCGGACCACTTGTAGTTGAGTTTGGAGTGGTGGAACTTGATGTCCGGTCCAAGCAGGTCTTCGGCAATATCCACAAAGGGCCCCGCCGAGGCAAATTCCCAAAAAAGTTCATCCGCATCCACGGGTGAATTTAATCGCCGTATTCTCGGTTGTTCGGCCGTGTGATCTGGCTCGAGATCGAATCTTTGGTCTGTGTCATTTACGTGGCGACTCTCGTCAACATAATGTTGTGAACACGATTGGATACGATCAAGCCACGTTCCCGACACAACAGATGGCGCTCCAACGTAGCCGTGCTCGAAGTAGCACTCGCGATCGCTTCGCGAAAGTATCTTCGCGGGGCGAGCAAGGATTTCTTCAGGCGTCATGGGCTCTCCTAAGCGCTCTCAAAAACAAAATCCGCTTTTCTCATGACGTCAGTATGCCACTCCAAATGAAATTGAACAGATCGACCTCGTTCCCCGATCGCAGTCGCAACAAACAATCCAAACCGGCGACGTCGAACCGCGGTTATACTTTCGAATATTCGTCTACGACTCTGTCGACATGGTCTCAAATGGAGGTTTATTCGCAGTAGAAGCTGCTGTATTCCAAAAATATGCTGTCTTGCGCATGTTCTGCCAGTCGATCGATACGCGAGTCGATGTTGACGGTAATCGTTCATTTAGTTCGTGCGCGGTATTGGATAAAAAAATTCGTCAGTGTTCGTGTGCTTTATTCGCGCCAACCCTTACATTGAGGACGGACCCAATATAGAAATTCTTAAGCCAAGGATTCACTTTGTTTGTAGTTGACTGCGACTCTCACGTAATGGAGCCAGCGGATCTCTGGCAAAGGTATTTGGAAACTCGGTATCAAGATCGCGCGATACGGATCGAGAACGATCACAACGGCGAGCGCCTGATCATTGCCGAGCAAGTTGTGCTTCCAGGCGGCCTGGCCGGCTTAGGCGGCGCGAACTTGCGACGCCGCGACATATTCGCAGGCCGTTTTCGGTATGCGGACGGCTGCCCACCGGCGAGTTACGACACGCATGCGAGGCTCACGATGCTGGACGAGTGGAGCGTCGACGCATGCGTCGTGTTCCCGACTATCGGCATATTGCCGATCCCGACAGATGACCTTGATCTGATCAACGCCTACTTCCGCGCGTACAACACATGGCAGCACGAATTTAGCCAGGACGGCTGTGGAAGGATTGTTCCTATCGCAGTTGTAAATTGGCGCGACGTCGAGAACGCGGCGCTGGAGCTCACCCGGTGCCTAAAACTCGGGTTTAAGGGGATTTTCGTCCCGCCCGAAGTCGTGGATGGTGAACGTCCCGGCAGCCCACATTTCGATCGCCTATGGGCTCAGTTGGCCGAAGCCGACCTTCCAGGTTGCCTCCACGTGATCGTTCGATTTAGCGGTGCTGCGGTCCCTTTTTCCGGTTGGCACGGCGCGCAACCTAGGCTCGGTCCGACCTTCGGCTTTGGACTGGGTGCCCCCGGGCAAATGATTCCTGCCTTGTCATCGATCATTCTCGATGGGCTCTTCGATCGTTTTCCACAGCTCAAGGTCGTGAGCGTTGAGGCCGGCTGCGGATGGGCCGCGTACCTTATGGATCGTCTCAACGAGAAAGACGAGTTGCTTAACGAGTTGTCACCAAAACCGCTAGCGCTCACTCCGGGCGAATACGTGCAACGAAACTGTTACTTCGTTGCGGAACCCCAGGAACGGACCATCGGCGCCATGATGAATCTGGTCGGTAACGACAACATCCTTTGGGGGTCCGATTATCCGCACATCGACTCAAGTCTCAATGCACCCGAGCAGATACGCGAATCGGTGGCGACCTTAGATCGACGGCAAAAGCAGGCGATTATGGGTGGCAATGCAGCTCAATTGTTTCAACTCGCCGTTTAGTTTCCCGATCGCGGCGTCAGCCTAAGCCCCACTCGCCCGTCTCTCGCAGTCGGACCATAAATTCCGGCGTGTACGCACCTTCAGGATCCTCACGAACCAGTTCGTCAAGCCTGTGCGCATCGTTACCGACAAGAATGCGCCAACGCTCTTCGCGGACCCCGTCCAGTATAATGGAAGCTGCTTGCTCGGCCGTCGTCGGTGCATCGTCTCGAAACCGGCGCCCCATTTCACCCACCAACACCCGAATCTGCTCATCGGTGGTGTCTTCGTTGACCATCCCGAGAGAAGCCCAACGTTTTCGCGTCGCCACGATGTCGTCATCCGATAGTTCATCGGCTTGACGTCCATTGAGAATACGTCCCGAATTAATCGCGATTGACGTTCCAATGTGCCCTGGCATGACGACCGATACCTTGACGTGGGGTGCATTGTTGGCCAAATCCGTGATAAGAGCCTCCGAGAAGCCTTTGACCGCGAATTTGGCCGCACTGTACGCAGTATGCGAACTTTGAGGGCCTAGCGTCGCCCAAAATCCATTAACACTGCTGGTATTGATCAAATGCGCGTCCTGACTCGCCACCAACAGAGGCATGAACGCCCGGGTGTTGTAATAAACCCCGTACCAACAAATATTAAAGGTACGTTCCCAATCCTCTCGATCTCCCTCGACGATGCTCGCACCGCCTCCGACGCCGGCGTTATTAAAGAGTAGGTCGATATGATCTGTGCCGTGATCCGACACCACCGCGTCGCGAAAACGTTCCACCTCGGCTTCATCGGAAACGTCGCAATGGTGCGTGGTAATGACTCTCCCTTGCGGTGCTTCTTGTTCACATAAGGCTCTCGTTTCCGCGAGGTTGTCGTCGAGTACGTCGCAGGTGGCAACGTCACAGCCCTCCGCCACCAGCTGACGCGCGAGCGCCCGACCCATACCGGTACCACCGCCCGTTATAACCGCGAGTTTCCCCCCAAAATCTTTCATCTCAAGCGCATCCGTTGCTAATAAAGAAGCGAGATCTTAGACGATACGTTGAACGGCCAAAAGTGGGTCCGCTCGGTCACTTCCAGGAGACTTCTCGAGTTACATTCCGTCGGGGGTGTCAGACGGGTCGTCCGGTACCTCTGCCCAACGCGGATCCGTGGTCCTGCCCTCGCTGCCTTCATCCTCACGAGTAACTTCACGGGCCACATCGGCGTCTTGAAACTGCAGTTCATGCAGCGTGTAGTAAATCCCACGCTGTGCTATCAATTCGTCGTGCGTACCCAATTCCTCCACAACTCCATGGTGTAGAACCAATATCCGGTCGCACTCCTGAATCGTTTGCAATCGATGTGCGACGACGATGGAAGTTCGACCTTCCGTGAGCTTCGCCACCGCATCTTGAATGACCAGTTCAGTGGAGGTATCGATGTTTGCCGTGGCTTCGTCCAACACAAGAATCTCGGGATCGGCGGCCAATACCCTGGCAAAAGCCAGAAGCTGACGCTGTCCTTGCGATAAGTTCTGTCCTCGCTCAGCAAGCTGGGTGTCGTAGCCATCGGCTAATTCTTGAATGAAGCCGTCCGCATTCACCGAGCGCGCGGCCCATTCAGCTCTTTCCGGCGTTATATCGGGATTGTTAAGCGTGATGTTGTCGCGCACGGTACCCGAGAAGATATGGAAATCTTGTAGCACCACGCCAACACGTTCACGCAAATCACGGCTGTGTAACTTGTTGACGTCGACGTCATCGACAAAAACCATGTTGTCGTCGATATCATAAAAACGGACAAGCAATCGAATAATTGTGCTTTTACCCGAACCCGTCGGGCCGACGATGGCAAGTTTCTCTCCAGGCGCAATCGAAAAAGAAACGTCCTTTAGGATCTCTTCTCCTTCGTAATAACCAAAGTGCGCATGACGAAACTCCACCTTGCCACGCAAGCGACCTTCCAGAAGGGTTGGCTCGTCGGGTTCGTGCAATTGCTCGTCCCAGTCCAACGCCTGAAAAATGCGTTCTCCGGATGCCATCGACCTAAACAGAACATTGAATTGCTGACCCAACGAAACGATCGGCATGATCATCATTTGCACAAGCGACGTGAAGAGAATCATCGAGCCTAGCGAGATGTCTTGCTGTATCACTTGACCACCGCCGAACCAAACAATGCCGCCGGTAACGACGCTCCCAAGACTCATGTTAAAGGTGTCGTAGAGGACCTCGTAATTGATCGCACGGAACTCATAGCCCCGGTTAGCGCGATTTAGCGCTCCGTACTCCTCGATATTTTGATTCTCGCGACCCGAGAGCTGGACAACATCAATCCCAACGAGATCTTCCTGCATGTATTGATTGAGGGCCGATACGGAGTCGCGAATAAATCGAAAGATTTTCCGCATCGCGATGCGAAAGAGGATCGTTGCGATCACCGCCACAGGCAGCGCTACGAGTACCACACCGGTCAACGATCCACTGATTGCAAGCATCGCAAAAAGCGCCACAAAAAACGGAACAAATTCACCGGCTAAACCGCCGAAGCCCGTTAAGAGCTGAAAAAGATTCTCAACGTCGTTCGTCACTCGGGTCATCACGCGACCGACGCCCACGTGGTCAAAAAAGGAGGCGGGTTTTCGTTCAAGTGCGGCAAATAGATCGATTCGAAGATCTCTTAGCGCCTTTAGGGAACAACTGTAAAGCGTAAGCTGATGAGCAAAACTCAATAACGACTGACCCACGAGCACAACCACATATACAAGCCCTGCCGCCGTCAGCGCTTCAAAAGCAAACGTTGATTGAATCCAACCCACCAACGCGAGCAGTCCGTAGTCTTGAGTGTCGTTTACGACCGCGGTTGGCACCAAGATCGTGTCGATAATGACAACGCTCGTCAGGATCGGCATCAGCACTTGAGCCAGCGCGGCCACCACCACAAACGCAATGCTGACGAATAGCGTAATCAGGTATGGCTTCATCCATCCGAGCAGTCGAACGAAGAGTCGAACGTTGAGGGCCTGATGCGTCAGCTCAGCATCAAACGCAGAGTAATTTCGGGCCGGGGCCGGTACCTGAATCGCGTTTTCACTCACAGCTTCGCCGCCTCCGGCATTGGCACCGCGGAGATTTCACTGTCGAGATCCCGCAACAATCTCGCTTTACGCTCGCGATCTTCATCTTGATTACTCTGCACGGCGGCGAGATCCGCGTAATAGCCACCTCGCGCGATCAGTTCGTCGTGCGTCCCGGATTCAACGAATCGTCCTGCGTCGATAACGAAAATGCGGTCTGCATGCCGCGCCGTCGAGACGCGGTGGGAAATCAACATAGTCGTTTTGCCACCACGCATGCGTCGCAGCCCACGTAGAATCCGTTCCTCAGTTTCCGTATCGACACTCGAGAAACAGTCATCGAGCAGCAGCACTTTTGCGTCTCGAACCATTCCACGGGTAAGCGTTGCGCGTTGCTTCTGACCTCCCGAAAGCGTGACTCCGCGTTCCCCCACCATGGTGTCGAGTCCCTGGGCAAGTTGTCGGCGCAAAGGATCGGCAAACGCGGCCGCCTCCGCGGCATCCCATATCGAGGTGTCGTCACGGCTTAGATCATCGTAGGTCAAGTTGTCGCGAAGCGTCATCGAAAACAAAAAAGGATCTTGCGGGACAAGCGTGACAGCTTCTCGTAGCTGGCGTAGAGGAAAATCACGAATATCGTGACCATCCAAAAAAATCATCCCGCCGGGAGTGTCAACGAGGCGGACGATGGCATTCAGTAACGTCGATTTACCGGAGCCAACGCGCCCCATGAACGCAATCGTTTCACCGGGTTCGACGTTGAGGGTCGCCCCGGCAATCGTTGGTCTAGGTGAACCTGGATGACTATAAACAAGGTCTCGAAACTCAATACGCCCGCGCAATTCGGCAGGCACTGTTTCGATCGAGGCATCGTCCACTTCCGGTTCGTAATCTAGAATTTCGAAGATGCGTTCGGTTCCTGCCGCCGCAGCCGTGAACATCGTTATGGACATTCCGATCATACGCATGGGCCAAGCCACCATCATGAGGTACGAAAAAAAGGCCATGAATGTACCCAGCGTGATGTCGCCTCGTAGGACCAACGCGCCACCATAGAACACCACGATCACCGTCGAGGCAGTCGAAATAAACCCCATCACAACGCTCATTAGTGCTTGGTACCGATTTACACGGTAGACCGTCTGGGCGTAATGGGTGCTCACGTCACGAAAGCGGTTAATCTCCTGTTCTTCTTGCGCCATCGCTTGCACTGTGCGAATTCCATTGAGATTTTCTTGGGTAAACGAAGTCACCGCGGCCATGGCTTCCTGTCGATCCATGTAATACGGAAATAACGCACGGGCCATACCAAACCCCGCGACAGCGACCAACGGCAGTGGAAGAACTACCCAAAACGTGAGTGATGGCGACAACATGATCATGAAGTACAAGCCCGTGATCAGCGTGAATACCGTCGTAAGAATAGTGACCGCACCAAAGGAGACCACCATCCGCACCATGCTCACATCGTTGACAGCGCGTGACATCAGATCCCCGGTGCCGAATCGATTGAAGAAATGTGCCCCTTGGAATTGGACGTGATTGAAAAGACGTTTGCGTAGATCGTAGGCAACGCTAATTGAAAGTCGGCGCAACGCCCGTTGAGAAACTACGTAAATAAGAAACCGAGTGGCAACGATCGCTAAGATCGAGAGCACCGGGACCAGTAGCGTTGGCTCAATGTCTGGGTCTGCGAGGCTATCGATTGCGGTCTTCATGAAAAGCGGTACGAAGGCGTCAAAAAGCCGCGCGAGCAGCAACCCACCGATCGATGCCAACAAGATCCACCGGAATCGGTGGACATAAGGGCCGAGACGTTTTAGGTGTGAGAGATGTTTGAACGTCGACCGCTCCCTGCGCGGTCCGTCAACTCTTGATGTGTGATCGTGGTGTATCAACCGGGCTATGTTACGCGATCGGTAGTCCGACGGAAAAGCCCCCCATCGGATTCATCCGCGCATCCACCCGTTAGAAACGGTTCTATTTAATCTCTAAACCAAGAACTCGCCGGTTCGTCTCGGCGTCGAGGCCCGACGACGCAAAATCGTCGAACGCCTTATCCGTCACCCGAATGATATGGTCTTGAATGAAACGAGCGCCCTCGCGCGCGCCATCCTCTTGGTGCTTTAGGCAGCACTCCCACTCGAGAACAGCCCAACCGTCAAAGTCGAAAGCCGCAAATTTCGAGAAGATCGAGCGAAAGTCCACTTGGCCGTCACCTAAAGAACGAAATCGGCCCGCGCGATCAAGCCAATCCTGGTAACCACCGTAAACACCTTGTCGCCCACTCGGGGTGAATTCTGCATCCTTGACATGAAACATTTTGATGCGTTCATGGTAAATATCGATGAACGACAAATAGTCCAACTGTTGCAGAATAAAGTGGCTTGGATCGTAAAGAATATTGGCACGAGGGTGGTCGTCAACCTCCGCCAAAAACCGTTCGAACGTTACTCCATCGTGGAGGTCTTCACCTGGGTGGATCTCGTAACAACAATCCACGCCGTACTCGTCGAACACGTCAAGAATGGGACGCCAGCGACGCGCCAGCTCTTGAAATCCTTCGTCGACGACTCCTGCCGGACGTTGCGGCCATGGATAGATCATTGGCCAAAGAAACGCACCAGAAAACGTAACGTGCGATCGAAGTCCCAGGTTATGACTCGCTCGCGCCGCGAGTTTGACTTGATCAATGGCCCAGTCCGTTCGGGCCGAGGGATTGCCGTGAACAGACTCTGGCGCAAAGCCATCAAACAGGATGTCGTATGCTGGATGGACAGCGACCAGTTGACCTTCGAGATGGGTCGACAATTCGGTAATTTCAACGCCCTGCGACTTCACGATCCCATTTAACTCATCGCAGTATGTTTGGCTTTCGGCCGCCCGTTGAACGTCGATGAACGCTGGATTGCCTATCGGCACCTGGATCCCAAGAAATCCGAGATCTGCGGCCCATTTTGCCATCGACTCAATGCTGTCGAATGGCTCTTCGTCCGCCATAAATTGGGCGAGAAAAATCGCTGGGCCTTTCAGTGTCTTCATGCCTTGCCCCCTTACCTAATTCCACGTTGGAAAATCGGTCCAAACACCACCACGCTTCGAACTATCTACCACGGCATCAATAAACGCCATTCCGCGTACACCATCGTCAATCGTGGGGAAATCGAGTTCCTCAGACGTTGGATCACGACCCGCCAAGCGCGCCTCGAGCGCAGCCGCAAAATTGCGGTAGAGCACGGCAAACGCCTCCAAAAAGCCCTCCGGGTGTCCTGCCGGGAGCCGCGTCGCAGCGGTCGCAGCCTCACTCACGCCTGGACCACCGGTTCGCCGCACCTCGAACGGGCGATCGGGCCATCGAACGACCAGCGAATTAGGGTCTGTCTGTACCCACTCTAGACTGGCACGTTCACCATACACCCGCAGTTTCAGACCATTTTCCTCGCCAACCGCAATCTGACTGGCAAGCAACACGCCGCGTGCCCCATTGGAAAATCGTAACAGCACGTTGCCGTCATCCTCGAGCAAACGCCCTGGAACAAACGTTGTTAAGTCGGCGCATAGCGAATCGATCTCCAGCCCGGTGACGTATTCGAGTAGATTTTCGCCGTGAGTCCCGATATCACCCATGCAACCAGCCGATCCTGAAAATCTCGGATCCGTTCGCCAGATTGCCTGTTTATTTCCCTGCGTTTCGAGCCTTTCTGCAAGCCAGCCTTGGATGTATTCGACAATGACTCGACGTATCGATCCCAACGCACCAGTCTTAATTAATTCGCGGGCCTCCTTGACCATGGGATATCCCGTGTAATTGTGCGTAAGCCCAAAGAGGAGATCCTTTTCCGCGGCGAGAGCACGAAGGGTCCTCGCTTCACCGAGATCGAACGTGACGGGCTTGTCGGACACGACGTGAAACCCTGCCTGGAGCGATGACTCGGCGACAGGAAAGTGCAAGTGGTTCGGTGCCGCAATCACCACAAAATGCATGCGTTCTTCGGTCGGAAGCCTCAACTCTTCTGTCACCATTTCGTTGAACGTTCCGTAGCTCCTGTTGGGCGGGAGGTCGTAGAGCTCTTGTCCAAAGCGCTTAGAACGCGACGGATCGCTAGAAAAGGCACCGCAGACAAGCTCGATACGACCATCGAGCTCGGCCGCTATCCGATGGACAGCACCGATGAAAGCGCCTTCACCGCCCCCTACAAGTCCCATTCGTAAACGCGTCATGCAGTCTCACCTCCGTCGTTTCGATTGAACGTTGGAACAGGTAATACCGTCAAGTACGGCGCTGACTATGGGTCACTCGCCGCGATGAAGACGCTCGAATCAACCGAACACCCCTTGGAGGTACCACGGTGTCAGTATCGGGCATGTCCGTGCCAAATGAGCGAGTGCCACAAAGTTGAACTTCCCATTCGCTGCAAACTCGTCTAGCTATACAATCAGCAATTACCGATCGAATCCGTCAAAGGAGGCTCTGCGTGAAACCCATTTCAGTCCAACTCTACTCCTTACGCGATGCATCCCGGAACGATTTTGACGCGGTTTTGCAACGGCTGGCCGCCATTGGTTACCGTGGCGTCGAACCTTTTAACCTGTTCGGTAAGTCACCCATGGATTTCCGACGACAGGTTGAAGATTTAGGGATGACGGTTTCATCGACTCACTTTCCGTGGGCGAACCGCTCGGAGATTAACGAGGTAATCGACACGGTTGGTGCTTTGGGTCTTTCAAGAGCTGCTGGAGGCTTTGGCCCCGACGATTTTGCCGATCGAAGCGCTATCGCCCGAACGGTAGCGACCGTTAACGATCTGACCGATAAGCTCGGTCGCGCAGGGCTTGAGCTGTTTCTCCATAACCATTGGTGGGAATTTGTCGAACACGAAGGTAAGAAGGGGTATCACATTCTTCAGGAAGAATGCCCCGACGTGCTATTTGAAGTGGATACCTACTGGGCGGCAAACTTCGGCAATTCCGATCCAGCGTCAGAGGTCGAAAGAATCCGAAACCGGGTACCGCTTCTCCATATTAAAGACGGTCCCCTAATCAAAGGCGAAGCCCACGTTGCAGTCGGTGACGGGCGTATGGATATCCGCGCAATTATTGACGCAGCCGATGAAGACATACTCGAGTGGATCATTGTCGAACTGGACGATTGCGACACCGACATGATGACCGCCGTTCAAAAAAGCTACACCTACCTCACCCACAACGAGCTGGCAACGGGCAATCAATGACTCGAAGATTCGATTTTGCGGTCGGTCGCACCAACCCCGAAACATTTCCTGTCGACAAGATGCAACGCGCTGCATCCATCGCGATTGAGCGTGAGTACGAGGCTCTAACCAACTATCACGGACGGTTAGGCCATCCGGAGTTGCGGGCAATCATGGCAACGCGAGAGTCCGAACGCGAAGGCGTATCGGTCAACCCCGACTCGATCGCACTAATGAACGGCTCGATGCAAGCCGTCACCCTTACCGCAGAGGCTCTCACAAGTCCCGGTGACACGATAATTTGTGAGGAATTCACCTACTCAGGAACCATCAGCGCTTATCGAAGTTTGGGCATCGAAATGGTCGGGCTGCCACTCGACAACAACGGTATGCGCGTTGATCTCTTGGAGTCGACCCTCGATCGATTGGGTCCTAAACGTAAACCCAAATTCATCTATGCGTTAACGACCTATCAAAACCCGAGCGGGACGGTGATGTCTTTAGAGCGCCGAGCGCAACTCATCCGCATTGCCGAAAATTACGACATTCCCATCGTTGAGGATAACTGCTACGGCGACGTCCACTTCGATGGCGACAAGCCGAGCGCACTCTACGCCCTGTCCGACTACGCGAAGATCATCTACCTATGCTCACTGTCGAAGATTTTAGCGCCTGGTCTCAGGCTCGGGTACTTGCTAGCACGCCCCCCTATATTTGATCAAATTCTGGAGCGGCGACACGATGCAGGCGGGAATTATCTGGCGGCAGCCATTGTTGCCGAGCTCTACCGAGACGGAGTCTGGTCATTAACGGACCACCTGAACAAATCGCTTCGCGTCAAGAAAAATCTTGTCGTCAACGGACTTGCCAATGAACTTCACGATATCTGTGCCTGGTCGGATCCGGCCGGCGGACTGTTCGTGTGGTTACGTTATCCTGAAGACGTCGACCAAAAAAAACTTGCCGAACTCGCGGCGGCGCGCAACGTTCACTTTGCCCCTGGCGCAAATTTTCACATTAACAACGACGACCGTCCTTACCTTCGATTGGCCTTCGGGCACGTCCCGGATCAAGACATTCGCGACGGTATCCCTCTGCTTGCCCAATCCATTCGCGAGGCACGCACCAGCAACGCCCCCAAGGAATTTGGCGATCTCTACGACTGAACAAGCGCTTGCTCTTTCTCGTCAATACCCATCCTCAGGGTCTTCGGTTAGATCCTCTTCCTCGAGCTCTTCCCAAGAAACAACTTCGCCGGCAAGACGCCAAGTCGACTCCTCGCGCCGTAAGAAAACGAAAAATGCCCGCTCTTCCCGGGCATAGACTTCAACACAAACCAGCGCATCGTTCGTTGTCATTCCTGCACGGGATAACGAAACAACCGGCTTTCTGGTCCGCAAATACAACCTCCGCGGGTGACCGCTCGTCGTTGTAACTCGGT
The DNA here is from genome assembly GCA_002313255.1 of Gammaproteobacteria bacterium UBA1119. Lineage (GTDB taxonomy): Bacteria > Pseudomonadota > Gammaproteobacteria > Pseudomonadales > Azotimanducaceae > UBA11889. Next base: position 10,790 of record DCBA01000127.1, on the reverse strand, counting down.
CTCCAAATTCCGACAAGTCAAAATCGTCCGATTGTTCGTCATTCGCCTTAAGAAATGCATCGAAAAGGCCCAGCGGTACCGCCAGGCTGGTCTGCCCATCGGTACGGCAGTCCGATGGACGACTCACAATCGATAAGTCCCCCATCGGCAGAACGAAGCCGGTCAATAGTTTGCGCATAACGTCGCGTTCAACCGGCGGACTTTGAGGCTCGCATCCATTGATGTGGCCGATAAGGGCCAACCAGACAAGGTTTCTCAAGGCGACCAACTTCGAGCCGGGCACCCTCCGTCAGGCCGTTGCCGTCGCCAGTCGGATCACATGGGCATAACTCGGTTGTAGATCCATCGCCGTCCCGTGACCTCCTGCCATCAAGATACGATGCGCCCGACGCAACCGATAACAGGGGCATGAGACCAAAAGATGGTGTTCGAGGTGATAGTTCACCCAGTACGGGGCGATAAACATTCGTTCGAGCCAACTTGCGTGGGTGGTGCGGGTATTGCGCAATCGATCGTCGTTGTCGGCAACGCACGCGTGCTCGCCGATATTTCGCAGTCTAGATACGAACAAAAGCCACGTCATCGACGGCAATAGCCAAAGCAAAAAGTAGAGATACCAAACCCCGTACGCCGCAAATCCAGCTAAAAACGCCATATTAATCAAGAGATTTGGCCCAAGCCGGTATGCCGCCCGATTGAGCCGTGCGGATATCGGCCCCCCGGCCGGACGGAACGCGGAAACAACGAGTTCTTTTCGTTGCTTCCATCCCGTCTGACCCGAAAGGTCACGCCAAACTTTCCGTCGAAAGCTCGTCTTCGTGATTGGAAAAGGCGCTGACAAAACAAGATCCGGATCGCCTTGTTGTTGGGTATGCTTATGGTGTTCCAGATGCGATTTGCGGTAACCGTGGACCGATGCTCCAAAAAGTGGCCTATTAAGTATCCACTCAGAAACCCAATCGTTTAGCGCCCGGTTCGAATACAACAAATGATGTGCTCCTTCGTGATTGAGCACCGTCAAGCCCAATTGCCGAGCCCCCACGATCAACACGCCGACGGCAACGACAACTGGATTTGTCCATAACGCACATGCGGCCCACGTCGTGAATATGACACCCCAACAATGCACCAAGAGCCAGGTTGCGTGCCAATTCGAGCGTTTCCTTAACGCCCGAATTTGATCTCGCGAAAAATAATCCGTTGGTTTCTGTCTCAACGTCGTTCCCATATCGAGTGTTTTGTCACGCAGCTCGGACCGTTCCGGCATCTAACAAACCTTCGATCCTTTCTGACGAATACCCCAGTTCCTCTAGGAGAGTAACGGTCCCTCCCCCAACGCCACCGGTTCCCGGATACGAGCCGTCCTGGTCAAATTCGACCATCGGGCCATTTCGTAGATATTCGCCCCACTCTGGATGCGTCGCCGGCACCGCTAGATTTTCTGCTAGACAGTGCTCGTTCCGAAGGAAAAACGCCTGCGGGAGCATTCCATCAGCGCGTACACACCCAAGACCAAGCGACCCGAGTTCTTGTTCCCAATGGTCAGCGGTTTCGCTAAGAAAAATTGTCTCCAATCTATTCGACACATCGAACTGCAACTCAATACCCAGTGCTTGTGCCAATGTCGCTTTCTCCGTCTCGCTGATCACGCCCAGAAATACCCATCCTTCGCTACACGCATACAATCGGTACAGTGGACCAACTCCATAGCCTTCGGCATCAATTGGGGGTCGCTCCGGTTTTTCTGGGAAACTCAAAAAATCATCCCAGTTTGCATAAGCGTTAGCCCCGAACATATCGACAAAGATTTTTTGTCCTTTACCACTCGCTCGTCGGGCAGCAAGACCGAGAACGGCCGTGGTCGCGACCACCATCGACGTATTGGGGTCTGGATTCACCTCATTGGCGCGCAGAAGCTTCCGGGCCATTTCGCGCAATTCAGCTAAATCCATGTGTGTATTCGGATCCGGAAGTCCACCAATTTGCCACACCACGCCACCCATCGCCGCACCGGGTATTGGATGCGTGGAGGGCCGTTTTGAACCGGGACCCCGTGGTCCGTATCCATTCGCAGACACGTAGACCAGACCAGGGTTCAGCGCCGCAAGGTCGTCGTAGCCGATACCCAATTTTTCAGGAACGCCCATGCGGTAGTTGTGAATCCAAATATCCGCTTTCTTCGCAAGCGATTGGGCGATTCGTTGACCATTATCGGTCTTTAGATCGAGGCAGATACTCTCCTTCCCGGTATTGCACTTTGAAGCGCCGAACCCGTGAAACATGGAGCGAAACGGATCACCACCAATCGGTTCTATCTTGATAACGCGGGCACCCATATCGGCTAAGGTTGCCGCACCCAAAGGGGCCGCGATAATCGTCGCGCTCTCGACAACGGTAATTCCTTCAAGCGGTCGCGCGACCGGCGCTTGTATCTTCGATACACGAACCTGCCGTGCACCCAACTGATCGAAATCATCCGGTTTGGCTTGACCCCCGACTTCACCTGGCGTTTCCGTCAAATCCGCCAACAAGCCCAATTGCACCACGCCGTCTTTTTCTACCACGTGCCCATTGCGCGTCGCATCAGGGTCCTTCAGTGCGTCTTGCGTCGACTGATATGGATGGGCAACCACCCCGCCGTCTGCAACGTAAAGTTCCATCCACTCATCCAACGTTCGCGTTTGCATGTGCCCAAGCATTTGATCCCGAAACAACTCCAATGTCTCACGATCCCAAGTGGGAACCGGGGATCTAAACTGCTCCTGAGCCAGGATTTCTTCAAACCCGCTGGTGTTCAAGAAATTATCAAGTAGATGCGGCAACAGATTCCCGAGTTGTAGCCATCGTCCGTCCTTCGTGCGCACCGGGTGGTAGTTTAGCGTTGGCATCGATCGGGAACGGTCCCGAGCAACTTTGGGCCGTTCAAGTACGCCTCGGTCTTGCAGTTGCTCCATCGACATGATGCCCATCTCATACGGCATCATGCCCCGTAACATTGACGTCTCAAACTGTGCGCCGTTCCCAGTCCGTTCGCGACAATCCAACGCAGCGATGACGGCCGCTGCAAGGCTTTGTGATGTCGCGTGGGTTCCAACCTGTAACGCGGAATAGTTCGGACCACTGCGATCAGCGACCCCTTCGAATCCCAACATTCGCCCCGATTTCGCCGCTACAACACCTTCGTAACCGGGCAAATGTGCGTACGGACCGCGTTCGCCAAATCCGGTAACTACCCCGTAGACCAGATCTGGTCGTACCTTCGTCAATTCCGAACCGCCTAATCCGAGGGCCTCACGTTTAGCGCCCTTAAGTGTCGTGATAACCCCATCCGCAGTCGTCACAATAAGTTCACGAACTCGCGCGACGTCTTCGGGGTTGGCTAAATCGGCTGTAACAATCCGTTTGCCGCGTCGCCAAAGGCGGCTCGCTGGCATTGAATCAAATCGATCGCCCTCTGGCGGATCCACCTTAATCACTTCAGCCCCAAAGTCGGCCAGCACCATCCCAGCTAATCCGGTGACCGGACCGAGACCGAGTTCGACGATCCGATAGGCTTCCAGCGGTTTCATTGATAACGATCTCCTAAATAGGGCCAGCCACACCTCTGCGGAATCTGAATCGACCCATCGTACCAACAAGTTGATCAACGTCGGGAATTACCCCGCGTCTGGAAAGTTCACCGTGTGAAATCAATACCCAACACCCGGTTCGTCAATCTCTTTCATCGCTTCAATAAACGTACGTCACGACCGCAGCCGAAACCTTAATAGCCACAGGCGACAAGCATGGCAGCGGCCTATGGTTTAACCGTAAACTCGATCGATCCAAGCTCGCCGTAGTCCGCTCGATACGCACCGGGAAGTGCCGGATGGATCCCTCCGCAAGCACCCGTAATGAGGAGCATGTCATCACGTATTTCCAAACCACGCAGAGACGCTTCATCAAGCATCCATACGAGAGCGTCGTGTGGGCCGCCCAGGGCGTCAGTCGCAGGAGCCTGACACACCTCCTCACCATCACGCGTCAGCGTAATATGGATATCAGCGTAATCGTTCCGAAACGGTCTTTGTGTCCCAACGATAAATCGGTCAGCGGCAATGTTGCACGCCGTCAAATTGATGCCGGTGGCATCCGCGGGATCGCCCCACGCCATGCGTGGTACCTCGATGACTGGTCCAGCGGATTTTGGATTTCCTGCTCCATCGATCGTTACGCCAATTTCGCATTCGAGACTGACCCCGGTTGCCGCAACCAAATCGGTTCCCGGCGACAAACGGCCTGATTCGTACAACGAACCAATCAATGGGTGCGTAAGTCCAAACTGTTTTTGTCCGGCGGCAGCCGTCATGCCGGCTTTTAAGCCTGCAATCGCGCCCCCGGCGACCGCACCCACGAGCGTCTTTTGAATGGCGTATGCTTGCTCGAGATCGAGGTCATCGGGCATACGTGGCAGCGCTTCCCGCGCTTTTACGGCTTTCGCCATAGCCTCAACAAGTTCCTCCATACCGCTTAGTTTCCAAAATCCCACGACTCGCCTGCGTGATAACGACGCAGAACGTTTTTCGCAATCAGAATCTTGTGCACCTCGTCGGGTCCGTCAGCGATGCGCAACGTCCTAGCACCTTCGTACATCCCCGCAAACGGAAAATCCCCGGACACTCCGGCCGCACCATAGACCTGAATCGCCCGGTCAACTACACGATGGTATGCAGCTGGCACGTAGACCTTAATGGATGAAATGTCAGTGCGAGGATCGACACCCGATTCCATCTTCTGAGCGCAATCAACGACCATGAGCCGCGCCGACTGGATATCCATGTACGAATCCGCAATAAATCCCTGCATAAACTGCTTGGCTTCGAGTTTTTCGCCTCCATGCACTTCGCGCGTCATCAACCGATCAATCATTAAATCGAAACATCGCCACATCGCACCAACCGAATTCATGCAGTGGTACACGCGGCCCGCTCCGAGACGATCTTGCGCCGCTTGATGGCCGGTACCGGTTTGTCCCAACTGGTTTTCTTTGGGTACGCGGACATTTTCATACTTGATTTCGCAATGACTTGAAGCCTTACCCCAGACCGGAACGCCGCGAAGAATGTTGACACCAGGCGTCTCCCTGGGAACGATGATTTGCGTCATCTTATCGTTAGCACCACCGGGATCGTCTGAATCGGCCGTCCGACACATAACAATATAAAAATCCGCGGCGTGGCCGTTCGAAGTGAACCACTTATGGCCATTGATAACCCATTCATCACCATCGAGTTCCGCACGCGTCGTCAACGATCGGGGGTCCGACCCAGGGTTCATCGGTTCCGTCATCGAGAACCCGGATTGCATGCGTCCTTCTGTCAGCGGTATGAGCCATTTTTCATGTTGCTCGGGAGTACCGTATTTGACCAATATCTTTTGATTGCCCGAATTTGGCGCTACCACACCAAAGAGCGGCGCTGCTCCGGGGCTGTACGCTAATATTTCGTTCATGTAGGCGTGTTGCATGAACGAGAGTCCCATACCACCGAATTCGGGTGGTAGATGGGGCGCCCAAAGCTTGGCCTTCTTCACTTTGTCTTGCACAGCCTTCCTCAATTCCTGTGCCCGCGCGATCGCCTCCTTCGATGGCCTGGACCCATCGCGAGTCGACGCGTAAAGATCACTTTCATTTGGAACGATGTCTCGATTGACGATCTCCGCGGTCGCGAGCCGAACTTCGTTGACCTCGTCGTCCAACATCGGAATCGGTTTAATGTTCATGGGCATAGTTTGCCTCCCCCTTGTTA
>DCBA01000127.1:0-4627 GCA_002313255.1 Gammaproteobacteria bacterium UBA1119 | reverse complement strand
GGTTATACTGCGCAACTTAGCACTCTGGAAAGGACGCTTCCCGCGGCTTTGCAACTCGAAGCTGTCGGGGCTCGATATGGCAGTAAATAAGGGAATTCGCAGCAGTCAGGGGCTTAAATATCCTTACGACGAACATCCGGCAAAAGGCACCACAATGGAAGTCGCGGAGGGAGTTCGCTGGTTGACCATGCCCATGTGGGGTTCTCTCACCCATATCAACTTGTACCTTCTTGAGGACGACGACGGTTGGTTCGTGGTCGATACGGGACTCGGCACCGACGACACAAAAAAACTGTGGCATACGATTTTTGATAATGAGCTCAACGGGAAACCTGTCAAGGGGGTGATCTGCACACATATGCATCCCGACCATATCGGTCAAGCTGGCATGATCACCGAGCACTTTCGCGTTCCGCTCTTCATGACGCGTGGCGAATTTTACCAAGCCCGATCCTTCGCAACCGGCGGACCTTCACATCACTCAAGCTGGATCGGGCAAGAGTTCTATACCCGATACGGTATGCCCGCCAATTACCTTCAAAAATTATCAAAAATGTGGACCGGGCGCGCCTCCGGCAAGATGTCGATGATGTCGATGCCAACGGCTTTTCCTTCTGGTTTTCAACGTCTCGAGGACGGCGACGTGCTCTCCATCGGAAACCACCACTGGGAAATCGTCGTTGGATCTGGGCATTCCCCCGAACACGCGTGCCTACTATGTAGAAGCCTCAAGATTATGATCTCGGGCGATCAGATTCTTCCCGTCATAACCTCCAACGTCAGCGTCCATCCGACCGAACCCGAAGCCAATCCCCTCAAAGCTTGGATGGAGTCGCACGATAAGTTGCTGTCGACCCCCGAAGATACGTTTGTCCTCCCGGCACACAATTTGCCGTTTTTCGGTGTACGCGAACGACTCCGTCAGTTAACTGACCATCACGAAGAACGCATGCTCGCTCTCGAAGAATTTTGCGTCGAACCACAAACCGCAAACGCCCTGCTACCCGTGTTGTTCAAACGTAAATTGGACCCACGCCAAACCATGATGGCGCTCGGTGAGGCTATCGCCCACTGCCACCTTTTGATGTATCGCGACCGGATCGAGCGCACCTTGCACGAGGACGGGGCTTATCGCTTTACGGCAACCGATCCGGTTCACGCGCGAGAAACTCGCTTGGATACGCGCGACGACGGACCCACCCTGGCCTGAGTGCTCGGTGAAAAAATCTACGCTCCGTCAATCCATTGATCTAGCGACGGTTAAGATTTTGCAGTGGGGGCAAAAACTCCCAGTGGGTGTCCGATCGATCGCCGGTCTTCTGTTGATGGTGGGGGGAGTGTTCGGATTGTTACCCATACTTGGGTTCTGGATGTTTCCCTTGGGCCTAGCATTGATCGCCCTTGATATACCCTGGACCCGATCACGCATCCAACAGTGGATACTGCGGGTTGAATTGCGCGTCAGGACGACCGCAACTCAACATCGAGCCAATAACCACTCACATCATGATGCTTAACGTATCCTGCAGTCGGGGTCGCAAAGTGGGTCCCGATGATGAGCACATCGGAATCGACGTACTTCTCCAGTAACGATTCACGCGTGCGACGACCTTGGTCTTGATCGTAATCGGCTGAACTACACCAGTCCGTGCGCGTCATCTGACAAGGATGATGAATGCAATCTCCCGTAATTAGTGCCTCAACTCCGTTCGATGTCACCCGCACACTGACGTGACCAGGCGTGTGGCCGGGGGTCGCCTGCAAGTTCACACCGGGAGCAACTTGGTGGTCTGACTCGACGAGATCTACCAATCCTGCCGCGAATATCGGACGGACACTGTCGTCCATCACCGATCCATACGTCGACGTATCCTCGTTGGTATCCCAGTATTCCCACTCTGTCCGACCCATTAAATAACGCGCGCTCGCAAACGTAGGCTCCCACTTTCCATCGACCAACTTTGTATTCCAGCCGACGTGATCCACGTGCAGGTGTGTACAAAGAACCGTGTCGATCGAGCCAGCCGCATATCCAACGCCCTCGAGGTCTTCTAAAAACTGTGTCTGTAGATGACTCCACGCGGGAATCGAACGCTCTTTGTCGTTGCCAATGCATGTGTCGACGACGATCCGACGTTCGCCGGTATCAACCACCAAGGCGTGAATGCTCATGATGAGGTTGCCCTCTAGATCCATGAAGTGGGGTTGCAACCAGGGATAGGCAAGACATGCCTCACGCGTGGCATCCGGGAGAATGAATCGGGATCCCCCCGCAACCTCCATTTCAACGACGCGCGTTATTTTGATATCGCCGACTTCCCAAACCTCATTCATCGTATGCTCCAGCCTTTACTCGAACCATTATGGATGGATATCTATACTCGAGGTAGGCCCAACCAGGTGAGAACACGTTTATGGCTATTGGCGAGATCTTTTCCGTATTGAGGCAGGTGCCTGCGCTACTCAAGTTAAAGCGTGGCATGACCCCGCGGGCATTAGATGAACACGATTGCTTTGCTCGCCAAGTCGAAAGCCACGCCGAGAACTACGCTGATGGGGTCGCGGCTGTCTTCGAAGGTCAAACGGTCACTTGGGGCCAACTCAACGCCGCCGCGAATCGTTACGCTGCGAGGCTACTCGAAATGGGCGTGACGCGTGGCGATGTCGTCAGTGTTTTCATGGAAAACCGAATCGAATTCCTCGAAAGCGTAATTGCGCTCAACAAGATCGGCGCGACGGGAGGCCTTATCAATACCAACCTTCGAGGCCGTCCCCTGACCCACTGCATTTCCGTAACGGATTCTAAGAAGTGCATCTTTGGTGCCGAACTTGCCGGAGCGATCCAAGAGGTGAAGGGAGAATTGAATTTAGACGAAGGTTCCGACTACTTGTTTGTTCCCGACGGTAATCTCGATACCGTCCCAAATTGGGCCCGGAACTTACGTGATGAAAGCGTGGGAGCCGGAACTGAGAACCTTCCAATCACCCAAGAAGTCACACTCGGTGACAATGCCTTCTATATCTTCACGTCAGGGACAACGGGTTTACCCAAAGCGGCCGTATTGTCTAATCGCCGTTATCTCCAAAGTGCAATGCTTTCCCACACCGCGGGTTTGCAATGCGACCGTTCAGATCGCCTTTACATCTGCCTCCCGCTTTATCACGGGACCGGCCTTTTGATTGGCGCCGGTGCATCTTTTTCATCCGGTGCTGCCATGGTTATACGACGACGATTCTCGGCGAGTCGCTTTCTGCCCGAAGTCAGAGAACACGGCGTCACCTGCCTGATTTACGTCGGTGAGCTCTGTCGTTACCTCGTCAACTCTGAGCGATATGCCGATGATCACGACAGCCCGCTTCGGGCGATGATGGGAAACGGACTTCGTCCAGACGTGTGGTTGGAATTTAAGGAACGATTTGGAATTAGCCGAATCAGTGAATTCTACGGATCTAGCGAAGGCAACGTCGCTTTCGCCAATCTATTCAACAAGGACTGCACGATCGGTACAACGACCGCCCGCATTGCCCTGGTCGAATACGACGTCGATGCTGACGAAGTTTTGAGGGATAAAACCGGTCGATGCATTCCTGTTGCTCGAGGCGAACCCGGACTTTGCATAGGACACATCAATCCTGAAGCTCCGTTTGAAGGCTACACGGACAAAGAAGCCACCGAAAAGAAAATCTTTCGCAATGTTTTCGAGGAAGGCGACGCATGGTTCAACACCGGCGACTTGATCCGAGAACTCACCCAAGAAGAGGTCGGTTTTGCGCTTGGTTATGCGCACTATCAATTTGTTGATCGTGTCGGCGATACATTCCGCTGGAAGTCAGAAAACGTTTCGACCAACGAAGTCGGTGAGATCATCAATGGCTTCGCCGACATCGAGTTAAGTAACGTCTATGGCGTCGAGGTGCCCGGCACAGACGGGCGCGCCGGCATGGTCGCCGTACGTCTCGCTGACCATGCTCACGACCTCGATTGGGAAAGTTTCGCAGCGTACGTCAACAGCGAGTTACCGGCCTACGCTCGACCGGTTTTTGTGCGCGTCCAGAAGGACATGGACGTAACCGGTACGTTCAAGATGGTTAAAGGCGACCTACGCCGAGAAGCCTACGATCTCAGTGCAATCGCCGACCCCGTCTACGTTCTGAAGCCTGGTACCAATCGTTACGAACCACTCGACACCGAATACCTCGAAATCATTCGCGACGGTCGTGCCGGTTATTGACCCCGTCGTAACAATCGACGTCGTCGAAGTTCCGATGTCTTAGTCGTAGATATCAGGTCCACCCGGGATCCGAAAACGTTTGTATTCCCATTGGTATTGGGCCGGTGCCCGAGCGATCGCCAATTCGATAGCAGCATTGATTGCATTGGCAGCGACGACTGAATCAGGATCGTACACAGCCTCTTCCAACACATCGAGCCACACTTCAAAGCCCCCGGGCACTCGTAACGCCGTCGCTAGGCAAGCTCGCGCCTCCGTTTTCTGCAATAGTCGATTAGAAAGCGTTCCTGTTAAGGCATCCCGTCCCATGAAGTTGGCCATCACGCCATTGCCGCGAGCAGGCACTTGGTCCGGTAGAACGGCAACGAGTTCACCCCGTCTTAGCGCCAACAAAA
>DCBA01000101.1:50756-50877 GCA_002313255.1 Gammaproteobacteria bacterium UBA1119 | reverse complement strand
GATGGATCAGATGCGAAATCGACCTGCATGCGAAAGAGGCGCAAACATCCCACCGTCGCCAGGACGCGCGGATCTAGTCAAAAAGGGTGGTGCAGCTATCGTTACAACCTAGCGGCGCCGT
>DCBA01000101.1:48357-50365 GCA_002313255.1 Gammaproteobacteria bacterium UBA1119 | reverse complement strand
ACTATGAAGGCAATATGTAATGGTCAGGTCATCGCGGAAAGTGAGGAAACCGTGGTGATTGAAGGCAATCACTATTTTCCTCGTGCGTCGCTCGCGGATGAATTTTTCACGGAAAGTAAGACAACATCGAATTGTCCCTGGAAAGGGACCGCACACTATCTCAACGTCGTTGTGGATGGGGAAACCGAAGCTGATGCCGCTTGGCATTACCCGGAGCCGAAGCCAGCTGCGGCTGAAATCGAGGATCGAGTTGCTTTCTGGGGAGCAATTGAGGTTTCGAGCTAACAGTCCCGATGTAAATGGATTGGGCCTTTATTACAAGGGGAATTGAATGTTCTATGAGTTGAGACAATACAAAATTGTTGACGGGAAAATGGACGCGTTCGTCGAATTAATGGAGTCCGAGATTATTCCCTTTCAAGTTGGAAAAGGGATGGTGATTACGGGGAGTTTTCGCGGAGAAGAAGACCCGACAACGTACGTATGGATGCGTCGTTTTAGTTCGGAAAGTGAACGAGAGCGTCTCTACGAAGCCGTCTATGAAAGTGACGACTGGAAAACGTCGTTCGCACCTCGTGTGGGTGAATTGATGGACCGCTCAGGGATCAAGGTTCAACGGATTGTTCCGACCCCCCGTTCGGTCACACAGTAAGCGTCGGAGGCGGAATTCGGATGCCTGGCATGCTCACGATAGGCGGTGCGTGTTGGCGCACATTGCGGAATATCATGGGTTCGGTGGGTAAACGGACAAACGAATTGTAAGGGGGGATTCAGACATCGATATCCGCAACTCAAGTCGTAGGATTTTGACGTCAGGTGCACTGCAAATTGGGTTGATCCTAGTGTTCGTGGTTGGCCTCGGAGCGTATGCGTTCACCCTACGCGACCCGGCGGTTGAACAACGAAGTTCGCAGATAGGAAGTAGCAGGGTCAACGCACTACCTATCGTAAACGTAGTGTTACCGAAGCCTATCGCGAGGGAGGTCGTGGTCGACCTCACTGGAACCATCAATGCCCGAAGTTACGTCGAATTGGTTCCCGAAGTCTCGGGACGGGTGGTCGAGGTATCGAGGGCGCTTCGAGCTGGTGGTTCTTTTCGGGCGGAGGAAATCCTTATCGGGATTGATGAGCGCGATTTCCGTTTTGCGTTGGATCAGGCGAATGCGGAAGTGGCAGGTGCGGAATCGAATTTGTTGTTGCAGCAAACGGAAGGCGGGGTTGCGAGCAGCAATTACGCGCTTCTACACCCAGGGGATTCGGTACCAGCGTTAGTGGCGAGAGAGCCCCAGATCGGACAGGCACGTGCGCAGCTGTTGTCTGCGCGCGCTCGTGCGGCGGCGGCGGCGTTGGATCTTTCCCGAACGAAAATTTCGTTGCCTTTCGCGGGTAGAGTGACTTCCAGCACGGCAGAAGTGGGGCAGATGCTTTCTCGAGGACAGTCCTTCGGACGAGTATTCGCGCTCGATGCACTTGAAGTGAACATACCCATCGGACAAACCGAACTACTGAACCTGACGCCCGCGGAAGGTCGTGCCGCGATGGTGTATGTGGGATCTAATACAACGGAGACGAATGTGTATCCAGCGATCGTGGAGCGGGTCGCTGCAGTATTGGATGAGCGTACCCGGTTTTCGAAATTGTACTTGCGGTTAACAGGCGGTCCGGAACTGTCTCCTGGAACATTTATCAATGCAAAGATAGTAGGACCCACCGTGCCATTCTCCTATCAGCTCTCGGAGGCGGTCGAGCAACCAGGCGGCCACCTGTGGATAGTTATTGATGACAAACTGGTCCAGCATTCACCCGATATCAGGAACCGTTCAATGGTGGGCATCCTGGTAGAAGCTTTTGATTACGGGCAAGGAATCGTGTTCGGGCGCGTTCCTTCCGCATTCGAAGGTATGCACGTGCGCACGATGCGGGTTGATACCGCCCCATGAGTGACATTGATGACGTTGATCCCAACGCGTCGCCCACGCCGAGTAGAAATCGCCTATTGGAGGCTTTC
>DCBA01000101.1:0-48033 GCA_002313255.1 Gammaproteobacteria bacterium UBA1119 | reverse complement strand
CGAGTAATTCTGTAGCAGCCAATTTGACGATGTTGGTGATGCTCATCGGCGGTTTTTTTGCCTGGACAAACCTCACCTCACAGACGTTTCCAACCCTGGACCTTGGCATTGTAAGCATTTCGGTGCCCTACCCAGGCGCGACACCGAGTGAAGTCGAAGAGGGTGTCACGCGCCGTGTAGAAGAAGCCATTATGGGTATCGACGGTATTGATCGGGTACGGTCGACGGCAGTCGAAAACTACGGTGTCGTGACCGCAGAGCTTAAAGACGGTATCGATGTCGTCAAAGTTCGAAACGACATCGAGACTGCGGTTGATCGGTTAGTCGACTTCCCACCTTTAGATGCAGAAAACCCGGACGTTGTGCTTGCCGAGACCGTTAGCGAAGTGATGGCCATCGCGGTTTCGTCCGAACGGGGAGAGAAGGAGTTACTCCGTGGTGCGGAACTTCTTGAGCAGGCGTTGTTGGGACTATCAAGTGTTTCCTTGGTCTCGATTGACGGGGCTCGTAATTACGAAATTGCGATCGAGGTCAGCGAAGAAGCGTTGCGTCGTTACAACCTGTCGATGAGTCAGGTGGCAGGCGCGGTGAAGGTGTCGTCGCTAAACCTGTCGGCAGGTGAATTAAGGACAGAAGGTGGCGACCTCCTTCTCCGTACCAACTCGAAACGAGTATCGGGCCGCGAGTTCGAAGACATTGTTCTTCGAGCTTCTTCGGATGGCAGCATATTACGTCTGCGTGATGTGGCGAAAATACGAGACGGTTTTACGGACATTGATCTGATTAATCAGTACCAGGGCCGACCGAGTGTGGTGATCAGGGTACAGAAGTCAGAGCCGGAAGATGCCATCGGCATCGCGGCGGATATTCGAGTACTACTTGAGACGTTTAGAGGGCCCGAAGGACTCGATATCGCCATTCTTTCAGATCAATCGGAATTTATTGAGTCGCGCATCAGCCTTCTCCTAAAGAATGGTTTGCTTGGTTTTGTACTAGTGTTTCTCTTCCTGGTGCTTATGTTGGATCTTCGGCTCGCGATATGGGTTGCGATGGGCGTGCCGATTTCGTTTCTCGGTGCGTTCCTCTTTTTTGGAGCGTTCGATGTCAGCATCAACATGATCTCCCTTTTCGGTCTCATTATCGTCATTGGCGTCGTCGTCGATGACGCAGTGGTGGTAGGCGAGAACATCGCGGCAGAGCGTGAAATGGGCCGTGTCGGAACAGAAGCATCTGTAAACGGGGTCAAGGGGGTGCTCGCGCCCGTTTTCGTGGGTGTACTGACGACTATGGTGGCCTTTGGTTCACTTACGCTTGTTACCGGTTTCTTGGGACAGATGATGAGAGATACCGCCATCGTTGTAATGTTGGTGTTGACAATGTCACTGGTTGAAGCGTTCTTTATCTTACCAGCGCATTTGGCGCATCCGGGGAATTGGAGCCGGTTCCCATTGGACGCCATCCAACAGAAAATCGCCGGCTGGGTGGAGCATTTTCGTGATGATCTTCTTGTCCCAGCCATTGCCCAAGCCGTATCCCATCGGTGGCTAACGATGTTGGCGTGGTTCGGTCTCCTTGCCATCGCAGCGCTGATCTTATTTTTTGGTTTGGTTAGGTACATCGGTTTCCCGGATCTTGAATCGGATCGAATTAATGCCCAGGTAATGTTTCCGATCGGGACCCCTTTTTCGATCACTCAGGCGGCTGCGGAAAAAGTCACAGCGGCGGCCGTGAGTGTAAATACCGCAACTCGTGGTACCGCTTTTAAATCGACGCTCGTTACCATCGGCGGCCACGTCGAACTGGGTATGGGCGGACCCACCGGTGGTACCGGCTCGACGTATGCGAGCCACATTGCGTCTGTACAAATCGAGCTCTTGTCTGATTCGATTAGGACCCAATCCGCGAAAGAACTGGCTCGCGCTTGGCGAGCCGAGGTGGGGCTAATTCCTGGCGCTGAAAGCCTGTCTTTTTCAAGTGACATTATTGGTGACGGCTCATCCGTGGATTATGAGCTTTCACATCAAGACGAGACCCTTCTGACGCGAGCGATCGAAAGGTTCAAGGGTGAGATTCAAACTATAAGAGGCATGACCGATCTACAAGATTCGTCAAGCTTGGGTAAACGTCAATACGACATCGAAGTCACGGCCGCGGGTGAGGCAGCGGGACTTTCGCCAGCGGATATCGCGCGCCAGCTTCGTCAGCATTTTTTTGGAGAAGAGGTCCATCGGATACAGCGAGGTAGGCAGGAATTAAAGGTGATGGTTCGGTATCCGCGCGATCAACGAAACAGCCAGCGAGATTTGTTGAATGTGCGAATTCGTCTTGCGGATGGCACCGAAGCCCCGCTCTCCACCGTGGCACGGATGATCGAATCGCGTAGTTATTCCGAAATCAATCGAGTCGATGGACACCGAATTGTGTCGGTTTCGGGGAAGGTGGATTCTGACGTTATGACACAAACCGAGGCCACTGCGATTATTGACGACGAAGTGATACCCGCGTTGGTGAAAGAATTTCCGGGTTTGCGAGTGACTAAGGCGGGTTTCTCGCAAGATCAGGTCGAGGACCTTGCGGCGATGGTCTCTGCGTTGGCGTTTGCACTGGTCGTGATGTACGCGCTTCTAGCTGCGGAACTTAGAAGCTACATTCAACCGCTGATCATTGGTGCTGGCATCCCGGCTGGGATGGCAGGAGCCGTCATCGGACATTTGCTCCTTGGCTACGACCTGTCGTTTATTTCGATTTTCGGCATGATCGCTCTAACGGGGGTCGTGGTGAACGATTCACTGGTCATGATTGATCGATACAACATCATTCGTCGCACAACCGACAACGGTCCAGAAGAAGCCATCGTCTTGGCAGCTCAGCGGCGTTTTCGCGCGATATTCTTGACCACAGTTACTACGGCCCTCGGACTTACGCCTATGCTATTTGAGCGGAGTATCAGTGCACAGTTCCTTATCCCTATGGCAGTCAGCCTTGCGGTTGGCATTGTGTTTGCAAGTGTGATTATTCTCTTTGTTGTTCCGGCGTTCGTTGGCATTGTCGAAAAAGACTTGTACCCCTTTTTCTTGCGACGCTCGAAATCGTTGGTCGAATCGCATGCGTCCGAACAGCAAGCATCCGCGCCGATCCGCTAACCGGCGCTTTGAATATCGACGTTGTGGGTAGTTGGAAGTTAGTTACCCGTAAACGAAGGTTCGGTCTTTTCGAGATAGGCTTTGATAGCAATTTGGCGGTCCTCGGTAGTGGCCGAGAGGATGTTTTGATCGACGTCCATGTGCATAACGGCCGCATCCAGGGACGAAACGATTGCGTTGACACTTCGTTTAATCATTTGAGCTGGAATCGGCGCGAGGGCAGCGTAACGGGTTGCCCAGGACAGAGCCTCTTCCAACAAGGATTCTCGGTTGACGAGAGCATCGAGAATGCCCCAGTCGTAAAGTGTTGATGCATCGACGCGTTCTCCACCGACCACCAAACGCTTGGCGCGGGCTGGTCCGGCGAGGTGGGCAATAAGAGGAAGGCTTTTCCACATCAGATTCACGCCGATCAAAATTTCGGGGTATTGCATGAAGCAGTCGTCGGCGCCAATACGAAAATCCATTGCAGTCGCTAAGCAAGCACCTCCGCCCATCGCGGCACCGTTCCACGCGGCGATGGTGATTTGATCCATGTTGTAGATCGCTTCAATTGCGCGTTCCCCTAATCGTGCGCGACGACGACGCAGCACGAGCCCCGCGCTTTCGACTACTGGATCGGGACTGGCGGACAAATCTGCACCGGACGAAAAGTGCTTACCGTTGCCAGTAAAAACGACGGCTCGCGTGTTGGGATCGTCGCGAAATGACAACGCTGCGTTCTCGATATCCAGCAAATGTGCGTGATCGAGAGCGTTGGCCTTATCGGGCCGATTAAACGTGATGGTAGCGACGGAGCCATTTTTTTCTATGGTTAAGTTTTCGTAGGTCGTCATACCACTTTCCTCGGAAGCATGGGCCTCATGGTAGCGCATGTCCCGAACGACCCGAGATACAGATCAAGACAGGGTGGTTGGACGTGAGGTCAACGTGGGGAACGTGAAATTTAAGTACCTAGTTGATCGAATAGCATTGCCGATGCCCGACGCCCGGTTGAAAATGCACATTCTGCGCTAAAGATTCAGGGGCTGGAGTGGAACGCGATAACCCGACCTCACACACGTACTTTTCTCAACGGCTCCGATTGCATTACCTCGACTGGGGCAATGATTCAGCGGAGAGCATGTTGCTCGTGCATGGTATTCATGATCATTGCCATACTTGGGATTGGGTGGCGCAAGAGTTCCGTGATCGATATCACATCGTAGCTCCGGATTTTCGAGGCCATGGAGACTCGGAGTGGAGTAAAGGTAGCGCGTACACACATCTCGAGTACGTCTACGATGTAGCACAACTTGTTAGGCAACAAGAGCTTGCGCCAACGACTGTGGTCGCACACTCGTTGGGCGGAACCATAGCCGCCATGTACTCGGGAATATTCCCTGAGCTGGTGAAGCGACTCGTTATTGTTGAAGGAGTGGGTCTCTATCCAGGCAGATATTCAGGGGACCCAGCCGCTCGCCTGGGCCAGTGGGTCGACTCAAATTATTCGCTCGCGGGTCGAATTCCACGTCGCTATGAGTCATTAGAAGACGCGTTTCAGCGGATGCAGGAAACGAATCCCCATTTAACACCGCAACAAGCCCGGCACCTGACGATTCACGGGAGTAATCAGAATGAGGACGGAACGTACACCTGGAAATTCGATAATTACACGCGTGCGCACACGCCGTACGACATTCCCAGCGAAGATGTCATTGATCTATGGAAACGAATACGTTGTCCGGTGCTGATCATTAATTCTAAACAGGGCTATCCCCACCGCATCGGACAAGCTGGCACGTTGGAACATTTTGGCGACGTTCGACTTATCGAAATCGATGAAGCGGGACATTGGACCCATCATGACCAACTGGACGATTTTGTTGAATTGGTCGCTGATTTCTTGGGGGGTTAATGAATTGATGCTCGTGGGGAAGGATGAGTAAAAGCGTCCTGGACGGCTCGACGCTAGCGGGTATCCGGGTCGTGGATGTTGGCGACCGTTTGGCGACCGCGTGGTGTTCGCGCCTGCTCGCTGACTACGGAGCCGACGTCGTCTTGGTGGAATCGGATAGAGGGCATTTGGCGCGGCGGCTCCCGCCCTTCGACGGAAGCGGCCAAAGTCTTATGGCGCGGTATGTCCTCGCCAACAAGAAGTCGGTCGGGCGTGAGGTGGCGGATCAGCTTATCGACGTAGCCGATGTAATTGTCACCAGTCGTAGCGATGGCGCGCGGCTATTCGAACAGAACCAGAATGCCGTCGTGTGCGCGATCACGCCGTATGGCCAGACGGGGGAGTTCAAGGACTACCTCGGTAACGATCTAACCGCCTATGCCCGGTCCGGCTGGGCCCATTGCAACGGTCTTCTCGGAAGACCCCCATTGAAGGGCAGTGGTTATCAGGCAAGCTATCAGGCGGGAACTTTAGCCTTTGGCGGCGTTGTTGCTGCTTTGATCGAAAAATTCGCCAGGGATGGATTGGGGCAATTGATCGACATTTCCGAGTGGGAAACCCTAGTTTCGACGTCGTCTCCGGCACCGCTGCGCTACCAATATTCCGATTTTCTTTGGCAACGAAGACGCGCGCCAGTGAACATGAACGAAGGGCCCGTAGCCGTGAAGGATGGTTATTTTGCGTTACCGCTATCGCGGCCGGCCTTTTGGGTGAAGGCGATGCACCTCCTGGGGTTGCCCGACCTGGCGGGCGACGAGGACCTACAACAACCAGGTATTCGACCCAAACACGCCGCGCGGTTTGCAAAGCGGGTCGCGGACGCTATGTCGAGTTGGACGCGAATGGATCTTTTTGAGGCACTTGGAGCAGAACGCGTTATCGCTGGACCGGTTCTCAGAATGGACGAAATGGCCGAAAACCCACAATTCGAAGCTCGCGGATTTTTGAGAACGCCGTCTGGATCGAACGCGCGGTTCCCCGGACCTTTTGCGTGGACAACGGAATCCGTTTGGGAACTGAGGCACGAGATGCCGAAACCGCGATCGAGCGAGGTCGAATTTGCGCCGCGTCAATCGATCGCCGTTCAAGCCGTACGGTCGGGAGGCCGGGGCAAAGGTCCTTTGTCGGGCTTTCGTGGATTGGTTTTAACCCAGGCGTGGGCCGGAACGTACGCAACGCAAATGTTGGCGTTATTGGGCGCCGATGTTGTTCAAGTCGAAGTAAGGAGTCGTCTAGATAGTTGGCGTGGCTCGTACCGAAATCCAATTCCCCGTAATTTGGCGAATACCGACACGGCCCGACATGCATGGAACTGCAGTCCACTCTATAACTCGGTCAATTTGAACAAGCGTTGCGTAACAATTGATTTATCAAAACCAGAAGGTAAAGATTTATTTATCGAGCTTCTTCCCCATTTCGATTTTGTCGCCGAGAATTTTTCACCGCGGGTAATGAATAATCTTGGGTTAGGGTATGACGCGCTGCTGGCGATCAAACCCGATATTGTCTTTGCGAGCCTCTCTGCGTATGGCGCGACCGGACCGTGGGCTAACGTGCCAGGAATCGGTGGAACGATCGAACCTTCGTCGGGGATGTCGGCGCTCTTGGGGTACGAAGGAGAGCAACCACAGAACTCAGGACAAATGTATCCTGATCCGGTCGCGGGGCTGTGTGGATTTGCCGCAATCGCCTTAGCGTTGTTGCATCGCGACCGCACCGGGAAAGGACAGTACATTGACCTATCGATGCAAGAAGCGAACTTTTTGTTTATCGGGGATGCTTGGATGGAATATGAAATCAATGGCCACGTACGTGGACCGCAGGGCAATCGCCACCCGCTGTACGCGCCGCACGCTATATATCCGAGTTCAGGCGATGACGAGTGGATAGCGATATCGGCTGAAACCGAGTTGCATTGGCAACTCATTTGCGAGGTTCTTGAAATCGACGGACGACAATGGCTCTGCAACGAGGATCGAAAGAAGCACGAAGATTCGATCGATGCACTTCTATCATCGGTAACGGAAAAGCTCGACAGACACTCTCTCGCCAATGAGCTCTGTCGTCTTGGCGTCCCGGCAGCTCCGGTATTGGGCCCTGCCGACATTGTTGCAAATACGCAATTACGTGAGCGTGGCCACATGGTACGAGTCGACCACCCGGAAACCGGCACGATGTGGCAGTCGGGATTGCCGATGTTGTTCAGTCGGACTGAGGGAGGGGTGACGCGACCAGCGCCGATGCAAGGACAGCATTCGTTTGAAGTGTTTGAAGAATTTCTGAGGATGCCGCGGCAACGATACGACGAGTTAGCTGAGCAAGGAATCACGGGCAAAGGAGAGATACTCCGATGAGTTTTCATGACATCGAGTACGAAGTTGTTAACCGGGTTGCGCGGATTACCACCGCGCGTCCCAAGTACCGCAACGCGCAAAGTCGACGCTTGCTTGAGGAACTCGACGAAGCATTTATGACGGCGACGGTTGATCAAGACGTACACGTCATCGCGCTTTTCGGTCAAGGCGAGCATTTTTCGGGCGGACACGATCTGGGTACGCCAGACGAACGCGAAGATATGCAGAAGCGCCCTCTACAGGAGGGTCTGCGTGGCCGTTTCGATCACTCGCGAGAGCAGTTCGTTGAAAAGTCGATGCGTTGGCGCAACGTCCCGAAACCCACCATAGCGGGGGTTCAAGGGTATTGCATATTTGGCGGGTGGATTGTCGCCAGCGCTATGGACATCATCTATGCAGGTAATAGCGCGATGTTTTTGGGGTCAAATTTCCAATTTTTCACGGTGCCGTGGGACATACATCCTCGAAAAGCCAAGGAAGTTCTCTATGAGAGTCGTTTTATTGATGCGGCAGAGGCCCTCGAACTCGATCTCGTCAACCGTGTCGTGCCCGATGCCGAACTGCAAGCGTCGGTGTTGGAGTACGCAGAACGTGTGGCCACGAACGATCCGTTTCAGCTGCGTATGATTAAAATGGCGGTCAACCAAATGCAGGATACTCAGGGCTTCCAAGCTCACGTAAATGCTGCTCATCTCATGCATATCGTATCGGCTCAGGGGGAACGAGACCCTGACTACGCGCTAAAAGTACCGGAAGGCAAGCGACGCCCTATGGTCGAAAAAGCATTTGAGAACTATGAACTCCATAAGAAGCGATAGCGGTTCGACGCGGAGGGAATTGTCCGAGACGGAATGTGCTGAGGTCCTTGCCCGGCCGATTTCGGCGACCATTGCTTTTCTCGACGGCGAGGGATTTCCGAGGATGGTCCCGTGCTGGTTTCTCTGGACGGATGAGGCTTTTCATACGACCAGCGACCCCGATAAATACCATGTCAAATGCCTATCTGCTGACTCGCGTGGGTCGTTTTGCGTTGAGGTTGAGGATGTGACTCCATCGCGTCGTTCGAATCGACAAGTCAAGGGAAAAGGACATTTTGAGATCGTTCGTAGGGGGATTACAGAAATAACGTCCGGGCTCTGGGCCAAGTACTTGGGGAGTACGAGAGCAGCTGGTTTATCCAATTCCGAAAGGGTTGTTTTGAGGTTGCGCCCCGATTCGATCTCCGCTCATGGCAGCGAACTGGCACTCAAACGAAAATGAACCAAGCGCCGCACATCATTATTTTTAATCCGGATCAATGGCGGGGCGATGCGCTAGGCCATATGAACCATCCGGCGGTTAAAACACCGAATCTAGACGCTCTCGTTGAGACGGATGCGATATCCTTTCGAAACGCATTTAGCCAGGCGACTGTTTGTACGCCGAGTCGTTGTTCGTTTATGACCGGCTGGTACCCGCACGTGCGAGGCCATCGCACGATGCATCACATGCTGAATGCGGAGGCGGGCGAACCGAATCTCCTGTCGGTGTTGCGCGAAAACGATTACTTCGTTTGGTGGGGTGGAAAGAACGATTTAGTACCCGGTCAACTGGGTTACGGCTCACACTGCGATGTCCAGTTTAGACCGAGTCGTGCGGATTATGAGCGCTGGGGGTATACCCCAAGGGAAGGCTCCCATGGAGGTGATCTCGAATGGCGCGGCAAGCACGGAACCGACACTTTCTACAGTTTTTTCAAGGGTAAATTGGATCGCGCGGCGTCGGATGTATATTTCGATGGTGACTGGGCCATGCTCTACGGTGCGATGGACTTCATTCGGGCGTATGACGGAGATCAACCTCTGTGTTTATTCTTACCTCTCGGATACCCGCACCCGCCATACTGCGTCGAAGAGCCCTGGTTCTCGATGATCGATCGCGGTGACGTTCCGCCCCGACATCAATACGAGCGCTGGGATGATAAGCCCTCCCTGCTTACCGGTATTCGAGACCGACAGGGCCTTGTCAACTGGTCGGAAGAACGCTGGACGGAATTGCGTGCCACGTACTTTGGTATGTGTGCACGGGTGGATCATCAGTTTGGGCTACTTATCGAAAGTCTGCGCGATGCCAACTTATACGAGCACAGTGCGATTTTCGTGTTTTCGGATCACGGCGACTTTACAGGCGATTACGGTTTAGTCGAGAAGACACAAAACACCTTCCAAGATTGCCTGAGCCGTGTACCGTTTATCGTCAAACCGCCTGCCGCCATGGCCGCTGCGCCAGGGATTCGGAACCAACTGATTGAATTGATCGACTTTCCGGCGACCGTGTACGACTGCGCGGGAATAGAGCCGCCGTATTGGCACTTTGGGAAAAGTTTACGAAGCGTTTTGGCCGATACCGACGCTATTCATCGCGATGCGGTCTTTTGTGAGGGAGGCCGACTGCGGCAAGAGGTTCACGCCAGCGAGCGCGAGAGTACCAGTGGGATGGGCGGGCTCGGGCTCTATTCCCCTCGAATCGAGCAGCAACTTCGTGAAGACGATGTGTTCCCGCATTCGAAAGCCACGATGTGTCGAGACGGTCAATTCAAATACGTACGACGGGCGTATGAAACCGACGAGTTCTATGATCTAGGATCGGATCCGGGTGAAACTACCAATTTGATAAATGAACCGGGTAGTGCTCGTTCCATCGATCGATTGAAGGAACGCATGCTCACCTGGTACATGGAAACGTGCGACGTGGTTCCGTTAGCGTCGGACCAACGCAATTTCCCGCGGTAACCAACGGCGTGTAATCTTCACCCATTAATGACTTGCTTCTCAAGATACTCGCCAACCGCATCGAAGGTCCCTCGAAAGATGATTCGCGCGCTTTTTTGTTCAAGCTGATAGTCGTACATCGGGTCGTAATAGTTGGTCAGCAGCGAGTCGATCCATTGGAGGTGTGACTCTTTATTCCCAGTATTGAACGCTTCTTCCATGAGCCCTAGGAGCTCTCGGTAACGCGCGCCTCCCAGACGCTTGCGTATCCGCCCCAGTGCGTTGGAGAACATTGAGGGAACGCCGTTTACAACGTATTCGTCATAGATATTGGCGATACGCTTTTCGAGCGACAGTTCAAGAATGACTAAGGGGGCGCTTTGCATACTGGTGAAGAGTTTGTCTGGTAGCGTAAGGCGACCGATGGTTCGGCTTTCATCCTCAACAACGATGGGACGCTCGTGATTGATTGAAAGTAGGGCAGCGGCAAGGGCGTTTTCAAATGAGACAGGCGGAGGTTGGAGAGCAATGTCCCCACCGAATGCTGAGCCGCGATGGTTCGCCAATTGCTCCAAATCGATGGCATTTGATAATTGCCGCAACGATCGTGTTTTACCACTCCCGGTTCGGCCGCCTAACACCAGCCAACTGTGATCTATCGACGCTTCGATTCGTTGAAGGCAATAACGGCGGAGCGCCTTGGAGCCGCCCTTGACGATGGGAATGATTGAACCGGTTTCTGCCAACCATTCGTGCGCGATGCGTGAGCGCAGCCCACCTCGCCAGCAGCAAAATAGTGCGCCTTCGTGAGAGTGCGCGAACGATGCCCAATCGCTCACGCGCCTCGCGCGAACGCTTCCCGAGACCAGTTTTTGCCCGAGCCTAATTGCCGCGCTTTGCCCTTCGTTTTTGTAACAAGCGCCCACTTGTTGGCGCTCGTCATTGTTCAAGATTGGGAGATTGATGGCGGACGGAATTGCACCTTTGACGTACTCGTCGGGTGACCGCACATCGATCACGGGACACTGATTCTTGAGAATATCGCGGTAGTCGTCTACGACTTCAATCGACACATTTGTTCTCAGTCAAACCCAGTCAAGGTATGGGGTCGACGACGGGGTGGCCTGCCTTAAATGCGTCTAAATGTTCCAGCAGCACGTCGATTACGGCGTTTTGTTCCTGCTGTCTTGCTTGTTCCACCGCCTCCGTCTGCAGGTCAACGGCAGTATTAAAGTCGCCGCTTGCTGCATGAGCGGCGGCCCATGTATCCAAATAGGCCGGGGTTTGACGCGCCTTAAGGTCGCTCTCCATGATGCCAGTCATGATTTCAAGAGCATACTGAGGGTTCTTTAACCTTTCGAGGTTGGTAACCGCAAGTGTCCACGCCACCTCGTTAATTATACTGGCGTCTTCTGGCGCACTTGCGATCGCTTTGCGGAACCACCCAAACGCTCGTCGAAAGCTCCTGTTGACGTGTACACCCCGGGCGTAGAGGTTCCCGAGCACCAGCATCGCGTCCGGATTGTCCTGACTCGCGACTTCTCGGAGCCAATCGTATGCCCGACGTTCGAACGGCTTATCAACATCCGGGTGCATGAGAAAACGAGCGTATTGGAGCTTGGCGAAGTCGTTGTCGAGTTCTGCCGCTTCGATAAAGTAAGCGGCGGTTTTTCCCAGATCGCGCTCGATTTGTCTGCCGTCAAAGTAAAGCTGTCCAAGGTAGATTAAGGCTTGAGTATTTTCGAGTGCCGACGCCTGCTCCATCAGCTCGATACCGGCTTGCAGTTTGTTGGGCCCTAACTGGTCGCGTAGATAAAGAACCGCCAACATGTACATGGCCTCGTCCGAGCCGACGCTGATGGCGTGTACGTAGTTTTCGACAGCGAGATTAACCGCCTCCGACCGGGCCTGCTCGTCCGTGTGACGCCGAGCCTTAGTCCACCAAACCCGTGCAAGGGTGAGATTCGCAAGGACATTCCCGGAGCGGGTCGACGCCGAAAGCCAGTTGATTGACTCGTCGAGTCGGTCCTCTGATGCAAGGTAAGTGCCGATAAAGGCTTGCGCAGCTGAGTCGTCGCGTTGTGCGAGGAAACCGATTAAAGCACCGGGCGTAAATTCGCTATCTTGCGCCGTCTCACTGATTTGTTGCGAGACGATGGAGTACGCGTCACCGAGGTTGAAAAACACATTAACAAGGGGTCCTGACGGTGGTTTTGAGGCAATGACCATCATGAAGGGCCGTTCCTGATCGCTCTGGTAGATCGACCCGACGGGTGTGCGACCCAATGCGACTAAATAGGATCGTGCTTCCGGACCCGAGAAAACGCGGTAGGGTAGTTTCCGAGTTCCTTCGGCGCCTGATTCGATTGAAGTAACGATGCGTTTTGCCCAGTCGCGATGCAGTTCTTCTGTTTCGTCTTCGACGCGCTCGTAAAACGCGGCAAGGGCAAGGTGCCCAGCAAGACTGCCGTAATAAATATCGAGAATCGCAGTCCCAATTGCACCGAGTTTCAGGGGCTCGTCAATCAAAAACTGCAGAGCTTGACGTTCAAGGGCGGAAACCCTTTGAAGACGTTGGGGGAAGTCAGGGGTGGCTAAAAAGGCGAGCTTTATGTCTTCGAGGGATACATTTTCGCCGCTTTGTACCGATTGGATGAGGTCTACGTAGTTCGCTGGCTCGGATGAAGTGGTTGTGCACCCAGTGATTGCGAGCAGGCAACAGAGAACCGTCGACACACCAAGGTTTTGCATCACGGCAGTGTATCGTATTCGTGCGAACTGGTGAGGCTGGCTGGTATGATCGGAATCGAGAACTTGAGGGAGCTCTGAATGGCATTGGAATACAAGCTCCGACTGCCGCTTGCGAATGAGGCGTTGCCTGGACGACCAGACGCTGTGCCCGTTCCTCCAAGCCACTTTGTCCATGGCAGACCGCTGCAGCCTCCGTTTCCACGGCACATGGAAATGTTAGTGGCAGGATTGGGGTGTTTTTGGGGTGCGGAGAGGTTGTTCTGGCAAATAGATGGGGTGTATACCACCGCCGTGGGTTATGCAGGCGGTCACACACAAAATCCCACCTACGAGGAGGTTTGTTCTGGTTTAACGGGACATACTGAAGCGGTGCTCGCGGTATACGATCCGGCGGTTGTCACGTATTTGGAGTTGTTGAGAGTTTTTTGGGAGGGGCACGACCCAACCCAGGGTATGCGTCAGGGCAACGATCTAGGTACTCAGTATCGTTCTGCACTGTATGTCCATGGCGCCGAACAGATGGCAATAGCGCATCGTTCGCGCGACGAATATCAGCAACGACTGCATAGCGCAGATTACGGCGATATTTCTACAGAAATTATAGAGGCGCCGCCATTTTTTTATGCCGAGCACAACCATCAGCAATACCTCGCTAAGGTTCCTGGCGGGTACTGTGGATTGGGAGGAACGGGAGTGGCATGCGGGATCGAGCCATTGGTTCAGGCGTGAAGCGACGTTAGTCCTCCTTAGGCGAGATCGATTTAACAACGAGTGATAAAAACCCGGCCGTTGCCGGGTTTTTTCTGCACGCAAAGCCGGAGGTCCGGCAGTTCCAGAGAGTGCACTCTCGAGTAAACACACGGGCTCGCCTGTCGTAATTTGTTTAAAAAATAGAACTCTGGCGTCCATCCGTTAACCGCGTTTACACTGACAAACTTTGTTTGCAAAAAGTCGTAACGGTGATAGCTAAAGTTGTTTGGATCGACTACGCACGATGAATAGTTATAGGAGCGGCGAGCAGCTAAATAAGTGGGCCGCTCGCGAGGCCGGGACGTTGGGATGACATACCCTCTTGAGGGAGTCCAGGTTCTCGACCTTTCGCGGGTGTTAGCGGGTCCCTTTGCCGGCCGTATGCTGTCGGATCTGGGTGCGGACGTGGTTAAGCTTGAACCTCCACAAGAGGATCTCACGCGTCTTTGGGGAGCGGTAATAGGTGGAGTGCCGGGATATTTTCATCAACAGAATGCGGGCAAACGCGACGTATGCATCGATCTTTCGATTCCGGAAGGCGTCGCGTTAGCCCAACAACTAGCGGCTAAAGCCGACATCGTTATCGAGAATTTTCGGCCCGGTGTGATGGATCGGCTGGGGCTTGGTTATCGGCAACTAAACGCCGCAAGAAAAGACCTCATACTTCTTTCGATTTCTGGATTTGGACAAGATAGTCCCGAGTCTCAAAGGATGGCGTACGCTGCCGTCATTCATGCCGAATCCGGGTTGGTTACGCGTCAAGCGCGGGATGGTCGTCCGCCGCAAGATATACGGGTATCGATGTCCGACACCAATGCGGCATTGCATGGTCTGGTCGCCGTGCTTGCCGCGATGCACTTGAGGCAAACCACAGGGCTTGGTCAACACATCGATATGTCGATGCTTGATGCGACCGTTGTGACCGATGATCAACTGCTTTATCACCTTGAAGATTCTCACGACACCGGACCGGCGGCACCGGACATTTGGGACACAGGATTTGGTCCGGTGCTCATTGCGGGGGATTTTCGACATATCTGGCGCCAGTTGAACACTCGCGCGGACGTTGAAGATCCCACTCAGGCAGGGGCCTCGTTGGAACAAAAGATTCAACAGCGACGCGAATCTGCCGCAACGTTCTTTAGGTCGTTGAGAACAAGGGCCGAAGTTCAAGAAATCATGGAGTCGTTGGGCCTCGCTTGGGGAGAGGTTCGCGATAGTTCGACACTGATGGAATCCGATACTGTGCGACACCGGGGCGTTCTTACCGAAGTTGATGACCGTGTCGGTGGGTTGCGCGTCATACCACAAAGCCCGTATCGGTTTTCGGATGCTGAAGCGGCGGTACGGAGCGGCGCGCCGCATCGTGGTGAACACAATGAGGAGGTCCTTAGGGATTGGTTGGAGCTGAACGATGAGGACGTGGACCGTTGGCTCGCATCAGACGCCCTGGTTGCGGCGGAGTTGTGAAGAACGTGACAAACGTAGGGATAGGAATTGATTTCGGGACGACGAATTCGACCGCTGCCGTGTTTGATGGGGAAAGAGTTTCGTTCATTCAGCTCGAGATGGATTCCCCTATCATGCCGTCCGCAACGTATATCGATGCGGATCTTCAAACCATTACTGGCCAGGCAGCCATCGACCGTTACATTGAGGGCAATACTGGACGGACGGTGGAACTCGTCCCGGAAGTCATTGGACGCGCCACCCTGGCGGTGGGCGCAGCCGACCCAAGCAGTCAACGGCCGGCCGAAATACTTTCGCAAGCAGTGTACGGCGAGTCGATGATTGACACGGGTTTGCGTGGACGGTTGTTCCAAGGCACGAAGCGGTTGTTGGGAAATCAAAGCGTTCGGCGACTGATGGTTTTCGATCATCCTTTTCGGCTGGTGGCGTTAATTACGCCGATATTGCTGCGCATACGCCAGGAGCTTGAAGACGGCGGAATCGAAGTCAGTTCGGCCTGTGTAGGACACCCCGTCAATTTTGAGGGGAGAGACGTAAAACGCAATGAAGTTGCTTTAAGTCGGTTGGGTGAAGCGTACGGCCATGCGGGCATTCAAGATCACCGGTTTTATCCGGAACCGATTGCCGCGGCGGTTAGTTTTCTACACGAACGGCCTGGTGCGGCAGGAGACACGATACTGACGGTTGATTTCGGTGGCGGGACTTTGGATTTTTGCGTATTGCAACGCCGCTCGGGAAATGCTTTTTCGGTGGTCGCCACCCACGGAATCGCGTTAGGTGGCGATCGAATTGATCAACGCATATTCCGTCGTCTGCTGTTCCCACTGCTCGGAAAAGGAGAGCGATGGCGACGTCGCGGTACCGATCGCCAAGAGATCGAAACACAATTTCCTTTCGAGGATTATGAGGACTTGTTGTTGAACTGGGCCGTCACGTATTTACTCAACCAAAATCGATACACGACGCCCGTTCTTGAATGTATTTCGCAAGGAGGTGAAGCTCGACTAAAGTTCCGTCGCCTGCGCGAGCTCATCCAACAGAATTATAGCTACCTAGCGTTTCAAGCCATCAAAGACTTTAAAGCGGAGTTGTCTTTCGCTGACGATGCCGTGTTAGATATTGCAGACATCGACATTGAAGCGTCTCTTACACGTGGAGAGTTCGAAGACGTCATCAATGACTCGCTCGTGCGGGTTGAGCAAGCCGTATTGGAAATCATTCACCGTGCCGAAATCGTCCCGAAAAATGTCGATATTGTGCTTCGGACGGGCGGGTCGTCGTTGATTCCTGCTGTGCAGCGCATGCTCAACAAACACTTTCCGCACCGGGTCGTAAATCACGACCCTTTTACCAGTGTGGCCGCGGGACTCGCGATCGCTGACTACCACGATCTTCGGATCGCGTGAACGTTAAATGAACGATACCGTCTTCGATCGAATGCTTCGTCAATTTACGAGCGCGGTTGAATCCGGTGACGGGCAAAAACTTGCAGAACTTTTCACCGAAGACGGCGTTTACAACGACTGCTTTTATGGTGCGTTTCATGGACGGGACGCCATTGCCCGCATGCTAGAAATGCACTTCTGGGGTCATGCGGAAGGGTTTCGATGGCAGATGTTCGAACCGATCGCGAATACTGCGATGGGGTATGCGAGGTATCGATTCAGTTATGTTTCAAAGCTTGACGGGGCCGAGGGCGAGCGTGTGGTGTTTGAGGGTATGAGTCAATTTACGCTAGACGCAGGCCTTATTCGCGTATATCGAGAGGAGTTCAATACAGGTATTGCGATCTCCCAATTGAATTTCCCTGCTGACCGCATTGCACGTCATTTAGCTCGAAAAGCGGACAGCGTTAGGGCTGCCGACATTTAGTCGTCCGGGGCAATATAACTTGGATCTAACACTTTGAAAAAAGTCTGTAAGGCCCGATAGGTCAAGCCCCAGACGAAATGTCCGCCGCTGAGCCGATAGCCATCGAATACGGTCGAGCTCGAGCCGATAGGGCGCGTTTCGGTATCGCAAAGGGATCGGTCTAGCATATGGTCGAGCGGCCCCCAGACGATCTCGTCGACTTCATGATTCGGGCGAAAGACCGGGATGTCGTTGATTTCAAAAACGAAGGGAGCCACAACCATATCGGTCGTTCGGCCACGCGGCATCGCGCGTTGTTGCGATAGCGGTCCAAGGAATGTCGCCGCATCGAGATCCAATCCAATTTCTTCTTGAGTTTCTCTAACGGCAGCGGCCTTGAGACTAGTATCGACAGGGTCGCGATGCCCCCCGGGAAACGCCATATGCCCTGACCACGGGTCGGCATCGTGTTGAGCACGCCTGATGAAGAGAATTTCTGAACCCTCGTCAGTCACGTGCATCACCACGGCGACGGCAGCCTGCCTGGTTTCTTCATTGACGGGGAACCGTTGGGGTTGATGGGCGGCGATACGGGCCCGAATGTGTTGGATGCTTAGGTGAGACACTCGCTTATGATAGCTTGAACGTGGCGAGTCTGAGCCAGGGAGCGGAGATTTGTTGGACAGTAGCGCTAATCGGTGCTTTGTTTGTGGGCCTGGAAACGATCGCGGTCTCGGGGTTCAGTTTCAATTGGTTGACGATGTGTGCCGGGCCGAATTCGTCCCTAACGAAAGCTACGCTGGGTATGACGGGGTCGTTCACGGAGGCATTTTGTTTTGTCTGCTTGATGACGTTATGGCCAACTGGCTCTATCTACAGGGCGAGCGTTGTTTCACCGCGCGAGCAGAAGTCCGTTATCGGCAACCTCTTCCGATTGGTACGCCGGTGCGGTTGGAGGGTCGCCTGGTGCGACGTAAAGGCCGAGTGGCGCTGATTGAAGGTAAGGTTTTCCGGCAAGACAACGACACCATCGTCGTCGAGGCGACGGGCAGTTTTATGCTCGACGGTTGACTTCTAGAGGGGAGACCCACGGGCGTCGCGATAACTGATACGTTGCGAGATAGAGTTTAGAAGCAGTTCCATGGGTTAGCATCTTTGTGAATCGACCAGGAGACACTCTTATGGCGGAAGCGACACAAGTAGATCGAGAAAAACTAGAAACCTACGTCAAACAGGTAAGTCAGCAAGTCATGGCTGGCTTTAACTGCAGTTTGTCGTACGTTGGGGACAAGATGGGCCTATATCGTCAACTACGAGACGAAGGGCCGGTAACGAGCACCGAATTTGCTGAGTGTACCGGCCTTCACGAGCGCTGGTTACGCGAATGGCTACGGCATCAGGCTTGCGTCGGACAAATCGAATATTCAGCTGACAACGATTCTTTCAGCCTTTCGCCTGAGGCCGCCATCGTCCTTTGCGATGACGAAAATCCCTTTTATTTCGCGGGTGGATTTCAAGCCGTTGTTGCGACGCACGATGCAGTGCCGAAATTGGGCGATGCGTTCCGCACCGGGTTAGGACTGAGTTATGACGACCAAGGTGGAGCATGTGCGTGCGGAATTGAGCGCCTCAACAACTACGTCCCGAGGAACGAATTGGTTCAAAACATTCTGCCTTCCCTTAACGGAGTTACTGAAAAGCTAACGTCGGGCGCTCGCGTTGCCGACGTTGGTTGTGGAGCGGGCCAAGCGATCCTCGTCATGGCAGAGGCATTCCCTGCGTCTGAGTTCGTTGGCTATGACACGTCCGAACATGCGTTGGCCAATGCACACGCCCACCTGTTGGAAACCGAGCTGAAAAATGTTCGCTTCGTCAACCCAACGGTGGAACCTCTTCCTCGCGACGGTAGTATCGACTTCGTTACCACGTTCGATGTTGTTCATGACGCGCCTTATCCCGACCGACTTATCGCCGATGTATATGGTTGTCTTAAAGCTGATGGAACGTGGCTTTGTTCGGATATTCGAAGCCTTCCGACGTTCGCAGAGAATTTGACGGAAAATCCTAGCGCGGGGCTGTTTTATGGTTTCTCACTAATGATTTGTATGTCTTCGAGTATGTCCACGCCTGATGGGGCTGGGTTGGGTACCTTAGGATTTAACGAGCAGGTAGCCAGAGATATGACCGAAACCGCGGGGTTCTCGCGCTTTGAACGGTTGGACTTTGGGACGTCGGTCAATAGCTACTACGAAATTCGCCCGTAGTTTATCTGGTTGCCAATATCGACAGCGGCCTTATATACGGTAAGCGGAACTCGCCTCTCCTAGCGACTTCAATGACGTGCTAGCGACGTAACGAATGCCAGAAATTATCGATATCGAAGGCGGCGTGAATTTTCGGGACTTCGGTGGCTACCCGGCGGTCGCAGGGGGCTGGGTGGTCTCGGGCAAACTGTTTCGATGTGGAACACTTTCCAATATAACGCCGACTGGACTTGCGACGTTTAACGAATTGGATATTCGGCACATATGTGACTTGCGCCGAGCTGACGAGCGGGAAGACGATCCGACCCCTTTGCCGCCTGAAAATCCGAGACGAACAGCCGTTTCGATTGACCCTGGTAGCGCCTCATCGATGCGGCTGGCGCTGCGAAGCCGTCCGCCGACTGAAGACCAACGAATGAATTTTATGGTGGCGATTAATGAGGATCTTGTCCGCGACCACACCAAAAACTTTCGCGAGGTATTTACGACACTGCTGGACACACGTGACGGGGGATTTTTGGTCCACTGCACAGCAGGGAAGGACCGAACGGGTCTGGCTGTTGCGATGATTCTTGAATCACTTGGCGTCAGTCGCGAGAACGTTGAGGAAGACTACTTGTTGACCAACAGCGTTATAGATTTCGAGGGGTTTATCCTTCCTCGCATTCGACAGTACTACGGCTCGTTGAGTCCTGAAATTGAGATGATCAAATCGGTCGCCGGCGTCCGTATCGAGTATTTGAGGGCTGCTTTTCGTGTGATGGAAAAGCTGCACGGCTCGATCGATGAATATTTGGAACGTGGTCTAGGCCTGAATGCGCGAGACCTCGAAGAGCTTCAACGGCGATACGTGGTCAAGTCGTGACGAAGTCGAATCGGTCCGATTTTTCGGCGTAGTTGAATCGTTCGATCCCTGTCGATTCACGCATGTCGACGGTCATTTGCTGGGTGTTCTCATCGAGTGGAATGCCCGTCGCGTCTGCAACCCGAGTGATTCCGTTGAATCCCGACGCAACCACAAGCGCATCCACCATGGATTGCGTGCCCATTGCCGCGCCTGCTTGATCGCGAATGGTTGCGAGGTCATCCCATCGGTTTCGAATGGCTGCTTCGGTTAGGGACCTGAGCCAATGACCAAAATCAACGCCCGGGTCGATATGCCCGTCGGTGACTGAATTTAAATCGTAGTCTTTTTGGTCTGGCTGGCCGCTCGCCCGGAGCAGCATCGTATGTGAGGTGGTTCAGTAGAAACACTGGTTCAGTGCGGAAACGCGGGATGCGATGAATTCTGCCTGAGATTGTTTCAGATCGAGGGGGATGTTCTGCAATGCGTAATGGGGTCGAAACGCCGTGAAGAAGAGTTCCACAGCGCTTGGCACGAGTCCCATGGAACGCGCAATGTTGGGCTCGCGGTTGTTGCTGAGTCCGTTAATCATGCCGGGTCGTTCGTTACCGACCGCGATAGGAACCCAAGCGCCTCCATCCGTCACATTGGCGCGGGGCTGTCCCGTGGGTGCGTCGGGTTGCGGTGTCGGGAGCTCGGCCAGAGAGAGACCCAACGCGGCGTGTAACGTGTCGATGATGACCGAAGAGTTCACCACACCCACGATTTCGATGTAGTGCTCGGGGGTGATACCAGCGGCCATGACCTGATCGAACATGTTTCGGGTGATACGACCAGGATCCGATCGAACCCGGTGAATCATATCCACGATCACGGCATCTAAGTCCGTCTCGTTATCGTGCACCCCGTCTACGGCGTAGGGCGAGAGTGCTTGCCGACGTTTCGCACACAAACGACAACTCGTTGCGGCGCGCGATTCCACCACCATCGCGATTCGTTCCGTCCCGGTCCAAAACGGGCCCGGTTCTGCGATGCTTTCCCAGACCTTCTCATGGGCTTCGATAAGACCCTCGCGAAGGGGATAGCTGGTGTGTTCGTACATAGCGTCTATCTTGCCGCGCTGAAGTAAATGCGTCCAGTTTGGATTACCTATCGGACGTAGAACTTCGATGACGGGTTTATTGCGCCAATGTTTTTTAACATCGAGCTTGTGGTGGGACGGTGCAAGCAGTAATCATGAAGTTTCGGTTCGGTGTGCCCGGACCTTCTGGGATGGAGTTCGATTGCGATGTCTGAACATGAAGGACCTCGGGCGACGGGGTTTGATACGTTAACGCTGCACGCGGGGCAGCAGCCAGACCCGGTGACCGGCGCACGCGCAACGCCGATATATCAGTCGGCTTCGTTTGTATTTCCGGACTCTGATTTCGCCGCCGGTTTGTTCAATATTGAACGAGCGGGCCACGTCTACTCGAGGCTCTCCAATCCGACTAACGCGGTATTGGAAGAACGAGTGTCTGCCCTAGAACGAGGTGTTGGGGCGATAGCAACTGCTAGTGGCCAAGCCGCCATGCATCTCGCGGTCGCGACACTTTGTTCGTCCGGAGATCATATCGTTGCGTCCAGATCGCTGTACGGGGGAACCCACAATTTGCTTGAGTATACGTTGCCCCGTTTTGGTATCGAGACCACGTTCGTTGATCCCCGTTCTGTCGAAGCGTTCAGCAGCGCAATTACACCATCAACCAAACTATTATTCGGAGAGATCTTGGGTAATCCGGGCCTCGAAGTGCTCGATCTGTCGGCGCTTGCTGAGGTTGCGCATGATGCCGGAATGCCACTGGTTGTTGATTCGACTTTTGCGACGCCGTACTTGTGCAAGCCGATGGAGCATGGTGCCGATATCGTTGTGCATTCAGCAACTAAATTCTTAAGTGGGCATGGCATTGTTATCGGCGGCTTGCTGGTCGATGGTGGTACGTTCGACTGGGAAACATCGGACCGATTTCCAACGTTGACGCAACCGTATGAGGGATTTCACGGCCTGGTTTTTGCAGAAGAATTTGGACCGCTGGCTTTCATTACACGGGCACGGAAAGAGGGCATTCGGGATTTTGGTGCGTGCATGGCGCCGATGACCGCGTTTCACGTGCTGCAAGGTCTAGAAACACTGCCGTTACGGATGCAGCGTCACGTGGAGAATACCCGCCGAGTTGTGGCCTTTCTGGACGAACACGAAGCAGTTGAGTCCGTGCTCTATCCGGAGCTCGATTCGCATCCTGATCAGGAGCTCGCTTCCCGATTGCTGCCAAAAGGCGCGGGTGCAGTATTCAGTTTCAATATCAAAGGCGGCCGAGGTGCGGGGCGAACGTTTATCGAAGCACTTTCGCTTTTTTCACACCTAGCAAATATTGGCGATGCAAAATCCCTGGTGATTCACCCGGCGAGTACTACCCATCACCGCATGAGTACCGATGCGCTTGCGAGCGCGGGGATCGGCGAAGGTCTCGTTCGACTTTCCATCGGATTGGAGGACCCGGACGACTTGATCGACGATCTGGCACGCGGACTACGTCGTTCGCAAAGAACCTGACTATGTACGTTGACGTGAACGCAGAACGTGTCTTCGTATCTACCGGTACGTCTGGACATCGACCCGATGCTCCTGGGATTGTGTTTATCCATGGAGCGGGGATGGACCACAGTATTTGGGTGATGCCGTCTCGATACTTTGCCCGCCATGGATTCAATAGTGTTGCCGTCGATCTACCCGGGCATGGGCGGAGCCAAGGCGCCCCGCTGGATACGATCGAAGCGATGGCTGATTGGTTGGCCGTCGTCGTCGAAGTACTTGGTTTCGCCCCGTCGATCATCGTTGGCCATAGCATGGGTTCGTTGGTCGCCTATCGGTTTGCCGTGGATCACCCAGATCGATGTCGCGCTATCGCTCTTTTGGGCACATCGGTCCCGATGCCCGTTACCGGTGTGTTGTTGAACGCGGCAGCCGACAACGATCATGCCGCGATTGAGATGATAAATACGTGGAGTCATTCGTTTCAGGGAAAGGTGGGTGCAAATAGCAATCCAGGCGTTTGGATGCTGGGCACGGGCGAAAGACTCCTTGAGCGCGCTAGCCGAGGAGTCCTTCACGCCGATCTACGGGCGTGCCATGGTTTTGCTGAGGTTTCCCATGAGGTCATATGTCCTTCGCTCTTAATCGCAGCCGGTGCGGATTTAATGACTCCAGCCCGGGCGGGACTCGAAGTCGCGAAAGCGTTACCGAATGCCGAAATCGTTAACCTCGACGGCTGCGGCCACTTCATGTTGAGCGAACGACCCAATGACGTACTCAACGCGCTCGCGATGTTTGCAAAGGGACTTTAACAAGACGTGGTTATGCTGAACGTCCGCGGGCATCTATGGGCCAGATGTCGACGAGTGTGTCTCCTTCGATGACGTGAACGACGTCATATAGATTAAACGTTGGGTCGCAGTGCGGTGTGATGACTCGCATCCAGTCGCCAACAGCAAATACCTCAGTTGTACGCCATCGAACACCGCCATGTTCGTCACCAAAAAAGAAGTAACGACCGTCTTGCGGCCCGCCTTCGTGGAGTTCGGGATTCTTATCGTCGGTTGCGAAAGCCTTAAGGCCGGCATCGGTCGTGATTAGATTGTCGTGATTTGCGGATACGACCGTCGTCTGTACGTACAGTGACGTAAAAAACGCGGGGTGGTCACCCTGCTTAGGCTCAATTTCGTTGTACTGTCGATCCATGAATGGGTACGACCCCGCTTGTAGTTCATCGAGCGCCCCCGTTGCCGGGTCGATATCGAACGTGCCCGTTCCGCCGCCGCTGGTGACCGGGCAAGCGATACCCGCTTGTTGAAGCTCGTTTCGGAAATGAACCAGCGTTTCCATAACAGCCACTGACTGGTCGTGGCGCTCGTCGTACGGCGTGATATGCATGAGGTGTCCGGCATACATTTGGAGTCCGGTAAAGTCGAGGTAAGCGGATTCCGAAAGTTGCCGGGCCAGTTCCAAAGCGCCTGGGCCAGGTTCTATGCCTGTTCGGTGAAGACCCGGGTCTAGGTCGAGTAGAACTTTTACTGGCGTACTGAATTTTCGAGCGGCGTCATTGAGTGCCTGGCCGTTCAGCGGATTATCTACGACGACAACGATGTTGGCGCTGCTCTCATTCAATCGCAGAAGGCGGTCGATGCCACTCGGCGTGACGACGGGGGACGTGAGCAGAATGTCGTAAATGCCGGCAGCTTGCATAGCCTCGGCCTCCCCTAATTTTGCGCAACAGATACCCCGGGCCCCGGCCTCGATTTGCAGTTGTGCTATGGCAGCGCATTTGTGGGTCTTTGTGTGGGGGCGCAAGGCGACACCAACCGTTTGGCAGTGCGTGCTCATGGTCTCAAGGTTGTTTTTAAAGCGGACTAAATCGATGACCAGAGCCGGTGTCTGGAGCCTTGCGGCGCCTCCGGTGACGCCGACCAACGCTCGGTTCAACTCCGTGTTCAGATGCCGTGGTCCTCGCGGTATTTGCGCCAGCGCGCAAACGCGTCGGTGACTTCGGCCGCCCTTCCAGACACCATCGGTTCGAGTTCCGGATGCGAGAAAATGTAGAACTCGTCTTCTTGGATCGAATGCAAAACCATATCGCCGACCACGGCCGGATCCAGCGCTTTGGCCATCATTTCTGTTAACCGTTGCTCCTGTTCCGGCCCCGCTACATCCTCCGATAGGACCATTTTCGCCGTGTCCGTTTCACCCTGAAGATGGCTGGGCCGATTGCGTCCTGAATCGAAAATATTGGTGTTGACCACCCCGGGACAAAGAACGGAAACCCCAATATCGTGTTGTTTGAGATCAGCGCGGAGCGTTTCGGATATCCCAACGACCGCGTATTTGGTCGCGGTATAAATGCCTAGTCCCGGAATCGCGAAGTGGCCCGCGAGGGATGCGGTATTGACGACATGGCCGCCCTCCCCGTGAGCTTTAATTCGCTGCACGAACGCTTGTAGGCCATTGACCACGCCGTCGAGATTAACGCCCATGACCCAATCCCAATCCTCGTAAGACATCTGATCCAGCGATCCACCGACGGCGACGCCGGCATTGTTTACAAGGACGTGAACTTTATCGAAAGCCGCTTCGGTTGCGTCCGCGGCGGCTTCCATTGCGGCTCGATCGGTCACGTCGACTTGAAGGGTAATGACCTCGGCGTTGCTCGCGTCGAACTCCGCTTTGACGCGATCGAGCGCATCTTGTTCGATATCCGCGATCGCAACTTTCATACCGGCAGCCGCGAATGAACGGGCCATCGCCAAGCCCATGCCACTTGCGCCGCCAGTGATGAATGCAACTTTTCCCGTAATGTTGCGCATCGCCTTCCCCCAAGCTGATGGCAAAGAGCGTACCACAGCTCCCTAGGTTGGCTTTTGTGCTCCACGGATGCAGGATTAAATTCTTATCCATGGATGAGGCATGGTTTTGTCAAGGCTGGTTTTTTCGAGCGCGTTGTTCCTGATTTCACACCTCGGAATCAGCAGCACGTCATTTCGCTCAGTGCTGATCGAGCGGTTCGGTCGCAACGGCTACCTCGCCGCGTACTCTATCGTCGCGGTGTTCACGCTTGGGTTCATGATCTTGAGCTACGCGGACCGACCGGTGAGTCCGTATTTGTGGGTGCCAAGCCCGGCTCATTGGTGGTTGACGTACGTGTTGGTGGGGTTGTCTTTCGTACTCGCCGTCGGAGCGTTTTCGACCAAGAACCCAACGAGTCTTGGGAAAGAAGGCGAGTTGGGAACGGAACCACGTGGCGTCATATGCATTACCCGCCATCCGTTTCAGTGGGCCGTGGTGTTATGGGTCGCGGGACATATGACAGCGAATGGTGACGTCGCCTCCTTAATTTTCTTCGGTACGTTCGGGCTTATCTCGGCCTTTGGCACGTACCTGATCGATACGCGAATGGCCCGTGAGCAAGAGGACGCATGGCGTGTTTTTACTGCGCGCACTTCGAACGTCCCGTTCGGTGCTATTGCGGCGGGTCGGGCCACACTCCGCTGGAAAGACTTATGGTTGCCGATTCTGTTGGGGCTAGCCGTTTATGCGGCTGTATTCGTTAGTCACGGTTGGATCACGGGGGCAGGGCTTCACTGAAAATAGCCGACGTTGCTGATTGTAAAGCCTGGTGTTGGCTGCCAAAGAAGTGATCGGCCCCAGGGATCGTGACGATTTCGGCGTCGTGTTGGTCGTGCTGCCATTGTCGGAGCTGCGGAAGGTCAACAAATGGGTCGGCATCGCCGACGATGATTCGTATGGGTAACGTAAGGTCGTTTGTTAATGCCAAAGAAGACGTGGGCGGAGCAATTAACACGACACGAGATACGGTGTTGTTATTGGCAACCCCCCGGCTTGCCACCACGGAACCGAATGAGTAACCGGCGACTGAGAGGATTGACGGGTTTTTCGCTTGGCGGAGCCACTCCAGGACCGAGAGTAGATCGTTCACTTCGCCTTCCCCGTTATCGTATCCGCCTTCACTAGACCCGACGCCGCGAAAATTGAATCGTAGGGTCCGTAGGTTCATAGGCGTCAACGCTTGTTCGACAGTGTCGAGAACCGCGTCGAACATCGAACCGCCATAGAGAGGATGAGGGTGACACAGTATGACCCAAGAGCCTCCGTCCGAGTCATTGACCATGGCTTCCAAATTACCGGCTGGGCCAGGGATCATGTACCGGCTAGTCATTCGGGCAGCCTGGAGTAACGCTGCTTATGTGTCCACGCGTTGTCGGGATGGAATTTGTCTTTGTAGCACATTAATCTATGCCACCTGCGCGGCGTTGCGTACCACTAGGGAAAGAATAATAGTGATTGAAGCGGATGGATTAACGCGACATTACGGTGCTGTGGTAGCTGCCTCTGAGGTCAGTTTCGAGGTTGGCTCAGGCGAGATCGTAGGCCTTCTTGGGCATAACGGAGCCGGTAAAACCACCGTCATGAAAATGCTTACGGGATACCTCGAACCGACTTCTGGGCGAGGTCTGGTCGATGGAATTGACGTTCGGGACGAGCCCGTAGCGGTGCAGAGTAAGGTCGGTTATCTACCCGAAAATCGCCCGCTTTACCCAGACATGTCGGTCTTCGACTACCTAACCTTTGCCGCAAGCATGCGCGGTATGGCCGGTAAGGAAGCGGAATCCGGGCTACGGGATGTGATCGAGGCGATGGAACTCGGATCTCGAGCCCTTGATAAGATAGGCACCCTATCTCGAGGGTTTCAGCAGCGCGTTGGGGTTGCGCAAGCAATTTTGCATAAACCTCCCGTGCTAATTCTCGACGAACCGACTAATGGACTTGATCCTCGACAGACCCAAGAGATGCGGCGTCTTCTGAAGGATCTGGCCAAAACCGCGACGGTGATCCTTTCAACCCACATCATGCAAGAAGTAGACGCTATTTGTGATCGAGTGTTGATCATGCGCGATGGTGAATTGGCGATCGATGAGAAGCTCGAGGATTTGAAACGCGCTGACACAATCGAGTTAAGGACTACGGTACGTCCCGCGGACGTCGAGAACGCGCTCGGTGCAACGGCGAATGTCGTTGTGGAAGAAGACCGGATACTCCTCACCCGAACCGGTGTCGAACCTGAGGAACTCGCTGCTCAGGTGGCTCGCACCTTAGTAGCTAAGGAAATCCCGATCCATAGTTTGGCACCAGTTCAACGTGATTTGGAAAGACTCTTCCGGGAAGTAAGCGAGGTCCGCGATGTTCGCTAGCAAGAGCAAGAGTATGGAGGTCGCCGCCAAAGAGCTTATCCAGTTCTTCGGGTCGCCGATAGGTTACTTATTTTTACTCGCGTTTCTCGGATCCACGCTCTTTGTTTTCTTTTGGGGTGAGGCATTTTTTGCACGGAATATCTTGGACGTTCGGCCGATGTTCGAATGGATGCCGGTTTTGCTGATTTTTTTGTCTTCCGCGCTCACGATGCGAATGTGGAGTGAGGAGCGTCGCAGTGGAACGCTAGAATTTCTTCTCACGCTTCCGGTGACGACCTGGGAGCTCGTTATTGGAAAGTTTCTTGCGTGCTGGGCGCTGCTCGGTATTGCTTTGGTGCTCACATTACCCCTCCCACTCACCTTGGCGGTTGTCGACAGCAGCCTAGCGGGTTTGGACTGGGGACCGGTTCTTGCCGGTTATGTTGCCGCGATTCTCCTGGGAGCGAGTTATATAGCCGTTGGTTTGTTTGTCAGTGCCAGGAGCGACAACCAAATCGTCGCGCTAATTTTGGCGTCTTTGGCTTGTGGGTCCTTCTATTTGATCGGCAGCCCTTTCCTACTTGATCTAGTTGATAACAACAGTGCCAATATTCTGCGAATGATCGGTTCGGGCTCGCGCTTCGAATCGATCACGCGCGGTATGCTCGACTTTCGAGATCTCTATTTCTATGTGTCGATCGCGGTCGGTCTTCTTGCATTGAATGTTTACGGGTTGGATCGCCAGGGATGGTCAGAAGATGCTCAGCCGGTCCGTCATCGCCGATCGCAAATCCTGTTAGGGCTAGTTGTGGCGAATGTTCTTGTGGCCAACGTCTGGTTACACGGTGTGGGTAATTCCCTGCGCTGGGACGTCACCCGTGGCGACCAGTACTCGATGTCAGAGGCGACGCTACAATACCTGAGACGATTGCGTGAACCGTTGCTAATAAGGGGCTATTTCAGCAACAAAACGCATCCGTTGTTGGCACCGCTGGTGCCGCAAATGCAAGATCTATTGGTCGAATACGGTGTGGCCGGCGGTGATCGAGTAAGGGTGGAGATCGTCAACCCCGCGGATAATGCGGAATTGGAGGACGAGGCGAACACTAAGTACGGTATTCGCCCGGTACCCTTTCAGACGGTTGACCGGCACGAAGCGAGTTTGGTCAATTCGTATTTCGATGTTCTCGTTCAGTACGGCGATGAATACGAGGTGTTGAATTTCCGTGAATTGATCGATGTTAAGCAGCGTGGCGAGACCGATCTCGATGTCTGGCTCCCGAATCCAGAGTATGCAGTCACCCGAAGCATCAAAAAGGTGCTATACGACTTTCAGGGTGGCGACAGCGTTTGGTCAAACATCGTCCAACCGATCCGTTTTACGGGATACATTTCGCCCGACGAACGCATGCCTCAAGAGCTTGCGTCTTTAGGACGGTCTTTAAAGGAGCTGCTCGAAAGTACCGCATTGGAGGCCGGGGAGGGGTTTTCGTGGGAAATTGTTGATCCGGACGCGAACGACGGCGCGGTCGCCGAGGAAATCGCCGACAAATTCGGGTTTGGCCCCATGGCAGCGAGTCTCTTCGATG
The DNA here is from genome assembly GCA_002313255.1 of Gammaproteobacteria bacterium UBA1119. Classification (GTDB taxonomy): domain Bacteria; phylum Pseudomonadota; class Gammaproteobacteria; order Pseudomonadales; family Azotimanducaceae; genus UBA11889. The sequence continues at coordinate 18,552 of DCBA01000101.1, read as the reverse complement.
CCAATACGTTTTACTTTCACCTGACCCTAACGGATGACACGACAGTCGTTCAAATCCCCATCCCTGAATCGCTAGACCGCGACGGGCTGGAGCGAGGGTTGGACGAAGGGCTAAAGCGTTTCGCGTCGGGTTTGATGAAGACAGCGGCGCTTTACACGCCGCCCCCAACGCCGCCCCAGTATCCTGGAGGACAGCAGATGCCGGGAAACCAATTTGCCAGCCTACGCGACGTACTTGGTAGCAGCCATGAACTCCAGCCCGCGGATCTAACCGACGTGATCCCTGCCAGTGTGGACGTTTTGCTCATCGTTGATCCGACCGTTCTCGACGACCGGGCGGTGTTTGCGATCGATCAATATTTAATGCGGGGTGGTACCGTCGTTGTCGCAACCTCGGCCTTCCGTAGCACCCTGACTCAGTCGATGCTTTCAGCCGTGCCGCAAACGACTGGACTTGAAGCTTGGCTACAGCACCACGGTATCTCAATCGACAAATCCATGGTGCTTGATCCACAAAACGCACAATTCCCAGCACCAGTTACCCGAAGAGTGGGCGGGTTCAGCTTTCAGGATTACCGAATGTTGGACTATCCGTTCTTTATCGACATTCGCGACGAGGCGATGCTAGCGGACCACCCCATCACGGTTGGCCTCCCGCAATTGACGATGTCATGGGCGTCGCCCATCGACTTGGACGAAACCGGATCAGAGGCGCGCGACGTTCAGCGTTTGATTTGGAGTTCGAGTCAAAGCTGGCGTGATTCCTCGCCAGAGGTCATGCCGAAACTGAGCGGCGATGTGGTTGAACCGTATCAGTCCGAGGGGGAAGAAGGACGCCAACTTCTAGGGGTGCTGGTTTCGGGGCGCTTTGAATCCTTTTTCGACGAGTCGCCGCTGTTGCAAGAGGAAGCCGCGCTAATAAGCGAAGAATCCGAAGACGCGCGGGTAGGCGATGGCGAAAATGAAAGTGAAGAGGACGCTGGACCGGGAACCGTCTCGGGCGTTATTAAACGTTCTCCTGAGTCTGCTCGGTTGCTGGTATTTGGTTCGAACTCCTTTGTTTCGGATCAAATCATCCAATTGGTCGGCGTTGCGAACGGGCAGCTGTACACCAGACCGCTTGATCTGATGCAAAACGTGGTCGATTGGGCGGTGGAAGACGAGGTCTTGCAAACGATCCGAGGCAGAAACCAGTACGCGAGCACGTTGCCGCCACTCGGCGATCTAGGTCAGCGAGTATACGAATACGGCAATTACGTACTTGCCTTGTTGATGGTTTTCGTCGTTTTCTTGATACATCGCTACGTCGGTGCAAAAAGGCGTGATCGGTATCTGGCCGTATTGGGAGAGACGTCGTGAAGCAGTCGACGCTCGCCACAATTCTCGTTATTCAAATCGTACTGGTGGTACTCGTCTGGTGGTTTCGACTAGGAGACGACGAACAGAGACCAGAGCCTCTTCTAAGTTTCGAACCAGATTCGATTCAAAGAATCGAAATTTCAGCGATTGGTGAAAAACGTGGTGTGACCCTCGTGCGAGATAGCGATAACTGGCAATTGGTACCGGATATTCCAGCCGACGCCGATAAGGTTGAACGGTTCCTTACCAAGCTAGCCGACACCGACAGTGGCTGGCCCGTCGCAGAGCAAGATTCGACGGCTGATCGTTTCGAAGTGACACACGAAAACCATCAACGCCACATCGTTCTTTACGATGCCGATAAAGTCCTGGGTGGCGTGTATCTTGGAACTTCACCGGGGTACCGCAAAGTGCACGCGAGGGCGGACTCGGGCGGGCCTGTTTACAGTGTCAAATTTTCGGTTTACGAGGTCGGAATGGACTCCGCGTCATGGCTCGACCGATCGATACTACAAGCCGTCGGTGAAGTGCGGGAGCTTACGCTCGAAGGTGTTTTTTCCCTTTCCAGCAAAGGCGGCGATGGATGGGTATCCGATCAAGGCGGCGACCTCGATCAGGACGCCGTGCAAACCCTGATCGATCGTTTCCGGAACCTTACGGTCATGGGTATTTATGAAGAGCCGGTTGGTGACGGGCCATTACTGACCTATATCGTCACCGACGATGAAGGGCCACAGCGTCTTACGATTGTGCACCTAAAGAAAGCAGACGGGGACGCAACAAGTTCCCACTACGTGGTTTCATCGAACCGCCGGGAAGGCCATTTTGAACTCGCCTCATACATTGCGGAAAGAATCGAGGCGACGTTGGATGATCTTGTTATTGCAGCCTCGGACGTGGAAGAAGTCGTCAAGGAATGATTGGGTCGCGAAACTAGTGAAGGAAATTTCTCTGACGTGATGCACCGTAGTAGTAGTTGGATTGACGCACGAGCGCCGGGCATAAGTGGTCGACGTCCGTAAAGCGGCTACGGTTCTCATCGTTCGACCCGCCGAGAGAGGACCTGAATTGTTTATGCTGCAACGACCGGGACGCGGTGTGTTCCCGGATCTGCACGTGTTTCCGGGCGGAAAAGTGGACAAAGAAGATGCGGATCTTGAAGCGGCCTGCTTTGGTCTGAATGACCAGCTGGCTTCGAGAACGTTGGGGTTGAAGGACAACGCGATTCGCTATTGGGTTACGGTCATTCGAGAGTGTTTTGAGGAAAGTGGTGTGCTTCTCGCTCGACGACATGGCGAGGATTTTGATTTTTGTGATGACGCGGAACGAAGCCACTATCGAACGTTACGCGAACGCCTTCTCGTGGGCGAGATAGACTTTGCCACTATCATTAGCAGTGAGGGACTAGAGTTAGCGACGGATCGAGTGCATTACTTCAGTCACTGGATTACGCCGGAAACCGCGCCCGCCCGCTTTGACACACGTTTTTTTCTGGCGGCGATGCCACAGGGGCAACAAGCGGTGGGTGACGATCGAGAGACGGTATCCGGGGAGTGGATTTCTCCTACAGCAGCATTGCAGCGGCATGAGAGGGGAGACTGGCAAATGATTTACCCGACGCTAACCACCCTGAATTCAGTGGCCGATTTCAGCTCAGTGGAGGCATTGGTGGATTCGGTGCAGGAAGGACGCCACCTCGACACGGTGACCCCGGAATTACATCGGCAAGGAATGCAGCTTCTTCAAAACGAATAAGTTCGTCGGCGAAAGGGAAGTAATCAACAGCTATGGGTTCTGAAATGGCGAATGATCCGTAGAAATACGAACGGGTGAATGACGCCGAGACTGTTGCTGCCAATCGTCGTGATGGGGTCTTGGCACGCTGAACCATTTCGTTGGAGTATGTTGCAAGTCGGGCGGAGAAATTTGATGGACGATCAACTTGAGTGGCAGAAGGTACGTTCGGAACCGGGGCCCGAACTCGGCATCCTGAATGTCCGTTTCGATTGGCTAAAACATCCGACCGAAGACCGAATTCTAAAACGGCTTGTGCTCGAATCGGTGGACTGGATCAACGTGGTTGCTCTCACCGAGGATGGTCAGTCGGTCATGGTCGAGCAGTATCGTTTTGGCACTGGTTCGTGCACGCTTGAGACGCCTGGCGGGATGGTTGATGCTGGAGAAACGCCGCTCCAAGCGGCACAACGAGAACTCAAAGAGGAAACCGGGTACAGCGGTGGCCGATGGAAGTCATTAGGTGCTGTACAACCTAATCCGGCGATTCATTCGCATTTGTGTCACCACTTTCTTGCGGAGGGTGTGACCAAGAACGATTCGCAGGATCTTGGTCAGGGTGAAGCGATCGCGGTGCATCTGTATACGATCGATCAGGTCCGGTCGGCGATTGTCGATGGATCGTTGCGCCATGTCTTGGCCATCTCGGCGCTTTCTCGTGTGTTTGATTTATGGGCGCTGCCGTTTGTGGAAACTACAAAATCAGCGGATTGAACTAGCGCCCTGCGACAATCGAACCGTTGCCATCGACAGCGATTACGATCTGATATAGTCGCCAGCCCAATTCGGATTACAGGGCATGGTCGGTTTTACGACGCGAACTGTGCACTCGGACCGCTCAAGTCCGGTGGAACACGGATCAATTCACAAACCCATCCACGCGACGGTCGCGTATGGATACGATGACGTTCAGGATCTCGCGGACGTATTTCAAGGTAATAGCTCAGGTTACTCCTATGGCCGTCAGGTCAACCCGACCGTGAGCGCGCTCGAGACGCAGATTTCGTTGATGGAAAGGGGTCACCAGACCATTTGTTTTTCGACGGGAATGGCGGCCATAGGAACGATGCTGTTCGCGTTGATGCGCGCCGGCGATCATTTCGTGTCGAGCTCATTTTTGTTTGGTAACACCAACAGCCTTTTTGGCAGCTTTGACCTTCACGGAATCGACGTCGCTTTTGTTGATGCCACGGACGTGAAAGCGGTTGAGGCAGCGTTGACCGAACGCACCAGGATGGTTTTTGTTGAAACCATCGCCAATCCACGTACTCAAGTCAGTGACCTTGAAGCGATTGGCGCACTTTGTCGCGCCCACGGGATCGTTTACATCGTCGATAACACCATGACCTCTCCCTACCTTTTTCAGCCCATCGATGCTGATGCGAGCCTTGTTGTCAACAGCCTAACCAAATATATCTGCGGGCATGGCAACGCGTTGGGTGGTGCGATCACTGACACTGGACAATTCGATTGGGCGTCCTATGCACACATCGAAGAAGCCTATAAGAAAGGTGACTCAGCGAATTGGGGTATGACCCAAATCCGAAAAAAAGGTCTCCGGGATTTTGGGGCGGCTCTGGGCGCTGAAGCCGCGCATCACATTAGTATCGGTGCGGAGACGTTGGCGCTGAGATTGGAAAGACAGTGTGCCAGCGCCCAAACGCTGGCCGAATTCTTGGATTCCCACGGTAGGGTTTCGCAGGTGTACTACCCTGGTTTAAGCCAGCATCCCCAATTTCAGCGGAGTGCCCAACTTTTCAGAAAACCAGGGGCGTTGTTTTCGTTCGAATTGAGTCAGGAAATGGAACCGTTTGATTTCTTGAATCGGCTCAATGTGGTGATTAAGTCGAGTAATCTGGGTGACAATCGGACACTTGCGATACCGGTGTCTCAGACAATTTATCACGAGATGGGGCCGGCTCGGCGGGCAGAAATGGGCATTGCAGAGTCGCTTATCCGAATTTCTGTAGGGATCGAAGAGGTCGACGATTTGGTTGAAGATTTCAGTGCGGCCCTTGAAAGCTAGGGTTTGCACAACAGACGGCGCGAGGATGGCACGATGAGACTTGCGGACAAGACCGCGGTGATCACCGGCGGTGCGGGAGGTATCGGGAGAGCTGCTGCACGGCTTTTCGCCGAGGAAGGGGCCAATGTGCTTATCACAGACTTGAGTGAGGAGGCACTCGCGGCGGCCATCGACGATATAGGGAGCAATCAAGTCAGTTATTGCGTTGCAGATGTAACGAACGCAGCCGACAACGATCAAATGATCGCGGTTGCGGAGCAACGATACGGAGCAGTCGATATCTTGTTAGCCAACGCCGGCATCGAGGGTGCGGTGAAACCTACGCTTGAATACGACGAAGCGACCTTTGACCGAGTGATGGCGGTTAATGTGAAAGGGGTCTGGTTGGGATTAAAGTCTGTAATCCCGGCCATGATGCGGAGCGGCGGTGGTAGCGTCGTCATCACTTCGAGCGTCGCTGGATTATCCGGCGGGCCGAATGTTGCGCCGTATTCCACCAGCAAACACGCGGTGATTGGCCTGATGCGGTCTGTAGCGAAGGAGTACGCAGCGATGAACATCCGAGTCAACACGGTCAATCCATCACCCGTTGAGACCCGAATGATGCGTAGCCTCGAGGAAGGCATTGCCCCAGGAGCGGGCACTGCGGTTCATGACCGTATTGTCGAACGGATCCCCATGGGACGGTATGCCGAGCCAATTGACATCGCCCGGGTCATGCTATTCCTAGCAAGTGACGACGCGGGTTGGATTACGGGTTCCGTGTATGCCGCTGATGGCGGCAACAGCGCGTAGGGAACATACATGGCGCAGTTAGTCATGCAGACCGATCTCGATTTGCCTAACAAAAGAAGCGGAAAAGTCCGGGATTTATACGACGTGGTGCTTCCCGATGGCGATCCCGGACTATTGATTGTCGCCACGGATCGGACCAGCGCCTTTGACGTGGTGATGGCCAATGGGCTGCCAGGCAAGGGTATCGTTTTGACGCAAATTTCCCGATTTTGGTTCGATTACTTCGGTGACAGGATGGATCATCACCTTGTCTCGACAGCCGTAGAAGACGTAGCTGGTATAAGCGACAAAAAGAAAGAGCTTCTTAGCGGCCGAATAATGCTTTGTCGGGCGACGGAAGTTGTACCGATTGAATGTATTGCAAGGGGTTATATAACAGGCAGTGGATGGAAGGACTACCAAACCACGGGTCGCGTGTGCGGGATTGAATTACCGGAAGGTTTGGTGAACAGCGATCGCTTGGACGAACCTTTGTTTACGCCGTCCACGAAAGCCGAAGCCGGTCTGCACGACGAAAACATTAGTTTTGAACAAGGGATCGGGATTGTCGGTGTCAAAACCATGGAGTGGCTTCAAGAAACGACACTTTCGTTGTATCGAGATGCGCGGGATTATGCTTTTGAGCGTGGGATTATTTTGGCCGATACAAAGTTTGAATTTGGAGTTCCGCCGGGCGCCACTATCCCAATACTGATCGACGAAATATTCACCCCCGACAGCTCGCGGTTTTGGCCGGCAGATTTGTGGGAGCCGGGTTCCGAACAACCAAGCTTTGACAAACAATTTGTGCGTAATTACTTAGAGGAACTTGTGACGGCTGGAGTGTGGGACAAAATGCCTCCGGGACCAGCGTTACCAGCAAACGTAATCGATGACACATTGGCGAAATACCTGGAAGCATACGCTCGGCTGACCGGAGAAGATCTCGTTCTCTGACCCATGCGGTGGGAAGTCTATAAACAGCGATGCGAGCAACCCGACGTCGTATCTCGATGGATGATTGAGCAGACGGCTGAACTGCTCGACGCTGGCTTGCGAGAGCGGCTTCTTGCTGAGCTTGCCCAGAAACCAATGCCTCCCCCGAGGGGCCACTTGGGCGACACCCGTGCAGATATGTTCGTGATCAACGATTTAAGCGACGTTGCGCTGGAGATTAGCGATTCCGTCGATCGAGCCGTCATCGCAGGTCGTCGTACGTCGGCTACGACGATCCATGGGGTCGGACGATTTAGCGAAATTTGGTGCAACTACGCGGCATACGTGGAGCGACTGGCAAATGTTTGAGCGCGTCTTGGTGGCTAATCGAGGTGCGGTCGCGCGGCGTATTATCCGCGCATGTAACGCCCTTGATTGCGAAAGCATAGCCGTCTACTCGGATATTGATGCAGGATTACCGCATGTCGAGGAGGCGTCGCGCGCCGAGCGTCTGCCCGGGTACCGACCCGTTGATACGTACTTGAATGGAGAAAATATCCTTGCGGCTGCACGACGGGCCAAAGCCGATGCCGTGCATCCTGGATACGGCTTTCTAGCAGAAAACCCTGATTTTGCGCGGTCCATTGAGGCGGCAGGCATGAAGTTCATAGGCCCTGCTGCGAGCTGGTTAGAACGCATGGGGGAGAAAACGCAAGCCCGGCAATGGATGCAAGAAAACGGCTTTCCGGTGCATGCCGGGAGCGAAGTAATTCGTGACCAGACGATGCTGACGAATGCTGCAGCAACGATTGGATACCCGGTGATGCTCAAACCCACGGCCGGTGGAGGCGGTATTGGTATGATCGTTGCCGAGGACCCCGAATCTTTAACGGCAGCGTACGCAGCGGCAACCAGTTTAGCCGAGCGGACGTTCGGTCAATCGACGGTATTTCTCGAAAAGTTTCTTCAGGGTTCGCGACATGTCGAAGTGCAACTGATTGGCGATGGCGAAACGTTGCTGGCCCTGTACGAGCGGGATTGTTCGGTCCAGCGGCGACATCAGAAGCTCATCGAAGAATCCCCCGCACCGGCGATAGCGCGGTCCGACATTGACGAGTTGTCTTCACGGGCTGTGGAGGCGTTGGTCGGCTACGACAGTTTGGGCACGGTGGAAACGCTATACGACCGCGGCCGCTTTGGTTTTCTAGAAATGAACACCAGATTGCAGGTCGAACACGGCGTGACTGAGGAAGTCACGGGGTTGGACCTAGTCGATCTGCAAATACGAATTGCTTCGGGGGATCGACTTTCGACTCTTCTACCTGAGCGACCCGGGATTGACGGACACGCGCTCGAAGCGAGGCTTTACGCGGAAGATCCTGAAAGCATGTTGCCGTGCCCCGGGCACTTAAGCGTTTTCAGAGTTCCAGACATGGCGGGTGTTCGCATCGAAGCGAGTTATCGGGAGGGGAATACCGTGACCCCATACTACGATCCATTGTTAGCGAAGGTGATCGGCAAGGGGGCGACTCGGGAAGCAGCCATCGGCCGTACGTTAATCGCCCTCCGAGCGATGGAAGTGAAAGGCGTCAAAACCAACGCCACTCTCCTATGTCGCATTCTGGAGAGTGCTCGTTTTATCGAGGCGAAGCTTGATACCGCCTTCCTTGGCGATCTGCTATAAACGCCTGTTTGGTGGAGATCAACATGGCTCGGTATCCGGTCGAAAGCGAAGTGACAGGGACTGTCTGGAAAGTAGAGGTCGCGGTTGGCGATAGCGTCACCGAGGGGGATGTCCTCGTCATTCTCGAGTCAATGAAAATGGAAATTCCCGTGGAAAGTCCTCAAGCGGGTACCGTGACCGAGCTGTTGGTACAGCCGGAAGATTCTGTGGAAGAAGATCAAGTCGTTGCCTTTATCGAAGACTAAATATTGCTAATCCTTAGTTGTTTGCATTCCTAACGGGGGAACCGCTCGGCTCGTTCGGTATGGATGTTTGGATCGCTTGTGTCACACTTATTTAGTGAGCTTTGGGGAGGGAGACAATGACGGACATAGTCACGATTGATATTGATTGCGGGATTGCGGATGTAAGGCTGAATCGGCCGGAGAAATACAATGCGCTCTCGGGCGATATGTTTACGGCGATCATTGAGGCAGGCGAGAGCTTAGCGTCGGCGATGGACGTCCGAGCCGTCGTGCTGTCGGGGAACGGCCCCGGGTTTTGCGCGGGCTTAGATTTCGATAGTTTTCAAGGCATGGCGGATGCAGCTGAATCGGGCGGCGACGTCGGAAGTGGCCTCTTGCAGCGCGACGACCGTCCTGAAAACCATGCGCAGAGGCCAGCGTATGTTTGGAAAACATTACCGATGCCGGTCATCGCAGCCGTACACGGGGTCGCCTACGGTGGCGGTTGTCAAATTGCGCTCGGCGCGGATATTCGTATTGCGTCACCAGAAGCAAAGTTTTCGGTCATGGAGATCAAATGGGGAATTATTCCAGACATGTCCATTACCCAAACCTTGCGTGATGTTGTCCGGCTCGATGTAGCCAAGGAGTTGACGTTTACCGGTCGAATCGTAAGCGCCGTCGAAGCTGAGCGGATTGGACTTGTTTCGCACCTTGCCGAAGATCCGTTGGCAACTGCGAAAGCTCTGGCAGCAGAGATTGCGGGTAGGAATCCGCACGCAGTACGAGCGAGCAAACACCTCTATGAGAAATCATGGCACGGCGATGCCGAGACCGGACTTTCCCTCGAGGCGACGCTGCAGAAGGATCTTTTAGGCTCCGAGAATCAAATCGAAGCGGTATACGCAAATTTCGAAAAGCGGACTCCGGTATTTAGGGATCCTCAGTGAGTTGGCTAGACGAGGTTGACGAGCTCAACCGACGACGTCGTATCGCGCGTACCCAAGGCGGCAAAGAAGGCATTGCCAAGCAGCACGCGCGTGGTCGGCTGACGATCCGCGAACGGATCGATGTGCTATTGGATCCCGGATCGTTTCAGGAACACGGGAAAGCCACGGCAATTCCTGAATACGATGACGATGATCAGCTCACGGGGTTCGTACCTGCCAATTACATCGTCGGGTTCGGCAAGGTCGATGGTCGGCGTGTCGTGGTGGGCGGAGAAGACTTTACTCTTAAAGGAGGATCGCCCAACTCAGCTGGTTTACGAAAGAGCGTTTATGCTGAGCACCTCGCGGTGCAATACAAGGTGCCGCTCGTCCGAATGCTTGAGGGTGGGGGCGGCAGCGTCAAAGGTGGTGGCGGACGTCGAGGCGGGACGGTGGGTGAGCCGGTGTTCTCGCCACCGCGATTTCGCATCATTGCGGACGCGATGGGCCAGGTACCAGTGGCGTCTATGGCAGGGGGCGCGGTTGCAGGTTTTCCTGCTGGACGGATGGCAGCCTCTCACTTTTCTGTTATGACTCGATACACGGCTCAGATACTTATTGGCGGCCCTAAGCTGGTGGAACGTGCGCTTGGAGTTTCGATGACGAAAGACGAGCTTGGGGGGGCAAAAGTGCATGCGCGGAGTGGTCTTGTGGACAATATCGCTGAGGACGAGCACGACGCGTTAGCCCAGTGTCGTCGTTTCCTGAGTTATCTGCCGAGTAGCGTGTACGAGCGAACACCGCGGTTGGAATGTGTCGATGATCCGCAGCGCATGGAAGAGGAACTTTTACACGCGGTGCCTCGCGACTCGAACGCGGCCTTCGACATCCGGGAAGTTGTCAACATGGTTCTGGACCAGAATTCATTCTTCGAACTCGGGCGAGATTTTGGCGATAGCCAAGTTGTGGGATTTGCGCGTTTGAGTGGTCAGGCGGTCGGCGTTCTGGCAAATGACTGTCGTGTATACGCTGGCGCGATGACGGCAGAAGCGGCGCAGAAGTATCGGCGCTTCGTGGAACTTTGCGATACGTTTCATGTACCCGTAGTGAACTTTGTCGATCAGCCTGGATTTATGATCGGTCCGGAGGCCGAACGTAAGGGTACGATACGTTACGGTATGGCAGCGGTTGCCGCCGCGGTGCAAGCGACGATTCCCTGGGCTGTAATTCAAGTCCATAAAGGATTCGGAGTTGCAACGGCGGCCCACTACGCTCCAGACGCTTACGTTCTCGCATGGCCCTCAGTGGAATCTGGTGCGCTTCCTCTCGAAGGAGGTGTTGCGGTTGCTTATCATCGTGAAATTGACGGTGCGGATGATCCGGAGGCCAAACGTCACGAAATTGAAGAACGGCTGCGTAGCGCGAGGTCTCCCTTTCCGCGTGCAGAATCTTTTGCGGTGCACGAACTAATTGATCCGCGGGAAACGCGTCCGACCTTATGTGAATGGGTGGAATGGATCCAGCCGGTGTTGGAGGAACTTAAGGGGCCCGTTCAATTCCCGATACGCCCCTGACCTTTTTGTTTTCTAGGCAGAGGGTGTCTTGGGTAGTCGCCTCACCCCTCTCTTTTTCAGCACGATGCGTTGACTAAACGTGAAATATGTGCATGATTTTATATAATTAGATGAGACTATCTCATGTCTAAAGTAGAGTTCCGCCATCTACGAACATTACTCGCTCTGCGTGATGCCGGCAGTTTAGTCGAGGCGGCTGAACGCTTGTTTTTGACTCAGTCCGCGCTGTCCCACCAGCTCAAAGATCTCGAAAACCGCCTAGGTTGCTCTCTCTTCGTGCGCAAGACGCGACCGGTTCGGTTCACGTCCGTGGGCGCGCGGTTGTTGAAACTAGCTGACGAGGTCTTGCCTCAGTTCGACGGCGCTATGAACGATGTAACACGGCTTATAGGTGGTGTTTCCGGGCGTTTGTATATGGCCATTGAGTGCCACAGTTGTTTTGAGTGGTTGTTGCCGGCCATTAACAAGTATCGAGAAAGTTGGCCCGATGTTGAGCTCGACGTTTCCAGTGGGTTCCATTTTGAACCCCTTCCGGCATTGGTGCGAGGGGACCTCGATTTGGTGATTACAGCAGATCCCATTCGAGATTTGGAACTCACGTACATGCCGCTTTTTGGGTATGAAGCGGTTTTAGCCGTGGCGACCGATCATCCTTTGGCAAAAGAGCCTTGCGTAAATCCTATCGATTTAGTCGAGGAAACCCTGATTACGTACCCGGTGGATCGGAGCCGGCTCGACATCTTTAGTTCGTTTCTCGAACCTGCAGGCGTCGAGCCGAGTGCAATTAGAACCGCTGAGCTCACGACCATGATGATCCAGCTTGTGGCTAGCGGCCGCGGAGTGGTTTGCTTGCCTAATTGGGCTCTCCATGAACACGTAGAAAAGAATTACATCGTTGCTAAATCGTTAGGAGAAGAGGGTATATGGCCGAATCTATACGCTGCGGTGCGGCGGGATGAGGCTCCTGTAGCGTTCATCGCGAGTTTTGTGGAGACCGCCAAGAAAACGTGTTTTGCGACGTTGGTGGGGATCGTTCCTGCCGACGAGGATGTCGCCGGCTCCGAGACGCTGTTGCGGTGACGTTTGTCACCTTAAGGGATCAATACGGTTTCGTGCCAGTTATCACCCAGTCGCTTATAACGGCGTCGATCATGTATGCCGTTTGGCTGATCAAGATCGAGGCGTTCGATTTCCGTTGGGACCAGGGCGTACCCGCGTGCGGTTGGTGGGGCGGTCGTGGTCTCGGGGATGCGGTCAATTGCGTCGAGTAACGCTTCTCTTGACGGGACACTTGAGCTTTGAGGGCGGGTCGCGTAGAGCCAATCCAATTTTCTCGGAACCGGAGGGCGTAGTTTCCAACTTTTGGCGATAACGTTGGGGTCGACTTCGGCGAATGTGGCTGTTAGGCGGTATTGAACTTTCAGTGCGTGTAAATACAGCAGAATAGACAGCGATTCCGATCGCTTAAATTCTTCGCTTTTTGGACTCGAAGCGTTGAAGAAGAGCGCGAGTTGGTCGTCAAGGTCGCGCAATACCAGAACGCGCGATCGGGGTTCCCCGCTCGGGCTGATACTAGCGACGACACAAAGATCGGCCCAAGGGTCTCCCGCGTTTCTAGCGTGGTCTCGGTCTGCTTTGAGGAGACGGACAGGGTCCGTCACCCGGATTGCCGTGGTATTAGCAATGCGATCCCTCGCGGTCCGAGGTGGGATTGACGGGCGAGTCTATTCGGCTTCGTCCGGTTCACGCTCATCTGCCACCAATTTTCGGCGAATGTCCGCGATATCACGCTGTATTTCGGAAACGCGAAAAAGCACGTCTGGCAATTGGTCGACAAGCCGATAGACACCGTAGGCGATTCCGAGAACGGCGATGCAGGTGATTAAAGACACCATAGGGAAGGGTTCCTTTTCAGACACACAAACGATGTCACGTATACCGTCTTACAGGTCATCCGTCCAGCGCTGTTAGTGTCCTTTATGTCTATTCCATCGATCCCATTTTGACGGGCCTGGTAGCTCGGAATCTATCGGACAAAAGAGCGATGGTCACGGTACGTGCGCGCTAGGTTTAACGAATCGACTGACGTGAAGTGGACTGGAGCCAAGATCTTCCCATGGGGTTGTCACTTCGAAACATACGGCACCCAACGGCGGGAGTCGGTATTCCGTTTTACCTGCAAGCAAGTTCGCGAGATGACTAACACCGGGGTTGTGGCCAACAACGATGGCGGAACGAATGTCACTCGGGATCGACCATATCGCTGCCAGCAACGTGTCGACGGACGCCATGTAAAGATGCTCTTGCTCTTCGACTACGGCGTGGCCTTTCCTTGCGAGTAGTTTCGCGGTTGCAGTTGCGCGTGGCGCCGAACTGGTGAGCACGAATTCGGGTGCCCCGCTTGTGGAGCGAATGTCTCGTCCGACAACGCGGGCCTGTTCTTGGCCTTGTTGCGTTAACGGTCGTTCGAAGTCGGGTATATCGAGAGAGTTAGCCGCTTGGCCATGACGAATGATCCAAAGCCACTTGTGCTTCATAGGATGATGCGTTCGATGCGCACGTTGTGTGGCGAAGCTGGTAGCCTATACGTTCCGGGGACCGTAGATAAACTGAAATCATGGGACTTCGAGGACAGGCGGCAATCGTCGGTTTTGCCGAATTCAAACACGAACGCAAATACAACGGGCCAAGGTTATTCACCATAGAACAATGGTCCGAACTGACGGCCATGGCCCTAGACGATGCGGGACTTCAGCTTGCCGACGTCAACGGTATTGCTTGTACGGACATTCGCGAGTCGGGGATGTTTACGCCAGCAACGATCGTTGAGTATTTGGGCCAACCGGTTAATTTTGCGGAACGCATTGATCTTGGGGGCGCTTCCTCGGTGGGGATGGTTTGGCGTGCTGCGGCCGCCATCGAATTAGGCATAGCCGACGTGGTTGTTTGTGCCACACCCGCGCTCCCAATTCCTTCTAACCCGGAGCCAAGGGCGATCGATCCGCGACGTTTTTTCCAATCAAGCAGCAACGAATGGGGTTCTCCCCAGGCCGAATTCGAAATCCCCTATGGTAATCTCGCGCAGAACTGTGGATACGCGATGATCGCCCAGCGGTACGGCGCTCAGTACGGTTATAACGAAGCGGCCATGGCAAAACTCGTGGTCGATCAACGTCAGAACGGGGCGTTGAATCCACTTGCGGCTTTTTACGGCAAACCGACGACGGCGGAAGAAGTGTTGGCGAGCAAAATGATTGCTGATCCTCTACGGATGCTTGAAATCGTTATGCCCGTCGCCGGCGGTGGTGCCGTAGTAGTCGCCAGCTGCGAAGTGGCGGAGCGATGCCGTCACCGTCCAGTTCGGATCACGGGGTTTGGCGAACACCTGACCGTCAAAACACCCACGTATGCAAAAGACATGTGCGATACCCCCGTGGGCCCGGCGTCAAGACAAGCGTTTACGATGGCGGGGTTGGAGCCTGGCGATATCAACGCGGCAGAGATATACGATTGCTACACCATTACCGTGTTATTGACATTGGAAGATGCAGGTTTTTGCGCCAAAGGAGAAGGCCAGCGCTTCATAATGGATTCGGGCATGACGCACGACGGGAATTTCCCTCTCAACACGCACGGCGGCCAGTTGGGCATGGGTCAAGCTGGTGCTGCTGGTGGGATGACACAGGTGGTTGAGGCCGCAAGGCAGATTATGGGACGCGCTGAGGATCGACAAGTAAGCGCTTGCGATAATGTGTATGTATCGGGGACGGGCGGCATCATGAGCGAGCAGGCAGCACTTATTCTGCAAGGAGGTTAGTGCATGGATTTGGTGAAACCTATTCCGCGGCCATCCACGACGACTCGACCGTTTTGGGATGGGCTCAACGAGCGCAAGGTTCAAATTCAGCGATGTGATGCGTGTGACTCGTGGGTATTTTACCCGCGTACGCGGTGTCCCTCCTGTTTGAGCGACTTGCTTATATGGCGAGAAGTATCGGGTCAGGGCGTCCTCTACACCTATACTCTGGCACGCCAGCCGACGGCCCCACACTTCGCCGATGAAACGCCGCAACAATTAGCCGTGGTTGAACTGGACGAGGGTGTCCGAATGACGTCGACACTTGTCAACGTCGAACCCTCGGACATTGTCATTGGCATGCGTTTACAACCCTATTTCGATCAGGTAACCGACGACGTAACGTTGCTTCGCTATCAGCCGGGATGAGCATGGCGGGAGTCTGCCGGTTTCGTACTCGAACCTAATCCCAAAGTTCAAAGAATTCTTCGAACGCTTTAAATTGCCCGCCCTCAACCGCCGACGGTACGACGATGGGCGTCTTTATGCCGGCATCAAACCAGGCCGCTAATCCATCCCTGACATCGGTTGCCGTTCCGAATAGGGTCGTGTCAGCGAGCCAACGATCCGAGAGACAAGAAGCAACTCGGTCGAAGTCACGTTCGTTAACCGCTGCCTCCACGGCGTTCATTTCTTCCTCGTATCCGGCCTCTTTCCAGTAGTTGCGGTAATTTGGGAGCATCGCATAGCTGGTCAGGGTGCGGCGGTTTACCGCTTTCGCGGCTTCAACATCGTCGTGAACACACGTGGGAATCATGTTGCCGATGAAGAAATGGTTTTCGGAACGACTTTGGTCGCTCAAGACCGCCAGTGAACTTTTCATATGTGAGCGCGCGCCGTTCGCGAATACCATACCGTTGGCGATGGTCTCCGATAGCTGAATCATCTTTTTCCGCAGCGTCGCAAAGATAATAGGCGGAAGTTCGCCAGCGCGCGGAACCGCATGCAGTTCTTCAACGAAGCTGCGCATATCGGCCAGTGGTTTCCCTTGCTTGATGCCCAACCGGTTCATCGCCGGTTCATGGCTGACGCCAACGCCAAAGTCGAATCGTCCGCCTGATACTTCGTGGATGAAGCTTGCCATCTGTGCAAATTCTTGGACGTTGCGGGTGTAGATCGGCTGTATGCTTGTCCCGAAGCGCACCTCTGACGTGGTGAATGCGAGTGCTTCGCATAATGCGAGGCCGTCTGACAGACTCGGGCAATATATTCCGGGGAAGCCCCGCCGCTCGATCTCACGGGCGAGATCCAACGTTCGTTGGCGGCGTCCTGGAACGGCGGCGAGACTTAGTGCCGGCAGCGGGTGGTCCATCACTGATCCTTTTCGACTATGCGCGATCTAGCGAGCAAAACTAACAGCGGTCCTGTAGCTTGGGAAGTGCCGAGCTACTTTTCTAGGTCCCGCCGATGGTGTTCGACGAGCGCTGACGAAAAAGCGTGACGAGCAAGACGCCGGCGATAAAGCCACCGATGTGTGCCCAGAACGCAACGCCTCCCCCTGGCCGACCGAGCGATGGCAGGCCCGAGATAAGCTGGACGACAAACCACCAACCAAGAATGAAAACAGCGGGAATGGACACTGTCGTGATGAAGAAACCGAGAAAGATCAGCGTTCGAACTCGGGCTCGAGGATATAGAAGAGCATACGCACCCATGACGCCGCCGATGGCGCCGGATGCGCCCACCATGGGGATCACGCTGGTTGTGTCGGTCGCGATTTGAGCCGCTGCGGCGACCAAGCCGGTGAGTAAATAGAAAAGCGTAAAACGAAATGCACCCATTGAGTCTTCGACGTTGTCGCCGAAGACCCACAAGAACCACATATTTCCGATTAGGTGTAACCAACCCCCGTGCATGAACATTGAAGAGACCAGTGTGACGACGTTGGTCTCGCCATCGAACTGACAGATTAGATTTTGGGCGATACGTAGTTTGCTCCCTGGTTCGATGGTCCCCAGAAGATCGCCGGGAACGAGACCGTAACGGCACAGAGACTCCGAAAATCCAGGGTCGAAACCAAAGCGTTGGAATAGTGCCCACGCAACCACGTTAAGACCGATGATTACGTAGGTGGCGACTGGGCGTCGACGGGTCGGATTGTCGTCTGTGAGCGGGAAAAGCAATGAAATTCTCCGTTAGCTTGCTTGGAGCATGTGACTAACGGTCTTTAAGAACTGATCGTTCTCTTCCGGCGTACCGATGGTTATACGTAAGCATCGGTCGAGCGGCGTCGAATCAAAATAGCGTACCAGTATTTGTGCGTCGTAAAGCGACTCATAAAGCGTCGACGCGTTCATGGGTCCGGGAACTTCCGCTAGTAGAAAATTCGTTTGCGATTCTGGGACGGTAAAACCGATCCTGCACAATTCGTTGCGCATTCGACCACGCTCCGCTCTGACTTTTTCGCAATTTATTAGTGCGTGGTTGGAATCGTTAAGGGCAACCAACGCCAGAGCCTGCGTGATCGTATCGATGTTGTAGCTATCGCGGGTCTTGGTGGCCATTGGTTCAATCAAGGCAGCGTTTCCGATAAGGAAACCGAGTCGGAGACCTGCCAGCGAATATCCTTTGCTTAGGGTGCGAAGCACCAAAACGTTGTCGAACTCCTGGACCAACGGAATGGAACTATGGCCTAGCGCGGGATCGACGAAATCGACGTAGGCCTCGTCGATTAGGAGAACGCCCTCTAACCCATTAGCTATTTCACGGAGTACGTCGACGGAGCAGAGAACACCGCTGGGTGCGTGGGGGTTCACGAGGCACGTGAGCCGCGCGCCCGACGCGTTTATCCGCTCACTAAATCCTTTGGGTAATGCCCAGTCTTTTTCTAGTCGCAGCGACTCGATACGACAGTCTTGGATATTGGCCAGGACTGGATACAGCGAATAGCTTGGATCAACCATTCCTATCGCCCCTTTGGGGTTGACCAGAGTGGTGACAGCAAGGCGAAGGCCCTCGTCACCGCCGTTGGTAACGAGGATGTTGTCGGCGGATATATCAAATCGAGATGCGACGAACTTGCGGAGGCTACTTGCTGAAGGATCGGGATAGCGTCGCAGAACATCACTATCAAAGTTCTTCAGAGCCGATTTAATCAGCGGACTTGGTGGGTAGGGGTTTTCGTTGGTATTGAGCTTTACAACGCCTCTGTCTGAGGGTTGTTCACCGTAGGTGTAACCTTCCATCGCCCTAATATTGTTGCGCTCGTAGCTCATTCCTCGTCGGTTTCGTCTACGCGTTCCGCGACCTGGCCCGATTCTGCCGGGCCCAACAAATAAGCAATCCACTGGGTTGTAGGGTTAGCCTCCAACGCAATCTTGGCGGTGATGGTAAGTGGGACCGAGAGAAGCATGCCAACGGGACCGAGTACCCAACCCCAAAACACTAACGAAACGAA
>DCBA01000108.1:882-8758 GCA_002313255.1 Gammaproteobacteria bacterium UBA1119 | reverse complement strand
CCAAAGGTACGACACCAAGAACACGTCGACCGCGTTTTTTGTCGAAAGCGTCTACCAAGTAAATGACAAATTCGATTTGACCGCCGGTCTGCGTCGAACCAAGGATGAACGGGAATTTGAACGGACTCAGACCCTACATGGTGGCGCGTTCGATCCGACGTACAACTGTCCCGGTATGGTGTTTGATGCAGCGACCGGATTACCGACCAGCGACTCGTGTTACCAGGAGGCAGAATTCGACAAGATTACGCCGAGGGTGATTGCGAGTTACAAACCGGGCGAGAACGTTACGGTCTATGGCGGATACAGCATGGGCTACTCGAGCGGCGGCTTTAATCAGGACATAGCCATGCGTCCGTATAAACCCGAAGTCTCAGGAAATTGGGAATTTGGCGTTAAGTCCCTGATACGGGACGGGCGGGTACAGGCCAATGCGACCAGTTTTTATACCGTCTACGAAGAGCAACAGCTGACGGTGGGTCGTGTTGTCGAAGGCCAACCGACCGCGGATTTGATTAACGCTCAGGAGGCCCATTTATACGGGATCGAAGTCGAGATCATTGCGGCACCGACGGATGATCTGACGTTTGGAGTTTCGTGGGGGTACCTAGACGGTGAATACAAGCAGTTTGATGTCCAAGACAATCTGCTCGATCCAGTGACGGGCGAGGGAATTATTGTCGACCGGGACCTAACGAACGTTGATCCCATTAAAACTCCCGACGTGACGCTCACGTTGAGTGGGTCGTACGTTTGGCATATGGACGGTGGCCACAATCTCGCCGCTCACCTTGGTGCGAACTACACGAGTCGGTCATGGAATTCCCTCGAAAATAAGCTGGCTTCTAAACAGGATCCGCTCTGGCTGATGGATGCCAGAGTGACCTGGACGGCTGCCAACGGCCGCACCGAAGTTGCCGTCTGGGCGCGCAATCTGACGGACGAGGAGTACTTTTCCGGAGCCCTTGACTTCACCGGTGATCCGGAGACGCTTCCTTTGCAATTCAACTCAACGTACACGATGCCGCCGCGTATGTTTGGGATAGAGCTAAGCCATACATTTGGCGGTTAGTTTTTGTCGGCACAGTCATCGGGGATTGCATTTCCCCGTGACTGTGCCAATTCCTACCCCTTAGAATGATTATTCAATAGGGGAGACAAGAACGATGGAAGTCCACGGCCAGTGCGATGAACGTTTCCTCCCGGTGCGGGAAGCCTTCGAGCGAAATTTTGAAGAGAACGGGGACGTTGGCGCATGTTTTGCCGCGACACTCGAAGGTGAATACGTCGTTGATCTTTGGGCCGGGCACCAAGACGAGGCGCACACCAGACCGTGGCTCGAAGACACGATCGTTAACGTGTACTCCACCACCAAGACCATGACGTTTCTATGTGCGTTGATGTTGGCGGACCGAGGCGAGCTCGATCTCGACTCGCCCGTTGTCAACTACTGGCCCGAATTTGGAGCTAATGGAAAGGACCGGATACCGGTCTGCTTCCTATTGAGCCATACCGCCGGCGTACCGGGGTTTAGTCGTCCCTTTTCCAATGCCGAACTTTACGACTGGGAATTCGCTTGCGCTGACCTCGCGAATCAGGAACCGTGGTGGGAGCCTGGAATCCAAAGCGGTTACCACGCCATCACGCAAGGGTATCTGATCGGCGAAGTGATCCGTCGGATCACGGGTCGAACCATAGGAACCTATTTCCGCGAAGAGGTGGCTGAGAAAATAGGGGTTGATTTCCATATTGGGGTGCCGCCGTCCGAATTTAATCGCATTGCAGATTTGATTCCCGCCTTGGAAACCGCGCCCATTCTCCAGATGGATCCGGATTCGATTACGGCGCGGGTGTTTGCGGGTGAGATGACAGAAGGCGATCTGACTGACGTGACTCGAACGGATGGTTGGCGTCGGGCTGAAATTCCTGCGGCGAATGGCCATGGTAACGCACGTTCGGTAGTCCGTGCGCAGACCGCGCTAGCAAATAATGGGAGGGCGTTTGGCGTCGAGCTGCTCTCACCCGACGGGGCCCGAAAAGCCCTTGAACCGCAGATTGATGGAGTCGACGTTGTGTTGGGGCTGCCGATTCAGTTCGCCATGGGCTTCGCCTTACCGACTGAAGGCATACCCATCAGTCCGAATGCAAACACGTTATGGTGGGGCGGGGCAGGAGGGTCGCTGATCGCAATCGATACCGACGCTCATCTTTGCTTTTCGTACGTCATGAATCAGATGGACAACCATATTGTGGGTGATCCTCGGGGGACTGGACTCGGGAGCGCTTTGTACGGCTGTATAGACGGGTAAATTGCGACGCCCGCTCTAATCAGATTCAGTCGACGCGCCACTTATTTTGATCATGGCGTCAACTATTTCGTCAACATACATTTCGGGCATCTCGTGTCCTGCTCGTTCAAGCGTGAGGAGTTTCGCCCCGGGGATGGTCTCTGCAAGTGATTTGCCGTGTGCGTAGGGAAGGATCGGATCCTCAGTCCCGTGGATTACCAAAGCCGGCACGTCGATACGGCTGAGGCCACTACGACGGTCCATGGGCATGCTGACACCAATTGCTAACGCGTGATTATTCATCGCGTTGAAGTCATTTGCGCGGTCGGCTTCACGCGTGGCAATGCTACGTTGACGTTCAGCATCGAATTCTTCTGCGCTCCCGGAAAGCATTCCAAAGAGCTGCACTCGTTGCTCGATTCGCTCCTCCCTTGTTTCTGCCGGATTCATTTGTACAGCCATTGACTTAGTCATCCATGATGGGTCTGGGCCAGGCAAGTCATCGGCGGAAAGTTCGGGTTGTTCACCACCGCCGGACAGGGGTGACGACATAATGATCGTCGCCGATCTTATGCGACCGCGGTGTTGCAAGGCTAGCGCTTGAACGATCATGCCGCCCATGGATGCACCGGCAACGTCAGCGGACGAGATATCGTACGCGTCCAATACGCCAACCGCGTCCGCGGCCATGTCGTCAAGCGTGTACGGTGCTTCTTGAAAATCGAAACACGTGGATTGTCCGGTGTCTCGGTTGTCGTATCGGATCACGTAGCGTTTTTGTTCGACTAGTCGCTCGACAAAGTCTTCGTGCCAATAAATGCCTGACGCAGTCGCGCCCATGATGAGCAATAGCGGGGTATGAGACGGGTCACCAAAGTCTTCCGTCCAAATATCGATATTGTTGGCTTCGATCATCCGCTCTGTCATGGTGGGACTCCTGCAATAAAGATACGTTCAGAGAATCCGGGGGCTTATATAGTCGCCGTTGCGTTGAGGTTATTGCAACTCGCACGCGATAGTGTGCGGCGGATTCAGAAATCCGACTTGGCTTCAAGTAAATGAGACAGGCTCTTAACTTCGTCGCTCGATGGTATAGCTGTGGTATGGCTCAAGCGTATCGATTGCTTCGACCGGCTCATTTCGCCACGCAAAGAGTTGGATTGTTGCCTCATCTTGCGTGAGGTCGATAAGCGTAAATCCGTTTCTTTCAGACACCGGTGCCGGCGTATCAGCGTTGATACCGGCAGCTAGTAGGGGGGGCGTACCGCGGGATGCCGATGGCCAACCCCGTCGCGTGCCAATCGGACCTGTCAAAATCGCATGAACAGGAGAATCCAGCATCACGTCGGCACTGGATCGTATGCGTGCGTGCCCGGTTGCGTGGAGATCACCTGAAAGTACCATGCCTTCACGCGAGGCTTGTCCACCGAGCATTCGTAGTAGGCGCTGATGTTGCCTGAACCATCCGCTTTGCCACATAAACTTCTGTCGTTTTGTTGTGAGCTTGAATCGCGATGTGCCACCCGAGCGAATTTGCGCGACTGCCGTCTCGTCATCGCCTGTGTCGGCGACGTCTGGGTACCATTCGCGCCACTTGCCGGCGGTCCAACCGAATGGATGGGAAGGGACATGGAAGAGATGGCGAACCTTCTGGTCCTGGGTCCTTTGAGCGAGCCAGTGTTCGACTTCGGGTGGGACGAGTCCGGCAACCGCCCCTTTAAGCGATAAAAACCGAGCGCAATCGTAAATTAAGGCTTCTGCAAGGTTACCGTAACGAAAGGTACCGAAGCTCTCGGAAATTCCCCTGTCTCGATCTCCGGCGCTGGAGCCAGACATAAGGGAAGGTCGTGCGACGTCGGGAAGGAATTCGGGAAGGAATAGTTCACGCACAAAGCGTGCGAAAGACAGCTGATAGTGGTGTGGAGGTAGCGTTACAAAGCGATTCGTCGCCTCATCGTTCTCAAAGTAATCGTGATCGTCGCTAACAAAATAGCTAGGTGTCGAACGCAACATGACACCGTAGAGATTGGCTATCTGAGGCTCTACCGCGTGCTTAATCACCGCTTCATTGGTGGTGCCCTTAGCGCCCTTTCGTCGATCGAGGTGACCCACCGAGTCATACCAAGCTGTTGCTCGAGCTGCTCGCTCGGCATCCAGCGCGTCAAGTTGCGTCCTCTGGTCCCAGTACAGATGATCCCCGATGGCTATAAGCGCGTTTGGTTTAAAGGACAGCCCACGTGCTATAAGGCGCTGTCGAATTTCGAGCGGTAAAAATGGCTGTTGTTCCGCAGGGAAGTTGTAGTTGGGATGGCCGCCAGCACATGTAAATACGAGAAGTCGGGCTCGGCTCGGTATCGCGTCGGGTAAGGGAAACGTCGAAAGGTTCCAAGTGTCACACAATAATTTATGTTTATTATCAATAAGTTGTAACATATATTGATAATCGGACTCAAGATTATCAACCGAAAAACTGAAATACCGACCCTCGGTGTCGGTCATTTTCGCGGTGATGGTGCGATCCCCGATTAAGAGTTTGGGTGCAGTTCGTGGTTTGCGGAATGAACACTTGATGGCAAATTGTTCGTGATTTGCCGCGGGAATCAAATGGAGGAGATCACCTGAGTTCCAAGATCCATCGAACGATTGTTGTCCTAGTGCAGTTATTGCTGCCGCGGTTCCTGTGGCAGCTAGGAATTCGCGACGTGACCAATGCACGCTCAATGCTCGCGGTTGATTCGCTGCATTCTGTCAGCGAATGAAATGCATTCTCGATAGACAATGGCCGCCGATATCGCCGAGCGTGATGTTGGTTTAGTTGGTTGTTTTGTGGCTGTCCGCCGTTCCCGCGAGACGATATATGGACATGGAAGTAGGTCGAGGCGTCTAAGCATATTTTCGGCAGCCGGGATCAGTGAAACGTGCTGCCGAAGACCTCATCGTTGAATCCAACCAGCATAGTCTTTCCGGATCGAATCGCCGGCGCGCGTAGATTCCCCGTAGGTCCGAGCATTGCTACAACCGCGTCACGGCTGACTCGGTCTTTCACCGAAAATTCGTTGACCTTTTTGCCTTTCGCCACGATTAACTTGGATACCGACTTAAGCAGCTCGCGCGCATCTGTCGCCTGCAGTTTGCGGCTTGCAGGAACGGCTTCGCTGATCTCGATTTCGTTTGCTTCCAAAAACTTGGATGCTTTCGTGCAAGTCGTTCAGCCTTTGCGGTAGTAATACCAGTGCGCTTTTTTTGCCACCGACGTCTCCAGTAAGAAGAGGTTTTGGTGACAAGATCATAGCTCGGTCGTAAGTGCATAGGAAGGCTGTGTAGAGGGCGCACAAAGCCATCGAAGCTTGGGGTATAACTACAGGTGTTGGTCAATGGCTCGTGAAAGAGCTTTTCAGAACTGTCGGTGTACTATTTCCGTAAATGGCAGGGAGTGGAATATGAATCGTTGGAAAGTGTGTGCGATCGGGTGCGGATTCGGATTGGCGATGTCGACCGTAGCTGACCATGATTGGTACCCGTCGAAGTACGGAGAGGGGGATACTCTTGGCGCCATCAACAACCTCTCGCCCGAGGGTGTTGTCAAGGCTGCCCAGTTAGTCAAGACGGGAAAAACCTACCCGTTGGGCGTCGTGACGGGTCGGGATACGCCGGCGTATCCGCCCCGATCATTTTCGCTGACAGTTGTACAGGGTGGCGATGGGACGGGGGCTACTCAAGGTGCGAATCTTGCGACCGGTAACGACGATCTGATGTTCGCCTGGCTTGGGGTCGGAAGTCAGATTGATGGACTAGGCCACATGGGCCTTAACCATGTCTATTACAACGGCAATAAGGCGGCCGATTTTGTCGCAACCACCGGCTTGACGAAGTTGTCGATCGATAAGCTACCTCCCATTGTCACGCGCGGTGTTCTGATCGATATGGCCCGTTTTTTCGGCAAGAAAATGCTGAGCGCGGGCACGGTGTTTAATCGCTCAGAAATTGTTGCCCAAGCCGAGGCACAAGGCGTATCTATTGGCCAAGGCGATGTGGTGCTTTTCCATACAGGCTGGCAGACGCTGGCGGGACAGGACAATACGCGGTTTATGAGTGGGCAACCCGGACTTGGGGTTGAAGGTGCAGAGTACCTAGCTTCACTCGGCGTTGTTGCCATCGGCGCAGATACTTGGGGCTTGGAGGTCGTACCGTTTGAAGACGAATCGATGCAGTTTCCCGTGCACCCGATTCTGTTGGCTAAAAACGGCGTGTATATCTTGGAGAATATGAACGTTGGCGCGCTTGCCTCGGATGAAGCGTGGGAATTTTTGTTTGTACTTGGGCAGGCACGCTTCGAGGGGGCTGTTCAGGGCATAATCAACCCGGTAGCGATCCGATAGGAGGCCGGACAGGAGGCCATCGCCATGAGTATTGCTGAACTTCATACCTCTCCCAATGCCGATGCGATCATGCTCGAGCTTGAGAAATATGATCTCGTTCAACATGCCCTTGAACTTGAAGCGTATGGAGTCACGATCGTTCCACGCGAGAAATTGGGTGTGTCGAAACGCTGGGTGTCCAAACTTCGGAACGCGATCTTAAGCACTTGCGAAAAACGAAATGGCGTAAAAATCGGTAACTACCGTACCTCCAAGGCGACGGGCGAGGGCCTGGGGAAGAACTCGTGGTACCTGCTGCAGGAAAACGATGTGTTCGTGGAAGCTGCGTTGAATCCCGCGGCACTTGCCCTTACGCGTTGGCTGCTCGGTCAGAGCGCGGTACTCGCGGGCCATACGTGGATTATTAAGCCTCCCACCAGCCACAATTTGCCACTGCACAGCGACGCCCATGGTATTCCCCCAGGAGGTGGCCATATTGCGCACGTCTGCAATGTGTCTTGGCTCGGAACGGATTATGCGGGCCCAGAGGACGGCCCCACGATTTTCGCTCCGGGCAGTCATCAATATGGACGAGCGACCTTGCCGCATGAACAGGATCCGGCGACGACCCCGTTTAAGACGATCACGCTAAATGGAGAAGCAGGATCGGTAGCAATATGGCACGGGGCAACCTGGCACGGATCCACCCCTCGCACGAATCCCGGTCTTCGTATCACCTTGGTCCAAGTTTTTATGCGCATGCATATGCGGCCGATCCACCAATGGGAAGGTGAGGTCGACCCTACGTTGTTTAGACGCTTTCCCGATCTGAAGCGTTTGCTGGGAGAACACCTTTACCCGTACCGTGAACACAACGCGCACCCTGAGCGTGTCGGTCCGTTCATGCAGACGGGAACCGATCCGTTTGCCTGAGGAAACGCGTCACGACGAGGTCGCACTGACGAATGCGGTATCGTCGGGCGATTGGTCGTGCCGTCGCTTAATGCGGTAGTGGAACAGGCCCAATATCACCAAATTGACGACCCCCATGATTGACGCGAAGGCGAACGAACCTACGTAATTTCCGTTCATGTCGAACAGTAGACCGCCGACGAATGCTCCCATGCCCATACCGCCGTAGCCGAAGAACGAGGTGATGCTCATAGCTCGAGCGGCAAATCCAGGCGAAACCATCATGCGCGTGCACATCAATATGCAAGACATGACGCC
>DCBA01000108.1:0-510 GCA_002313255.1 Gammaproteobacteria bacterium UBA1119 | reverse complement strand
CCTGTGAATGGGAACCACAAGACGAATACGGTCTGTCCAAGGGACATCAGTAGATAGGCTGGTAGTGGCCCGATTACGTCGCCTAATTTTCCGCCTAGAATCCGTCCTAGGACGCCGGAGAACATCAATACCATGAGGACACTGGTTGCTGAGGACAACGATTGTCCGGCATCCGTTAGCAAAGGGACTAAGTGAACTATAGGCACCGACATGCAGTTGCAGCAGAACAGCACCGCCGCGGATAACCAAAGGAGAACCTCGGTTTCTTTTAGGGGAAAAGTCTGGGGTTGATCGTCGGGAAATTGCATCGCTCGGAGTCGAACAGGCGATTCGCGAACGAGGAAGCCTAACGGCAGAGCAAGGATTAGGTAACCGCAGGCCATGAACATATACGCGTCTCGCCAACCGGAACTTTCGATCACTATTCCGGCAAGGTACGGGACCATTCCTTGCCCAAATGCTCCGCCGGCGGCGGTGATGCCGATTGCCAACCCGGGTTGTTGGCGAAAC
>DCBA01000094.1 GCA_002313255.1 Gammaproteobacteria bacterium UBA1119 | reverse complement strand
GCTACTGAAATACGGAGCGAAAAAGTCGGCGATGGCCTATTCGTTCTATTCGGTGTTGGCGGAAATATCGCGGTCTCCGTTGGCAGCGACGGCGTCATGATCGTCGACGATCAGTTCCCGGAGATGATGGATAAAATTAACGACGCGGTTGCGACCCTTGCGGGATCAAGGCGGGCCAGCCGTGAAGGTCCGCAGATTGACTACGCGATAAACTCTCATTGGCACTTTGATCATGCCCAAGGAAACCTAGCGCTCGGTCCGGCAGGAACACAAATCGTCGCGCAGTCGAATGCGCGGGTCGATATGGCGAGGGGCGGCGTGGTTAATTTGGTTGTCACCCGTTATGGGCAGGATCCGTATCCGCCTGACGCGCTACCCAGTATTACCTTTGATGACGGTATGCGATTCCATTACAACGACGAACGCATCGACTTGATGCATTTCGGCCCGGCGCACACGACGGGCGACGTTGCGGTATTTTTCCGGAACCACAACGCGGTGCACCTCGGCGATGTTTTTAACAACACCGGCTACCCCTTTATTGATGCGGATAGCGGTGGCGACATCGACGGCATGATTGCCTTTTGCCAACAGACGTTGGATCAACTTGAACCGGGAGCGGTCGTGATCCCAGGACACGGCGAAATAACCGATACCGATGCTCTTGCCGACTACATCGCGATGTTGACCACGGTGCGTGACCGGGTGAAAACGCTGATGGATGCGGGCGAATCGCTCCAAGACATAATGGCGAGCAACCCGACCGCGGACTATACCGATCGGTACGGTGAGGAATCCGCATCACTCGGCTTCATTGATAGGATCTATACGAGCCTCGCAAAAAAACGCTAATTGGCTCGGACTTTCGGTTACGGGCCGGCCTGATTAGCCGGTCGGTGTCAGAGAGTACCGCTGCAACGGTGTTATCAGTTGGTATATCCCAGCCGCTGGTGTTTTTTGCCCGACCGCGCTATTTACCGTACTAACAAATCAACGCCAACAGGAGTTTTTATGCCCCGACTTGAAGTCCTTGCACACGACCAGTTAACGGAAGACCAGCTAGCAGTCCTGGATGCAATTAACAGCGGGCCGCGTGGTGGCGGAACTCCGATTGGTTTGGTGGGTCCTTTTGGAGTCTGGGTCAGGGCCCCACGCATTGGAATGGCGGTACAAGCGTTGGGCGGAGTCGCTCGGTTTGAGACTTCGATCGCGGAGGACGTCAAAGAAGTTGCCATTTGCGTTGTTGGCGCACACCACCGAGCGAGATTTGAGTTCGCGGCGCATGCCCGTCTTGCCAGAGCCGCTGGTGTGGACGCGGCTGCGATTGAAAACATACGCTTGGGTCGCGATCCAGTCTTGAAAGGCACCCAATCCTTAGCCTGGTCCGTTGCCACAGAGCTTATGGACGCTCATCGCATCTCAGATGCAACGTACGCACGAGCGATTTCCAGTTGGAACGAGGAAGGTTTGATTGAACTCGTCAGCGTCGTGGGGTACTACTGCCTCGTTTCGTTAACCCTCAACGCGTTCGACGTGCCCTTGCCGGACAATATGGACGATCCTTTTCCCGACGTGTCCTGAGTCTCAGTCGAGCTTCACCAGCGCCTTGCCGATATTTTCACCGGTAAAGAGTCCAATGAGCGCGTCGGCCGCTTGTTCGATGCCCTCGAACACGGTTTCGCGATACTTCATTTGGCCGTCTGCGACCCAACCGCGCATGTCGTCAAGGAATTTTTCGCGTTTCTCCTCAAAATCAGTGACGACGAAACCGCGCATGGTGATGCGCTGGTAGACCATATTCGAAAGCGTCGTGACTCCCGTTGAGCGTGCACCGAAATTGTTGTACGCCGAGATCATTCCACACACGGGTATGCGCCCTCCGACGTTCATCCGTGGTAGCGCTGCGTCCAAGTGTTCGCCACCCACATTTTCGAAATATACGTCGATACCTTGTGTGGCTGCGGCTTTTAGATTCTTACGGAGCACGCCTTCCTTGTAATTGATAGCGACGTCGATGCTGAGCTCGTTCTCGAGCCATTCGCACTTTTCGCTGCTGCCGGCGCTCCCGATGACGTAACAGCCCTTGATCCGCGCAATTTGTGCGGCGACTGAACCAACTGCGCCGGCTGCAGCCGAAACGAATACATTTTCGCCATCCTTGAGTTCGCCAGTAATTAGCATTCCTCCCCATGCGGTAAATCCAGTCGGTCCCAACACGTGCATGTAAAGAGTTGGCGGGAACCCAGCGGCGTCGAGACGGCTGACTCCGCGACCGTCTGATACGACGTATTCGCGAAACCCCAACCCGTGCTGTACGACGTCGCCTTCGGCGAAGGCGGAATGCCGACTCGCTGTCACAACTCCAATGGTGCCGGCCCCCAAAGGCTTGTGAAGCGGCTGCTGTCCGTTGGAAAGTCTTGGTCGCATGGCAGGATCGACGGACATGTATTGGTTTCGGATTAAGAATTCACCTTCGGCCGGATCGTCGATCGTCGTTTCGACGATCTCGAACTGCGTTGCGACCGGAAGCCCTTCCGGACGTTCAATGAGGTGTACTTCGCGAGAGGCGACAGCCATTGGTCAATACCGCACAGTGTGGGCGAGACACGGTAGTTTGTTTCCTATTGTGAGGGAAGCTTTCAAGGCTTATCTTTTCGGTAGTTGGATGTTGGTAAAGTGATGTTCGGATGGCGGAAATGAACACTGCGGAAGCGGTGCGAGCGAAGACAGAAAACCTAAAGAAACGAATCGACGGATTGGAACTCGAAGGCAACGTGTCCGATTTATCGATTGATGGCTATACCGTGATCCGGGATGCGGCTCCTTTATCGTTCTTCGAAGAGCTGCGCGAGAGCGTTTTACAAGTCAACCATCGTATGAAGGGCTTCCGTCGATTTCCAACGAACCTGCTCAATGAAGGGATCGTTTTCGAACAGGCGGTCCAACTAGAGAAGCTTAATACGTTGTACGAGTTCCTACTGGGCCCTAACTTTATCGTGAGCCAAGTGTCCGCATCGGTTAAGCGGACCACGCCCAAACCCTTCGCCATCCATGCCGATATGAACGGATACGAACAACCGTTCCCTGGACATAGTGTCATTGCAACATCGATATTTTGTTGTGACGAATTTACGGAAGACGCGGGCGCAACACGGTTCGTGCCGGGTTCGCATCATTTGCGGCGGCACCCGGTAAGTGGCGAAGGCGAATCGGAAGCGGTTGCGGTTGCCGCACCGGCGGGTTCGATCATATTGTGGGATGGCGCTATGTGGCATGGTAATTGTCCTCGCACCCTTCCGGGTGAACGGGTCGTGCTGCACCTAACTTGTAATCGTCAAAACGTGCGACCGATCGAAAGTTATATAGGCATCGACCCCGAAGTATTGCGCCGCAACCCGCCTGAATTTGCCGGGCTCCTGGGCCTTACCGATCGATGGGAACGACGCGAGATGGTGCGTGACAGCTGATCCAGTCGACCGAATTACTGCGTCAACTTGTACGTTACGACCGCAATTGCGACCTCATCCCCCGCCTCGTTGGTGACTGAGACATCGCCGGTACAGAGCGTCCCTCCGCGGCGGCGTACCGTTGCGTTCGCGGTTAAGTCCGAATTGACCGCAAGCTTCAGGAAATTCACGGTGAAGCCAACCGTTGCACCCATCGCGGTTTCTTTAAGGGTGGGGTCCGACCAAAACGAGGCCGTGGCGGCAACGTCAATTAAGGCGCTGATGGCTCCTCCATGAATCCGACCGACGCCGAGCGCAGGCCGATAGGGCATGCGAACGACAACGTGGTCGGGCTGGTTGCTCACCAACTGTATGCCGAGGAGATCAGCAAAACTCTCGGTGGCGATGCGTGCCACGCGTTGATTGTGTATCCCAGGCATGGGTCTAGATTAACGCAACCCAATAACGACCAGAACTGCCGGATCCATCACCGTAGAAAGCTGGATCGAAACTTGATCCCCCAGTGGTTCTCATCCAGCGTCGCGATCCACAATGTATCGAAGGTGTTGTAGACCAGCCTGTTTTTGTGGCATCGCTCAACCGTCATCGCGAGATGGACCTTGTCGACGCTGACGTGAACCGGGTCGATCTTTGCGATGACGCTGTGATGCCAGCCTTCGTCGGCTAGACGCGGTTCGGCGGCAGCGCTCGCTGCAACAGACTCTTGGGCGCTGTCGATGCTCCGGAAGCGTCCCAACGCCAAACGGGTATGGGGATAATTCAACGTTCCTGCGAGTCGCTCGTGGTCCTGGGAATTAAAGGCGTCAATGAACGCCTGGGCGGTGGCAATCGCGTGGGATTCAGGGCTCAATGTTGAAAACCTT
>DCBA01000073.1:765-3427 GCA_002313255.1 Gammaproteobacteria bacterium UBA1119 | reverse complement strand
GTGTCGTAACTTAACCAAGCAAGTGGCAACGTATTGAGACTGGCGGCAATCTGTAAAAGAGCAATCAAACCCGCGGCAACAATCGCTGGGCGCCATAGCAATTGCCCGCGTCGTGATAATTGGTAAAAGCCGATGCCACATACAATCAGTAAGAGAAACATACCGACCTGGCCGATCGTACTGATGCTGTTATTGGCGGAGCGCATTTCTTGATAACGGCGAGTGAACGATTCGGGAACACGTATCGACGGCATGACCATGCTGATGCGATCGCCGGACACACGAGCTCTAACCTGCAATCGACCGTCCCCGAGATCAGGGCGAAGGCTTTCGTAAACGAACCGATGATCAATTCGGCCATTCGGCTTTTCGTCCTGTCCCGATTCCATCAACTCGAGACCCGCGAGATCGATGCCCCAGATACCACTTGCGGCGGCTTCAACTGTCTGTTTGGCAACGTCGGGATCGACGTTAGGGCGCTCTTCGTCTTCGGCAATTCGCTCCACAAAGCCGTACGGACGCCCATCGGGTCGGAAGCGGACGGTGGTTTCGTTGATCTCGCCTTCACTGAAAAGCCGTACCCGCCAGGTATAGGGTGAAAAGATTGGGTCTTCGAGGAGGCGAGCGAACCCGTCGATGCCCCCGGCCTCAAGCTCGACAAACGTCTTTACGGGGATATTGGTTTCGAACGAGGCCGCGTCCCTTTGCGGTCGTGCCGGCCCCCACCCATGTTCTTGCGACAGGTCCAGTGCATTTTCAATCGCGAGTTCGCGAGTCATAGAGATGTCGACGGAAACGATTGGAAATGCCTTTGGAAAAAACGAATAAGCGATAAACGCGCAGGCGAGGGAGACCGTGGTAAATGTGGCCCAAATGAAGCGCTGTTTGTTCATCCCAATTCCCGGAACGGCGAATTGATTTGTATCTATAACAGGCACCGGGCCCGAGCGGTACAGGCGTATGGCGATACAGAACGATTTCCCCGCCATAACTAGCTGAAAGTCTCACCGGCGCTTCCACGGACACCGACGCTGACGATAGCGGCTTTTCGTCGAAAACCTGTCCCGTCTTGCCTCTATGTACCCTGTTGTAGGACGCTGTTATAAGACGGGTTGGATTCTCGTTGTTTGGGATTGTGATTGAATCAAATTAACGCAAAGACAGGGTCACGTTTGTTCCCGTTCGTCATATCGCTGTTAGCGGCGACGCTCGACGCGAACCAACAGGCGTTATTTATTGAACCCGCTTCGATTGATATGGACGTTGGTATGGTTGGGACGGAGCTCACTGTCAGTTACGACACGGTGCCGGGCGGGTTGCAAACAGCGGGCGCGGGCATATCCGTTTTCTTTGATAGCACCAAGTTGCGACTCGAATCTTTGATCCCGATTTATGCGGAAGGGTTCGTTCAAGCGTCTCGAACAATGGATTCAGTCATTGTCGATACGTCTGATCTTGACGACGATCACTCGACCGATAAACGCGCCATTATCGCGTACACAAGTTTCAGTGGGAGATGGCCGGATAGCGACTCGCTAGGCCCTCTCCGATTATTTAATGTTGAGTTTGCGGCGGCAAATCAAAATTGGACAGGTGAAACACAAGTGAATTTTGTAGTGACATCGCTTGCCGCTGGATTCTCTTCAATGAGTCGCTCGGTAACGATTCGAATTCAAGGTGGCTCGCCATATGAGGTGCCGGTTCAACCGAAACTGGGCGGGCGCCAGCAATGACCCGCCTCGCGGCCTGAATTCTTCAGATATATCGGTTCGGCAACTACCAACGAAAATGAAGCGGCGAGTTCTCATCGGTTTGTACGGTTTCATGTGGGTTCTTCTTCTACAAGTGAGCTGGTCCGAAGAAGCTGCTTTCAGTTTCGATATCGATTCCGATGGCGAGGCCGGAGCCCTGACCGATGGGCTATTGTTGTTGCGCCACCTATTCGGGTTTTCAGGAAGTTCGCTAACCGACGGCGTTGTCGCCATAAACGCCGACCGTTCTTCAGCCGCTGAAATTGAGGCGTATCTTTCGGGACATTCGAGCAGCGTAGACATCGACCGAGACGAGTCGAATGGAGCGTTAACCGATGGTCTTCTTTTTCTTCGGTATTTGTTCGGTTTCAGAGGAGATACGCTCGTTAACGGTGCCGTTGGCAACGATGCCGCTCGCTCCAGTTCTGGGCAGATCGAAAGTTATCTCGATGACTGGACACCTACCATTGATACGAACGACCAATCCTGGGGATTTACGCGCATTAACGCGGCGACCCAGGGATTGAATGAGGATGGCGTGGTTGACGTCTTAGCCCATATCTTTGGTGATGCGGCGACCCAGGCCGCTATGTTGGTTCGTAACGGCTACGTGGTGGGTGAACGCTACGCGGATGGTTACGTTGCGGGTGATCTGGGGACAAGTTGGTCGGTCGCGAAAAGTCTCTACGCTGCAGCGGTCGGGGTTGCGATCGACGAAGGTTTGATTACGTCCCTCGATCAACGAGCGAGTGACTTCTTGTCCGAATGGAAGGGTACTGACAAAGAAAACATTCCGATACGAGTATTGCTGGAAATGCGGGCCGGACTACCAGGGGAGGGCACAGACCTTTTCTCGCAAGCTGATCAATCCGCGTTCGCGCTTAATCAAGACCTCGTTAACCAGCCAGGCG
>DCBA01000073.1:0-382 GCA_002313255.1 Gammaproteobacteria bacterium UBA1119 | reverse complement strand
GGGCGACGGGCGAAGATGCGCACACCTACCTGACCACAAAGATACTTACGCCGATAGGGATTGATATGAGCAACGTAGGATTGTGGTTCGACCCAACGGGCACCAACCCGATGACGTATTGTTGTATTGATATGCGTCCAGAGGATTTCGCACGATTCGGCGTTCTGTTTGCCCGAGGTGGGCGCTGGGCTGGTACTCGACTACTCTCTTCCGACTTCGTCTCCCAAAGCCTCACCGCTCAAAGTGATTACTATGGCTTACATTGGTGGATATTAAACGCCAACTACTTCGGCGGTTACACACCACCCGTGCAGGTTAAGGCTGCACATGGTTTGAATGGGCAGCACATCTACGTTTGGTCGCAGGAAGACATCGTGCTGGT
>DCBA01000092.1:743-8297 GCA_002313255.1 Gammaproteobacteria bacterium UBA1119 | reverse complement strand
ATCGACGAGCCATTTGATTGGGTGAATCGGGTGTCCATTGAACTGACGACACAAATGTTGGCCACGCTGTTCGATTTCCCGTTCGAGGACAGACACAAACTCACCCGTTGGTCTGACGTTACCACCGCGGAAGCTGATTCGCCCATAGTTGGCAGTCAGGCGCAGCGGGTAAAAGAGTTGGGCGAATGTCTGGAGTACTTCACTAGGTTGAAGCAGGAAAGGGCGGACGGTCCGGCAGGATTTGATCTTGTAAGGATGCTTGCTCAGGACGCCGCAACGAAAGACCAGCCGGCGCACGAATTCCTTGGGAATCTGATGTTGTTGATCGTGGGCGGGAATGACACCACTCGCAATAGCATGAGCGGCAGTATCAATGCGTTTAATAAGTTCCCGGAGCAACTTGAAACGTTGAAAGACAATTCGGACCTACTGCCCAACGCTATTTCCGAAGTGATCCGATGGCAGACGCCATTAGCGCATATGCGACGCACCGTTATGCAAGATACAGAGCTAGGTGGGAAGACAATCAAGAAAGGTGACAAAGTGGTGATGTGGTATTACTCGGGAAATCGGGACGCTGAAGTCTTCGACAATCCCAACCAATTGGATATCGAACGACGCAATGCTCGAAGCCAGATGTCGTTTGGTTTTGGCATCCATCGGTGCTTAGGTATGCGCCTAGGAGAGTTACAGCTGCAGGTGCTCTGGGAAGAGATTCTTGAGCGATTTGATCGAATAGAAACCCTCGAAGAACCAACCCGAGTACTTTCCAACTTCATTAACGGCTACACGCGAATGCCAGTAAAAGTACATGCTCGAGCGTAAACGGTGGGCGGGTCTCGTTCCCAAACAACCAAAGAGAGCATCCCTGGGGTCGCTGCCTTGATTCGGTGACGCCGGGAGAGTCGGACCCGTTCTCGCGTTTCAGCCAGCAAAAACGTTTTTTGCCAGAGCGGTGTCGGCATACTCGGTAACGTGGTGGACGAGGCCATCCACCACCTTGTATACGTGACAGTAGGTGTTGTTATACGCCTTTCCACTTTTGGTCATCCGATCTTTGGCGTAGGACTCAGCAACGACATAGTCTCCGTCTGCAACGATGTTCGTAATGACCGAGCGACCCATGCTCTCCATCAGGGCATGCGTGGGCGCAAGCAGCTTGGTATAGATATCTTGTTTTCCGCGGTAAGTACCGAATCCGGGGATTACCCAGACAGCGTCTTCTGCCAAGAATTCGAGTACATCCAGACCACTGGCCAAAACCTTCTTAACGAGTTCCGTATTTTCTTCGATAGACACGTTCGCTCCCCGTCGTCTCAAACATAAGTTAACGCATCAACCTGTCATGGTCATGGTCTTGGATTGGTTCAGATCCAAAGTCCGACTAACCAATGAGAGTTTGAGGTATGTATTCAGACGCCTCATACATGCAACAGTTAGTCGAGCCCATGAACATGAGTGCTAAGTCGTTCGGTTATGTACGATGGCGTACTTTGACGTAAACCCGGAGATGACATGAAGATAGGGCTCGCCTTTGCTAGCAGTGTAGGAACAGACGGTGATTCTGCGCTCGAAATCTGCCGTCGCGCCGAGGCGATTGGGTTTGAATCGGTGTGGGGTGGCGAGCACGTCGTGTTGCCGGATTCAATCGATTCTAAATATCCATATACCCCCGACGGGAAAATACCGGCGGAATCTGATACACCGATCCCGGATCCTCTGATTTGGCTTGCCTTTGTTGCTGCCGCGGTCCCGAGGCTTCGCCTAGGTACCTGCATCCTGATCGTGCCCCAACGCAATCCACTCGTGCTCGCCAAGGAGCTGGCGACGCTCGACCAGTTAAGCAGCGGCCGGGTGGAACTCGGGCTCGGTGTCGGTTGGTTGAAAGAGGAATTTGAAACATTGGGCGTCCTCTGGGAACGGCGCGGCGCAAGAAACGATGAGTATGTTGCTGCCATGAGAGCCCTATGGGAGGGTCCGCATGCAGAATTTCATGGTGAGTTCGTCGACTTCGAACCCGCTACGTGCAGCCCGCGCCCTGTCAATGGCTCGATTCCCGTCATCGTGGGTGGCGATACCGATGCTGCCATTCGGCGAGCGGTGCGAATTGCCGATGGTTACTTTCCTGGCGAAGGTGACTTCGAACGATTACGCGCGTTGATTGGCCGTCTGCGTGACGCCGCTAAAGAGGCAGAGCGGGACCCGGACAGTATCGGGATCAACGCGATGTTCGGGGCGCAGATGGCTGACCCGGTTGCGGGTATAGAGCAGATGCTCACGCTTGGTGTTGACCGGATCATGGTTCCGGCATTCTTCTTTGCTGGACCAGGCGGACTCGATCGTCTGAGTGAGTTTGGCGAACGCGTGGCTCCGCTCAGTCGAGATTGAGGCTAGTGGAGAACAATCTGTGTCTCGGGACTATTCGGGTTTGATCTGCTCGCTAGAGGCCCGTAATTTTATGGATCCGGCTTGACCGACGACGGTTCCTCGATGCTTCGGTAGATGCCGCAGTATTTAGCCCAGTTGTGTGTTCGGGCTTGGGTATTCAGTATGCTTTGGCCAGACCTCTGGCTAAGCTACGGAAGCCTACGGGAAAAACCATAGTGAGCAACAAAGACGGAAGCGATGTAGTGGACTTTATCGAACGGGTAAATTCTTTGAAGCCGCCGAGGCCTCTTACCGATGGTCTAGAACTAGACCATCCAGATTCAGTACGGGTGAAAACCGCGATTCAAGAAGTTGACCGGCAGGGTTATTCGATCCTTCGGGATTTTTTGTCGGAACAAGAACTTTCCGATGTTCGCGATCGGATGGCTCCGATATTCGAACTCACGGGAAATCGAAACGCTAAGGATTCTCGAGGGAGTCATCGAAAAGGCTATTACGGTGTACAAACGGTCCACGTCCACAATTTATTCGCGAAGACGCGTGCCGTCGATGACGTGGCTACGAATCCGTTGCTACTTTTAATTATTGAAGGTGTGCTAGGCCCTTTATTCCAGTTGTCGGTCGCAACCGCGATGTGTCCGGATCCGGGCGTCGATCCACAAGGGTTTCATCAGGACGACGGGCATTACCCGCTGCCTCGACCAAGACCACCGTTTATCGCGAATACCCTGATAGCCCTGGACGATTTCACCGAATCGAATGGGGCAACCCGACTTGTTCCGGGAAGTCATCGATGGACCCACCCTGTCAATCAAGACGAGGAGTTTGTTATTGCTGAAATGGCGGCAGGATCGCTCTTAGTCTTTGATGGTGCGTTATGGCACGCAGGCGGGGGTAACTCGTCGGATGACAAGCGACGTCGTTCAATTAACTTCAATTTCAATTTGTCTTGGTTACGACAGCAGGAGAATCAATACGTCGGCATTCCGCGTCACGTGTGGCTCTCGCTTCCAGAGAAGTTGCAGCGTTTACTCGGGTTCCAAAAGGTTAATTTCCTGTATGGCAGTGTGGATTACACCGACCCCCTGGTGTATTTCAAAGAACACCCAGACTCTTGAAAAGCGAGGCTTCGTTAGTTGGTCATAACAAAACCGAAATTAGGACGAGATGACGCTTTTTCCACAACCCGATAACAATTATGTTGGCTCATCGCTTTCGCTTTATTTCCTAGTGATATTAGCCTGCATGTTTACGTTTCGTGGCTGCGTTCACTATTTTGCTCCGGACGGAGGTTCGGGAATTATTGCCGGTATACCGATCGAAACGTATCCCGAAGGAGCGGTGCAAACGATCATCAACGCTTTTGGTAACTACGGTAGATATCACTTAATAGAGGCGGTGTTGGCGTGGCTGATTATTTTTCGATGGCGGGCCTGGATACCTCTTTTCCTTCTTTACGTACTGACCACTCAGTTGTTAGCAGTCGCCTTACTGATCGCGAAACCGTTACCCGTAGTACCGCCCGGACAAGTATCCCTCTACGTTCTATTGCCGCTGACTGCCATAGCTTTTTTCTTGTCTCGAAGGCGAGGGGATGCGGCGTAACGTTTACTTAACGAGGGCGTTTGGCAAAACGACAATCTGCGGAAGGTATGCCAATGAAAGGTAAATGGGCGTTAAGAACCACCGCCATCGTGATCGGAATCTTTGGGTTGCCGATGATCTGGACCGGCGCCGAGTTGGCATTGATGGGCGGCACCCTGTACTACCTCGGTGCAGGGATTTTAATGACCTTCAGTGCCGTCGATTTGTGGCGGAACGAGCGCCGTGGATTTTTCGTATTCATGGCGGTACTTCTGTTAACCCTCGCTTGGGCTGTCTACGAAGTGGGTACCAATTTCTGGTTGGTGGGATCGCGCATCTGGTTGATCGGCATAATCGCACTTTGGCTTTCTATCCCTGGAATGCGGCGGGGCCTTTGGGGCGACGAGATGCCAAAATTCTTCAGTATGCGGACAATCCAGGTTTGCACCGCGGCGAGCGTCGCGGTGGTATTGGCCATGACCTTCGATCTATTGAGCGACAACGTTCCACCTATTGCAGATACCCGCTACGGCCCTCCGCAGAATTCCCTCGAATGGGAAGCGTATGGAGGAAACCATTCGGGTACCCGCTACGTACCCCATGCGCAGATCGACAGGACGAACGTTGGCGAACTGACCCGCGTCTGGCAGACGGATACCGGTAAAACTGGTCGATTCAGTGGGACACCTATCCAAATAGACGACGGGCTATACCTTTGTACTGCCCAAAACGTAATGCTTGCACTGGACGCTGACACGGGAGTCGAACGCTGGCGTTTCGATCCCGAAAACGACACGCCGTCCTTTGGCATCCTTGGCAACTGTCGAGGGGTGACCTACTACCATCTTCCAGAACGCCCTAAGGTTGAGTCCTGTGCCGAACGAATCTACACCGCGACTACTGACGCGCGCATGATTGCGGTAGACAAAGCCACCGGCACGCCATGCAAAGAGTTCGGCGGTACCGGCGAGATTTCTCTTTTGGCGGGCATGGGTGAAGTGAAACCCCTTTACTATTTCGTCACGTCACCGCCTACCGTTGCCAGCGGCGCATTGGTGGTTGGTGGCTGGGTCATGGACAACCAAGAGACCGAGGAACCTTCGGGCGTCGTGCGTGGTTACGATCCGCGCACGGGTCAATTGCTTTGGGCTTGGGACATCGGCCGCGAAGGGAAAACGGTCATGCCGCCGGATGGCAGTTTCTACACCCGAGGAACCCCTAATGTCTGGAGCCTGACGTCGGCCGATGACGAACTCGGCCTTGTTTACGTGCCTACAGGGAATGCCACACCCGATTACTTCGGTGGCCACCGTACGGAGGTTATGGACAAATTTGCCAGCTCCATCGTAGCGATCGACGCCAAGACCGGGCTGACACGCTGGCACTTTCAGACCACCCACCACGACATCTGGGATTACGATGTCCCGTCACAACCCACACTCATTGACTTCAATCTTGATGGGGTTAAACGCAAAGCGGTGATCGTTCCTACAAAACGGGGGGAGCTCTTTGTGCTGGATCGAGCCACCGGTGAGCCGCTGACTGAAGTCACCGAGCGAGATGTAGCACAGACGAACTTGCCTCATGAAAGATCCAGCGCCACCCAGCCGTTCTCTACTGGTATGCCGTCCTTTGCACACCCCCGTATAGGTGAACAAGATCTGTTTGGGATCTCACCGTTTGATCAGATGGCGTGTCGCAAAGCGTTTTATGACCTTCGCTATGAAGGCCCAATGACACCGCCTTCTGTCCAGGGAACGCTACATTATCCCGGGCCGGCTGGTGGCATGAACTGGGGTAGCGTGGCTGTCGATGAAGAGCGCCAGCTGATGGTGGTAAACAACCTACATCTCGCGTTCGTCATTAAGATGATTCCAAGGGAAGAAGGTGTCGCAGGTTCGAGGGAGGGCATTTCGCGTGGCTACGGCATTGGCGGTCCACAGCGAGGCACACCGTTTGCTGCACGCGTCGGTATGTTTGCTTCACCAATAGGCTTGCCCTGTTTAAAACCGCCCTATGGAGAAATCGCGGTCGTGGACCTCACCACGCAGAAGATTCTCTGGCGACGTGGGACGGGACCACTCAATCTAGGTTTCCCCCATGCTGCGGGCTCGTTCATCACGGCTGGAGGCCTTATCTTTAATGCTGGAGTCATCGATGGACGATTGCGTGCCATTGACACGCTGACGGGTGATGTCATTTGGCAAGATGAGCTGCGAGGCGCATCGGATGCCACTCCCATGAGCTACGTGAGCCCGGCGACTGGGCGGCAATACGTTTTAGTCACGGTGCCCGGCAATCAGGAAACAGGCGGGCGGGTGATTGCTTATGCTTTGCGAGGACGATCCGATTCCTAGCCCGTTGTGAGCCGTCGTAAATTTAGTCCGGGAATTGTCTCACGAACATTATTCACCTAAGAGCGCGGGTCTAGGTACGCGGTTGGTTCATGCTAAGTTGTATTAGCTGATTCGATACGAGATACGAGCGGACGAATGAATTACCGCATTACGTTAGAAGGTGAACCGATATCAGTCTAAATAGCGAAATGCCTAGCGGGTTCGTCAAAAACGTCGTCGGGTATTGCGATCGGATATCTGTCCTTCCCAAAGAGTCGATTGCCCTCAAGCTCAGCAGCTATAAGCCAGGAAGGGCTCAAGTATCGATCGTCGAGCTCATCAGTGGTGACGACAGACCTCACGGGACCGGACTTATCGAAAATGTCATCGATCCTAGTTTAGGTGATGCGATCGAAATCCCGTTTCAGCCTTTGGCCCTGGGCTCGTACGCGTCGATCACTTCCATGCCTGAATTGGTTGCAGGAAGGTTGGAAGTTCTTGTTTATCCGACGCTCCCTGATGAGGAGCCGCAAACTCTCGTCAACATGGCTGGCGTCAGACTCTATATCACCGAACATGGTTTTGGTGTGGCGTCGTCTGATACAACGCTATTCGTAGAAGTCCCGGTCCAAACGCATCGATGGTACGAAGTGTCCCTTGAATTTGGACATCCCGTCACACTCAAGATTAAAAAACTACCGCTTGGGAGTGGCGAAAAAGTTCTTACTTGGGCTGTTATCGATGATGTTGATATTGCCGTCGAAGCTGGTGATTGGCTTTTCGCTGCGAGGGAAGCTGCCAAAGAATGCTTTAACGGCCGTTTAGAAGCTCCCTCGATTATTTCGGGCGGTGAAACTATCGCCAGTTGGAATTTCTCACTCGGTATCGATACGCAGGTGATAAAGGATTCTTCGGGGAACGGTCGAGACGGTGTCTTGTTTCAGACTCCGACAAGGGCTGTCCGTGGTGCGTGTTGGGATGGTAGTCACCAAGATTATCGAGATGCGCCAGAGCAATACGGCGCTATTCATTTTCACGAAGATGATTTGACCGATGCCGGCTGGAGAGACGTCGTAAGTTGGTCAGTTCCGAAAAGTCTCAAAAGCGGGCAGTACGCGTTTAAGATTATCCAAGAAGATTCGGAGGAGTACGTTCCTTTTTTTGTGCGTGCTCCCAAAGGTCGGCGCGGATCGGACGTCGCCTATCTGGTGCCGTCGGCTACCTATTTAGCCTATGCAAATATAAG
>DCBA01000092.1:0-408 GCA_002313255.1 Gammaproteobacteria bacterium UBA1119 | reverse complement strand
CTTGCGTTTTCCGGGGGTCTGTTGGGACAAACTCGAATTGTCGACGCAAATCAGGCTTTTCTATTCGCCCATAAAGACGTCGGTTTTTCGCTGTACGAACATCACGCGGATGGCAGCGGCGTTCATTTCTCGTCAAGACACAGGCCAATCCTCAATTTCAGACCGAAGACGGGGACCTGGGCATTCAATGCTGATACCCACATTACGGCTTGGCTGGACGCTATCGGGCAAGAATTTGACATAGTCACCGACGAGGATCTTCACCTGGAAGGATACGAAGCGATCGAAGGTTATCGGGTCCTCATAACCGGTAGTCACCCTGAGTACTACTCAACCTCTATGCGAAATGCACTGTCGGATTGGCTCGCCCAGTCTGGTCGACTGATGTACATGGGCGGTAACGGCTTT
>DCBA01000072.1 GCA_002313255.1 Gammaproteobacteria bacterium UBA1119 | reverse complement strand
TCAGTTTTCGGGTTCCTTTTTTTCGCGCACTGTAACTGCCGCTTCAGCCGGCGCCCCGGCGCGGTCCGTTGTCCACGGGAGGAGTTTGTAACTGGGTGTGTCGGCGAAGTCGTAAAATGGATACTTGATGATTTCGAAATAGGGTGAATAGTCGAAGTCGCTGGGCGTGCAAAGTTTTGGGTTACGGCGGTAGAGACGGATACGATCTTGCTCGCTACGTTGAACGAGAGGAAGGATCGGAAATTCCACGGCGGCAAACGCTTCGGCGATCATGGTCGAGCAGACCGTGCGGGTCTCAGAGCCAGCCCGTGTACGAAACAGGGATGATCGCCAACGTCGAGGAAGAATGCCCCAAGGAAAGAGAAACCGTGCCAGGTCAAATATTTGCCGGATATCGTAGTTAAGTCCCAGACTGTTGATGGCGTGTGTGCTGATGGTTTGAGCGTCTTCAGCCGAAAGTCCCACGGGTCGACAAATTCGTACATGGTCGTCGGCGTACTCCGTGAGCGCACACACGAGCGTGCCTGCGCCCAACTGGCTCTCGATGACGAGCTGTGTACTCGGCGGAAATGCCGATCGACGGGATAGCGCGGCGCGGCTCTCCTCGTTTTCGATATCGTGAAGACGGCCGATGTAGAGCGCGGCGTGGGACCACGGGCTTTGGGTAACGACCTTGATGACGTCACTGATTCTTGATCGTCCTTCAACCAGCAACACGTCGCTGGGTTTGAGTTCATGGCGAATGCGGTCGAAGTCTGAAAGCGGGATAATCCTCGGGGGACGCCGGCGTTGTAGCCAACGAGACAACGGTGTAGAGATGAATCGGGAAACCAGTTTCATGCGGTAGTATCCTAACGTGCTCCCTCATGTTTTTCGTTTATTAGGGTTGTCTCATGATTGTTGACAAACAAGGCCGGCGTTTTCGCAATCTACGTCTCAGTCTGACGGCAGCGTGTAATTATGCCTGCACCTACTGTGTCCCTGATGGGAAGCGATTGCAGGCTGCATCGGCTGAACTCGAGGGGGAGGAGATGGTGCGGGCGGTTTCGCTGTTGGTGCATGGAGCTGGAATCGAAAAACTTCGCATTACCGGTGGTGAACCGTTGTTGTCGCCAAAGTTTGACGAAATCATCCCTGGTGTGATGGCGTTGCCGCTTCATGATGTCGCGTTGACGACCAACGGCCAGTTGCTCCCGCGAAAAGCGGATCTGCTGGTGAATTCAGGTCTTAAACGGATCAATGTCAGTCTTGATACGTTGGACGCAAATCGATTTCGAGCCATTGCGCGGGGCGGCGACCTCGCGACGGTTTTGCAAGGCATCGAGTTGATGCTGG
The DNA here is from genome assembly GCA_002313255.1 of Gammaproteobacteria bacterium UBA1119. GTDB lineage: Bacteria > Pseudomonadota > Gammaproteobacteria > Pseudomonadales > Azotimanducaceae > UBA11889. Next base: position 4,523 of record DCBA01000072.1, on the reverse strand, counting down.
ATGCGCACATCAAGGTTAAGGTGAACATGGTTCCGATGCGTACCGCCAATGCTGAGCAAGTCTTGCCGATGTTGGACTATTGCCTAGAACGCGGTATCGAACTTCGATTCATCGAACTCATGAACATGGGCCATCTGAAGCACAACGCTGGCTATACGCGTGACTTTATTGGTATGGACGAGTTGTTGGATGCAATCAGCGCCCGTTATGAATTTGTTCGGACCGATGCCGCCTATGACTCCACCTCGATACGATATGAAATTCCAGGCCATGGGCACTTTGGCATTATTGCGAATGAAAGTGAGCCGTTTTGCAGTGCATGTACACGGCTTCGGCTTTCTTCCAATGGCTATCTATATGGCTGCCTGTCCAACACCGAATGCCACGATATCCGTCCACTTCTTAGTCAACCTTTCCATTTAGCGTTGAATGCACTGCAGGAGATTTTGCGAAACGCGCTTGCCGATAAACAAAACCTCGCGTTTAGTGGTGAAGTCACCGTCATGAAGTTCATTGGCGGATAAGAGATAAGTGTCTGAGGAATACGAGCGGTTACTCCGACTTGCTCGTGAACAGACGCTCCCGCCCGTTGCTACGTGGGCGCCCGATCGCGTCGGGGAAATTGATATCCGTATTCGTGCGGACGGGATTTGGTTTCATGAAGGAACGGAGATCAAGCGTCGTGCGATTTCGCGACTTTTTTCGACCATCTTGCGTCGTGAGGACGATGACTATTATTTGGTCACGCCCGTGGAAAAACTCCGTATTGTTGTCGAAGATGCGCCGTTTGGAGCGATCGCCATGGAAGTCGCCGGTACGGGTCGCGACCAGTCGCTGCTCTTCACCACCAATTGCGATGACCACGTTGTTGCTAGTAAAGATCACCCACTCAGAATGGGTTCGAGTCATACGGGATCTAAGCCGTATCTGATGGTTCGCGATGGACTGGAGGCGTTAGTTGCACGTAGCGTTTACTACCGACTCGTCGAACTTGTGGAAGATGAGGATGCCGACGAGTTGTGTGTCTGGAGTGCAGGGGCCCGGTTCGTTCTGGGCCAAGCGAAGATGGAAGACGAGCGATAAACATTGGTCGTTATGACGAAACTGGCCTATTACATGTTCGGGTAGTTGGGCCCGCCGGTTCCTTCCGGGACCACCCACGTAATGTTCTGTGCAGGATCTTTAATGTCACAGGTTTTGCAGTGCACGCAATTTTGCGCATTGATTTGGAAACGAGGAGACCCGTTTTCCTCGACCACTTCGTAGACACCCGCTGGACAGTATAGTTGGGCAGGTTCCGCGTACTTGGGCAGATTGTCGCGAATAGGGATATCGGGATCCGTTAGTGTGAGATGGCAGGGTTGATCTTCCTCGTGAATCGTACTTGAAAGGAAAACGCTCGAGAGCTTGTCGAAGGAGAGTGTTCCATCGGGTTTCGGGTAATCAATTGGGTTGCAATCGGCGGCGGGCTTCAAGGTGTCGTGATCAGGTATTTTATCGCGCAGCGTGAATGGATGTTTCCCCCGCGTGAACGCTTGCTCAAATACGCTGTAAGCCGAACCAAAGAACATCCCGAATTTGTGCAATGCTGGTCCCGCATTTCGCGAGCAATAGAGCTCGTCGTAGAGCCAGGAAGACTCAAAGCGCTCCTGGAGATCGATGTCGGCAACAGTCGACCCAGAACGGACGGCTTCGAATACAGCTTCTGCACCGAGCATGCCCGACTTCATGGCGGTATGGCTGCCCTTCACTTTAAGCACGTTCAGAAAACCAGCGTCGTCTCCGATCAGCGCACCACCAGGAAACGTTAATTTCGGAAGCGCGGGAAACCCACCTTTTACGATGGCTCGTGCACCGTATGCCACGCGCCTTCCGCCGGACAAATGGCTGGCGATGGCAGGGTGATGCTTCCAGCGCTGCATTTCATCAAAGGGGCTCAAGTAGGGGTTTGAATAACTGAGATCGACGATGAGACCAAGAGAGACCTGATTGTTCTCGAGGTGATAAAGGAAACTGCCACCGCCGGTACCAGCGAACCGGCCCAATGGCCAACCTAATGCATGAACGACTTTTCCGGGCTGAGCTTTCTCAGGTGGAATATCCCATAGCTCCTTCAGTCCGATAGCGTAGTGCTGGGTGCCGCTGCTTGCATCGAGTTCGAAGCGCTGCAAAAGCTGCTTGCCTAGGTGTCCGCGGCAACCTTCGGCAAAGAGCGTGTATTTGGCACGAAGTTCGTAGCCTGGTTGGTAGGTTGGTTTTTCATCGCCCGTACTGCTTACGCCCATGTCGCCTGTGGCAACGCCGTTGACGCGGCCGTTGTCGTCAAACAGGATCTCCGATGCGGCGAAACCAGGGAAAACGTTAACGCCGAGTGCCTCGGCTTGTTCGCCGAGCCACCGACATAGATTGCTAAGGGACAGCGCATAGTTTCCGCTGTTGTGTAAAGGCTTGGGGATAAGGACTTTGGGTAACGGGATCTTGATCGTTTCGTTCAACAGAAAGTAGTACTCGTCCGCAGTCACAGGATTTGAAACCGGCGCATCCATGTCCTTCCAATCCGGAAATAATTCGTCGAGTGCTTTGGGTACGAAGACCGCGCCTGAGAGAATGTGGGCGCCGATCTCGCTACCTTTTTCAACGAGGCACACGGATATTTCGTGGTCGTATTCGGCGCCGAGTTGCATGAGCCGAATCGCAGCGCTGAGTCCGGCAGGTCCACCGCCAACGATCACGACATCGAATTCCATGGATTCGCGTGTTTGTTCTTCCACCCGACGCCCCTACCGCAAAGTTGCTGAATTATAAGGTGCAATGTAGGAGAATACCGCGCTCGACCGGATCGTCGATGACGATGCTTTAGCGTAGTCCATTGGTAATTTCGATCGGTTTTTCCAGCAGCAGACTTTGGATATTCATGAAGGTACTGGTACCCGTTAAGCGCGTCGTCGACGCCAACGTCAAAGTGAGAGTTAAGTCCGATGGGACGGGCATGGATTTGGCTAACGTAAAAATGGCGGTTAATCCATTTTGCGAAATTGGCATCGAAGAAGCCGTTCGACTAAAAGAAGCGGATATCGCGACGGAAGTCATTGCGGTATCTGTGGGCGCTTCCCAGTGTAAAGAACAGCTTCGCACGTGCTTGGCCTTGGGGGCGGACCGGGCGATCTTAGTTGAGACCGACGAGGAATTAGAGCCGTTGGCCATCGCCAAGGTGTTGGAGGCGATCTACGAGCAAGAACGACCCGAAATCGTCATCTTCGGGAAACAGAGCATCGACAGCGACAATGGGCAGACTGGCCAGATGTTCGCGGCGCTGACCGGAATAGCGCAAGGTACGTTTGCATCGGAGCTGCGTATTACCGACGGCAAGGCGGAAGTGGTGCGTGAGATTGACGGTGGTCTACAAACCGTTCTGCTGTCTTTACCTGTCGCCATTAGTACGGATTTACGCCTCAACACACCGCGTTATGCATCGCTACCCAACATCATGAAAGCCAAGAAAAAACCTATGGATGTCACATCACCGGGAGATCTCGGTGTCGATGTTGGGGCGCGTACGACGGTTCTGAATGTAGCGCCACCACCAGAAAGGGCAGCGGGTATCAAGGTCGAGAGTGTCGATGAGCTGGTGGATAAATTGCGTCATGAAGCGAAGGTGATCGAATGAGCATTTTGGTTATAACGGAACACGACAATTCTGTACTTCGCCCCGTGACGTTGAGTGTCGTTGCTGCAGCCATCGAAATTGGCGGGGAGATTGATTTGCTGGTTGCCGGCAGCGGTTGCCAAACGGTTGCTGACGAGGCGTCCAAAATCCCTGGTGTTACGCGGGTGCGCCTGGCCGACAATCCGGCTTATGAAAATGCTCTTGCCGAGAACATGGCGTTACTTATCGCTGAACTCGCCGAAGAGTACGATCATGTCCTGGCTGCTCACACCACCACGGGGAAGAATTTTTTGCCGCGGGCAGCGGCGATACTCGACGTGCAAATGATTTCGGACATCATTGCCGTTGATTCGGCGGACACGTTTAAGCGGCCTATCTATGCAGGTAATGCGATTGCTACCGTGCAATCCAGTGATGCGAGAAAAGTAATTTCTGTGCGAGGTACCGGTTTCGATCCGGTTACCGGCGAGGGAGGTGGTGCGTCGATCGAATCGGTCGATAGCGTTTGCGACGCAACCCTTTCCACCTTTGTGGGTGAAGAAATTGCCAAATCCGAACGGCCTGAATTGACCGCAGCGGAGATCGTTATCTCGGGCGGTCGAGGGATGCAGAATGGTGAAAATTTCCAATTGCTCGAAGGGATAGCCGACAAGCTTGGCGCGGCGATCGGTGCGTCTCGCGCTGCCGTGGACGCTGGGTTTGTTCCGAACGACATGCAGGTAGGTCAGACTGGGAAGATTGTCGCCCCAGATCTTTATATCGCGGTGGGGATATCGGGCGCGATACAGCATCTCGCGGGTATGAAGGATTCGAAAGTGATTGTGGCGATCAACAAGGATGAAGACGCGCCCATTTT
>DCBA01000034.1 GCA_002313255.1 Gammaproteobacteria bacterium UBA1119 | reverse complement strand
GAAGATATTTTAGACAAAGCGGCCGAAGCAAGAACCGGCTTTCAGATGTTGCATGAGACCCTTGCGCCGGAGGCGATATCCGATGAACTAAGACCCACCATCGAAGAATTCGGTCTCGAAGACAACTGTCGGCAATTGGCGGAGGAGGGTTGGACAGTCGTAGAGGACGTCGCATCTTCCGAGTTCAACGAGCGTTTGCGGCACAAGATTCAAGACGTCGGCGGAGGCAACATGCTCCTCGCGAAAGACCCCGTCTTTTCGGAGGCCGTCTTGAGTCCGAAGTTGCTGGCGATGGCAGAGTTCTCGGTCGGCCGCGGTTTCCTCATCAGCCAAGTGGCGGGGAGCGTCCGACCCCAAGGATCCGCATCGATTGGATTGCATGCGGATGCTAACTGGCTTCCGGCACCCTTTCCCGCCCACAACATGTTGTTGACCGGGTGCTGGGCGTGCGATGAGTACACCAAAGAAGGCGGTTCGACGTTAGTGATTCCCGGGAGCAATGCTCTTCACCGTCATCCGGATCCGGACGAAGTTGCGGCGAAAGAAGGTGCCATTGCCATCGAATGCCCGCCGCGTTCCGTGGCGATGTGGGATGGCAACTTGTGGCACGCGAATTGGCCTCGCGAAACCGAGGGCGAACGGGTCGTCGCGCACATCACGTACACGCGTCTCATGATGCGTCAGATCGAAGACTACGGCGCGATCGCCGATGATCTGGTTGAACGGCACGGCGAGCGTATGGCGCAGTTACTCGGCCGAGAGGACTCATTGGATAGTCCGACGGGCTTTCGGTTCGACAAGATCGCGAAGACGTTTAACAACGCCAAGCTTTAATTGCCCGGTCGTTAAATAGCGGCGTCCGGCTTTTTTATCGACCCTTAATTCGTTTTCGAGCTCAACATGGCTTCGATTGCTTTCTTGCCTTCGACCGCGGCGTCCTCTTGCAGCTGGACTTGCAATAACTGCGCGATGTACTGGGTCGTCGGCCAATCGACGCGGGCGTTGTCGAGCGGCGTGACGCCCTGGAAATTCATAATTTTTGCGCTGGCGCCACTATCGAGTAGGACTTTGGCGGCTGCCGTGCGCCCAAAGAGGGCGGCCGCGTGCAATGCAGTCGATCCGTCGTCGCCTCGCGCATCGAGCTTTGCGCCATGATCGATCAGGGCCTGGGCCGCGTCGGGGCTTCCTACTATGACCGCGAGTATCAGCGGCGCCACGTTCAACTCGGGATGTGATGTGTTGGCATCAAACCCTGCGGCGAGGTGCTTTTTCATGGAGCTCGCGTCGCCAATCAAAACCGCTGTCCAGAAGTCGCCTTTTGCGATTTCCTGTAAAGCACCGTAGAGGAGAGGGCCGACTTGTTCGCGTCCGCGCTCGATTTTTTTCCGGCTGGCGGGAAGCTGCAGCAGATCTTCGATGATATAGCGGGTGGTGTCCCAATCGGTGCCCAATACTTGAAGGCTCGATGCTCCGCCGTCATTGGTGGCTGTGACATCAGCGCCGTTCTTGAGCAGTACCTTCGCGGTCTTAGCATTTCCCATAAATGCCGCCGTTATTAAGGGTGTTCCACCGTCACCACCGCGGATATCGACGAAAGCGCCATTCTTAAGCAACCACTCGGCGGCTTTGGCTTGGTCCATGGCGGCTGCGGCATTTAGCGCGCTGCTACCGTTTGGGTCGGCGGCATTGAGATTGGTTCCAGCTGCCTTGTGTTCTTTCAGCGCACCGATGTTGCCTGTAGCGGCAGCCGTCCAGAGATCGACGGATGGTGGTGCGGCGCTGAGTGCCTGAGACAGCACCAGAAGAACAATGACGAATAAACGAGGCACCAAGTTTCTTAACGTTCGCATGTTGATATCGCCTTTATCCGTAAAGATGCGTTTATGCAGTTGGGGACTTCTCGGCCGCTTACCTTACGGCAGATTTTGCTCGAGGAATTTGGCAACTTCGAAATAACTCTTTTGCCGATCGCTGTCTTTGAGCCAGTTATCACTCCGGCTCGACTCGACCATATACAATTTGTGGTCGACGCCGCCCTGCCGTAGTTCATCGACAAACGAGAGCGCGTTGCCATATTGGGCGTAGGCAAAGTTTGAGAAGTATTGCAGCGGTTCTATCAGAAGGATCGGGTGTCTTATAGATCGTGCTCGCCACCGCGGTGAAGCGTCTTTTAAGACATTGGCATCGGGATCGACGCCGACTTTTGTGAACGCATCACGCTCTTGTTGACCGCGACGCGGCATACGGTTCCAGTTCGCGAACAGGTCGGTATAAACATTATCGATTGAGACCGCACATTTAAATATGCCCGGTCGTTCGATGATAGACATGAGCGCCGCGTACCCACCAAAACCTTTTCCCACAAGGCAGACCTCGCCTGAGGTCACGCCAGCGTTTTTCTTGACCCAGCGAACCCCGGTGGCTATGTCATCGAGAATCATATTCCCCCACTGGCCAAATCCCGCCTTGGTATAACCCTTGCCAAAACCCGATGAGCCGCGATGATTTACTTCGAGTACGACGAACCCAAGGCTCGCGTAAAGTTGCGACTCCCAATCGTAACCCCAGGTCTCAGCTCCTCCGGGACCATTCCTGAGTAAGACGATTAATGGTCGCTTCGACGTCAACTTATTGGGAATGGTCAGGTAGCCGGGAATCCTTAAATCGTCGCGTGCAGGAAATTCGATCGGGTTGCGTTGTGCGAGGGGATACCCTTCGAGCTGCGGGAACCGATCAAATAGCTTTTGCATCCGGGTTGATTTGACATCGAACCAATAGTACTCACCCGGTATCGCATCGCTTTCGACAAGAATGATGGCGCCGGAATTATTCCGAGCAAAGCTTGTGATCGTGACGTTCGCGTTCTTGAAACTTTTCCTGGCTGCCTGATGGATTTGCGCGCCGAGGTGTTTAGGATTTGGGTAATGGTATTGGGGAAAGTGGTCGTCGTACTTGACCGCATATAGGGAATGTTCCCCGTCGACGTAGTATGCGGACACGTCGGTCCTCGCGGGACGAAACACGGCCTTAATTTCCCCCGTTTTTAGGTCAAGGTAACTGAGTGCCGCTCTCTTCCCGGTAATAGTTTCGAGAACGTACACGGTATCCTTTTTCGGACCGTCACCGATTATTGCGAGTTCACTGTCGTCGATGTTGCCTTCGTGAGCGATTTGCCACTCATCTTTCTGACTCGCTCGATAATAGAGATGCACCTGCTCGTTAAATGTGATGGCGCGGGTTCGCTTTGGCTGCCCCCATGCGGCCAGGACTTCGCTTTTGGCATTCGTATATACGTCAACGACCGTCATGTCCTTGATATCCGCTAATTCTTCGTATTTTTCGTTCGCCATGTCATAGCGCATGATTTTTGAAGAACCGACGACATTGCGCTGCCTTCCAGAACCGGCTTTGCCCGTGGTACCGGAGAAGTCATGTTGAACGATCGCCCGCACGTCATTCGATTTTGGAAAGACACCGAAGACAATGCGGGCTTGGTCTGTTCCAAAACGGCTGCGTAACGAGTAGTCCTGCATTTTTTCTGTGTACTCGTATCCAGAAAAAAGTTTTTTGACCTTCCTTTGTTTGAAGTTAAATCGCTCGGGGCGGCCCCGAGAGGGGATACCCCAGTGGGGATCGCCGCGCCAGGACCGCAGCATCAAATTCTCGGAGTCGATCCATCGATGCAAGCCGACATCTATTTGTTGCTTGAATTGAAAGGATTCTAAAACGTCTCCTCCATCGAGCTTGATGATGTCGACCGTTTCGTTGCCGTCTCTATTGCGCTGTACCGCGATCAATTTACCATCTGCGGAAAGCTGAGGGTCGTCATTGGCCGCCGTCGCAACGTACGCGGCGACGTGCTCGAATGTTATCTCTGCCGATGCACTTGCCACGGTAAAGAGTGCTGCCACGAATAAGGTCGCTAATCGTTTGTGATGCATGTCGAACCGTCCTGTCCGGTCGAGCCGAAGCCCCCGTATCATCGCCCAAATAACGCTTATACCGGCCCAGGCTCAGACTGCGAACCATCAAAAATTCAACACAGCGTTCGTTGAGGCGATGTGTTTTGTCTTCAAAAGCAAAAATCGGACTCGGAACGCATGAGTCCAGTACTCCCCAGCGATCAAATTACCTCAAATGTTGACGGAAAAACAGCCAGGATCTAGGCCGGCATAACAAGCGTACTTCAGCCCATTGGCGTCGATGGTGTTGGCCGGGCAAGTAGGCGAAACAGGACGTCAATTAGTTGAACTAACTTATAAATAATCAAAAATATATACGTAAATAATTGATATTTATATATTATAATTTTTTAGGTTGAAAATTTTTCGAGAGAAATTCGACGAAGATATTTCCCAACCTTGTACCTGTTTCGCGCATGACATCGATAGGGTCGCGGTTGGATAACTCGGCCAGTTCAGCTTCCGTACGGACGTAACGAATTTCACTTTGTGACAACAACCGATGCAAATCCTCACCCCGACTTTGGGGGTGGACCGCATCGTTCCCCGGAACGATGCATGCCGGCAGGTTGATGGACTCGAGTTCCTTCTCCGAAGCGCCAATCACGGGCAACCGAGCGCCTTCGATGAAAAAGTCCCGCCATGACGACATGGTGTCAATAAAATCCAGGGGATTGAGTTTCAGGAGGTAAGTTCGGCCGTATGGATTCGAGTCGATCCGCGCGGCAAAATAATCCGTCTGGCAGACGGCTTCCATTCCGCCCTTTTCTGCGGCTTCGATGAATTGTCCGTAATAGGCGTGGCCGAGGTGGGTTGACGCCACGTCGCCGCCCGTTACCCACCACAACAAGAGTCCGCGCACCGCTTCAGGATGCCGCAACGCCAACAATAGTGATAACCGACAACCCGCGGAACCGCCACCGGCAATGACGGGCGTTGCTTCTAATTGCTTTAGCAGGGCATATACGTCATCGGCCCAGATTTCCTGCTCGGATATTTCGCCCTCGATGCGGATCTCGGACGCCCCGCAATTCCGACGATCGTGTAGGAGGATGCGGAAACCTTCTTTGGCCAATCGATTGCCAAGATAGCGGATACCTTCGAGGTCACCTCGTCCGCCGGGTGTTAGAACGATCCATGGTCCTTCTTTACCAACGACTTCGTAGTTCAGCATGACGCCATTAATTAGCGTTCGTGGAATATTGACTCTCCTCGACTGAGTGCCCCGGTTGTTCCGCGGCGGAGTTCAATCCTAGCGAGCATTATGCCAGCGGAGATCAATCGTGTTGGTCGTGCTTCCTGATCGGATACGACGGGCCACATTGGTCAACAGAGTGTGGTTCGTTATGATCTTCCATTCGGCACGACAAATTAGCGTAGGGAAGGGGAACGACATGGAGTTCGGAGTTCAAGTGAATGTCTATCGCACCAACTGGGACGCCGTTAAGGCTTCTGTGGAAGCGATGGAGGTAGGCGATTGGGACAGCGTTTGGTTTGCGGATCATTTCATTCCGCCGGGAGCGAACCACGATCAGGAAGCTCTCACTGCATTCGAGGGATTGTCGGCCATCGCGTTTGCTGGTGGCATGACCAAAAAGCTTCGTTTAGGGAATCTCGTCTTGGGGAACACTTATAGAAATCCCGGATTGACGGCGAAGATAGCCGGAACAATCGACACCATGAGCGAAGGACGGTTCACTCTCGCTATTGGCGCCGGTTGGTACAAACGTGAACACGAAGCGTACGGCTGGACGTTCCCGTCGATGAAAGAACGGCAGGATCGCTTTGAAGAAGCCTGTGAAATCATCCGACTTTTGGTTCACGCCGGGGATCCGGTCGATTTCGATGGGACTTATTATCAGATTGATAAGGCTCGGCTGTCGCCGGGGTCCTACGACAAACCCATTCCGATCATGGTGGGAGGGACCGGACCCAAGCGTACGCTAAGAACGCTTGCCAAATTTGGCGACGTCATGAATCTTGATGGTTGGGCCGGTGGTGGCATGGCGCTTGAGTATTATCAACACAAAGCGCAGATACTCGAGCAACATTGCGAGGATGTTGGCAGAGATCCGTCCGAGATCCGACGCACGTTGTTGATGCCGTGTTATCTGACGGAAGATCAGGAAATGATTGATCGGGTGGTGAAAGGCTTAGGGCCGGGAACCGTGGCTGGTTCGCGTCAATACATCGTGGATCGGATTGGTGGATTCGAAGACGCGGGTATTGCTGAAATCATGTTTGGTGGAGTTCCGTCGGGGGACGTCGAATTGCTAAAGCGGTTAGAAGAGGAAATTGTCTCGGCGTTTCGTTAACAAGAACTGTGTCCTGGTGATCATTAGGACGGAAGATAGGAGAAAGGGACAATGGGCATGAAGCCGGCTGTAAAAAAGGTCACGGGCACCCTTGGGGCCGAGATATTGGATATCAATATCGGGACTCCGCTCGACGATTCGACTTTGAATTGGCTGAAACATGAATTCGTTGAAAATAAGGTACTTTTCTTCCGCGATCAGCATCTGACCAGTGAACAACATGTCGCCTTTTCCAATTATTTCGGGGATGTGTTGGACGTGCATCCGTGGTCGCTCTCTAAGGCCGACTTCAAGAACATCATGCTCATTTACAACAGCGCGGCAGCAGGCTGGCATTCGGACGAGACGTGGCGTGAAGAGACGCCATTGGGCTCCGTGCTTTATGGGCGCTCCGTTCCCGACTATGGCGGCGATACGGTGTTCGCCGATATGGAGAGGGTCTACGATGATCTATCGGAAGACATGCAAGAGAGTCTCGCCGGACTTTATGCAGTGCATGATCACATCAGCCACCGACGCCGTATGCGGGCGATCGGTAAGAGCGAAGAACAGATCGACGCATGGCGTCGAGAGTATCCGGAGGTTCGACATCCGATTGTTCGCACCCATCCGGTTTCTGGGCGGAAATCGTTGTTCGTGAACGGCGGGTTTACTGACCGCGTCGATGGGATGGGCGCCGATGAATCAAAAGAGTTGCTTGCGTCGCTCTATGCGTTAGTCGCGAAACCGCAATACCAATGCCGGTTTCGCTGGCAAACTCGATCCGTCGCGTTTTGGGATAACCGGTCGGTCCAGCACTACGGAGTGCCAGATTTTGGTGATCAGGAACGCTTGATGGAGCGCGTGACTATTGCTGGCGACAGACCGTCCTAATCATTACATCGGGTCACTGAAGAACTTTCACGCTCGCCTATGCCACGTCCGGTAGGACGCGACGCGGGCAAAGTCTTCGGTTAGCGCTAGATTACTACCTAGGTCCGACGGGCACCATGATGTGTTGGTAGGGCGAGCCCTTCCACATCACGTATGGACCACCTTGCGACGGATCCGTTGGAATCCCTTCGAGCAGCGATGAATCCGGGACAACGATCATGAGATGGGGTCCCTCATCGATCCACTCGTTATCGTCGGTGGGGCCGGTCGCATAAGGATCGATATTGCTCGCGCCTTCATCTCCGACGAGCATGTAAGAAATACCAAGACGTGTGATGTTGAGCGGTTTCTTGTTGCTCCAGGCGTCGGCCCACGTCTTCCATGGACCGTCAAGGCACATCGGCTGAGTTCCTGCGACGTTGGGGGGCGTTGGCATGCAGGTATAGTCACTCGTGCCTTGACGCAGGACGTTGCCGTCCCAATCAACAACCGACACCGAATCAACTAACGTCGGCGGTGCGGCCGAGAGAGCATCTTTAATTAAGGCTTCGTGGTGCGCTCCAAAGGACGCTTGTGTGCAAGCGATTGCAAGGAGAATCGAAACGAATAATTTATGTGCCATGACTACTTTGTCCCAATGATTCAGACGATAGAGTATTAGTCCTCGCGGCCCCGTCGCAAGAGGCTAGCGCATATATTTCGATAGGCTTTGTGATCGGCAACCGTGTAAATTTAACCCATTACACAGGGACGAATTGATACGTGGTCGAGATTTATAGGACACCGGAAGAACGCTTTTCCTGCTGGGCGCAATATCCCTTCGAGCCGCACTATCTGGACTGGCAGGGTATTCGCATGCATTACGTCGACGAGGGACCCGCCGACGGTCATGTGATGCTGCTACTTCATGGCATGCCCACCTCCTCTTACCTCTATCGACGGATGATTCCAGATCTTGTCGACGCTGGTTATCGGTGCATCGCACCGGATCATGTTGGTTTTGGTAAGAGCGACAAGGTCTTGGATGACGCTTGGTATTCGATTGAACGGCACAGTCAAGCGCTGACGCATCTCATTCAATCGTTGTCGTTAGAGAACATCACGCTTTTCTGCCAAGACTGGGGCGGTCCTATCGGGTTGCGACAAGCCGCCGATATGCCAGATCGTTTCGAGCGTTTGACGATAATGAACACCTGGTTGCATGGCCCGTGGCACGTATACACGGACGCGCTGAAACGCTGGAACCGCTCTTGGCATTCCGGTGGCAGGATGGATGCGGTGCAGGGATGTGGTTTCGTGTTACAGAACTACCTCGCCAATTACCCGAATGGATCGACGCCAATAAGTCCCGACGAAGCCTTTGCCGTCTATGAAGCCCCGTTTCCGGATAAGGCGTCCAAAGCCGGGCCCCGGCGTTTCCCGTTGTCGTTACCCTTCGATAATCCCGAAGGAGGAAATGCTGAGGTTCAAACAAACAATTTTGAGGCGCTGCGCTCATGGCACCGTCCAATCCATTTTATTTGGGGTCTTCGCGACGAAGTGTTTGACGAGGATTGGGGGCGCAAATGGGCGGATCACTATCCGCAAGCAACTTTTGACGGGTTGGATGCCGGCCATTTCCTGCAGGAAACTCATGGACCCGAGATCGTAAGCCTTCTCCTAGATCGGATACGGGAAGAATAAGAAACCGTTTGCCGACCGCGACGGCATCGTCAGACAGAAACACCCATCAGCGCTTCCATGTTGCCATGATAAAACGCGTTCATGGTGACCTGGTCGCAATCAGGCATGCTAGCTTCGAACTTTCCGATCGGGTCCGACGTTCCCTCCGGGTGCGTGTAATCGGAAGCAAAAACGAGTAGTTCTGGTCCGACGTTCTCGATGATCCAGCCGACAGGTTCGCCGGCAAACGGTGAGAATCTCAAGTGTTGTTTAACGGTCTCCGACGGCAATCGCTGGAACTTTCGTTGGTGTTTGTAGTTAGCGGCGGTGAAGTCGAGTGCCTGTAGCCACGACGGTATCCAGAATGCCGCATGTTCCATGGATATCCCCCGTAAGTCAGGGTGGCGTTCGAATACTTCATCAAAGATCATTGCCGAGAGAAAAATCTCCACGCTGTTCTTGATAGTAACCATCCCAATTTCACCAACGGGTGCATCACCGCCGAGCTTCAGTGTTCCGCGGCCGTTTCGGCGAAAACTACGTGGTATCCGATCGTAGTGACCGTTAACAGCGACGTGGGTCACGAAAGGGGCGTTGTGACTCGCAAATTCTGCCCAGACGGGATCAAAATCGACATGCGTGAAGGATATTTTCTTGGGGTCTGGTTCGTTGGTATCGACCATAAAGGTGTAACAACCATCTTTGAATCCTTGGCGCATTAACTGCAAAGAAATCTCGGGCCCGAGAGTTAGTGGGATGTAACCAATCGCGTGCAATCGATCGTCATGCGCACAAAACGTTCCCATCGCACAATTTAGCGTCCGTGCACCGGCTTCCAATTGATCAAGGTCATTGACGTGCGCGATTTGATGAAATGAAAAGGTCGGTAGCACCCACTGCAACTTAAACCCAAGAAGGTCGAGTGCGTGGGAACGTTCGTTGGGGTCGAACGCCCCGAGTCGGGTGAATCCGCCTTTGCGTGCGTCGGTCAACGAGGCTTCGAATTTAGCCATGGTCTCGGGATCATTCTGCCGTTTTTCGAGTAACGAACGGCCTTGATCGGCCCAGGCTTTCACGTAGGGAAGTTCGGTTTGCTCCGTTATATCGGGGATGAGCGGCGCGTCGATAGGGCGCGCAACGTTCGAGAGAAAATCGTCGAGCTCAATGACGTGGCTGTCGACGTCGATAATGGTTCTATGTTCGGCGTAACTCATCGTAGGTTAGCTCCCGTCGCGCTCGCTGGCTGGTGCTGAACACTGTCCCAATCCGAAGCAGTACAGTCAATGATCATTTTAGTGTGCAGGTTGCGTCCTGGTTGGGCTCAGACTGGCTATCCATATCAGTTGTAATCGGGTAGCGAAGGTGATCGTATTCGCGGTAAAGGTCTGGTCGAGATGGAAGGAGGTGACGAATGGGCATTCTTGTGGAGAAGTCGTTTTTCGC
>DCBA01000091.1 GCA_002313255.1 Gammaproteobacteria bacterium UBA1119 | reverse complement strand
CAGCATCCCCTTGATCGCAAGCCGAGGCTGTTTCGCTAGTTCCTCACCAAGGGTCTGCGCCCGTTCTTTCAGGGCGTTAAGTGGGCAAACCTCGCTGACAAGACCTATACGTAATGCTTCCTGTCCATCAATTTTTCGGCCCCGTAAGATCATGTCGAGGGCATGGTTTCGACCAACACAACGAGGCAATCGTGCCGAACCTCCCCAGGCCGGAACCCCACCCAGATCCATCTCGGGTAGTCCAATCTGTGCACCTTCATCGGCTGCAAGCCGAAAATGGCAGGCGAGAGGTAACTCTAATCCGCCACCAAGACAATAGCCGAAAAGTGTCGCGATGCTCGGTTTCCCAAGGGTTTCGATCATGTTGAGCACCCTAAGGCGTTGATCGAGCAACCCGTCGGCCCCTCCCTTTCGTTCAGCCCCTTCGGCAAACTGTTTCAGATTCATCCCCACAGAAAAGTGTTCCAGCCCTTCAGCAGTGAATACCAGAGCCCGGATTCGTTCATCATCCCGAAGACTTGGCAATTGCTCTTCGAGGGCATCGATGTAGTCCAACATCATGCGATTGTGAGGCGCGTCGTTGATACTAATCGTCGCCACCGCGTTGGTAATCGTAAGGATGAATGGTTCGCTCATATCTTTGCCCACCTTCTATTGAATGCGACGAACTTGAGTTCCGACACTTTGCCAACAAACATCGAGAAATCCCATCAGCAAATGGGTTTTAGCCGATTGATATCAACCACCTTGCCGTGGCCAATTCATTCAGCGTATTTTTGACGCTAATCAAAACCAATAGGAAAACAAATGTCTGGACCGATTGTCGAAATTCGCGACTACACCATCGAATCGGAGTGGCTGGACGCCTATCGCAAATGGGCAGAGGAAATAGCCGCACCTTGGCTCAAGCAGAATTTAGACGTCATCGATTTTTGGATGGACTGTGACATCGACGCCGAGGTCAGTGGTTCCGCGCCCAACGTCTCGCCCAACGGTCAACCCAATGTCTGTTGGATTATTCGCTGGGCGAGTAAGGAAGATCGGGATAAGGGATTCGCGGCCTTTGGAAGCTCACCCGAGTGGCAAGCCATTTGGGCTCAGCATCCCAACGCAAACGCGTATCTCCATATGAACGCGCGCTTCATGGAAGCGGTCGGATAGAAGGCTAGGTGAGATAACGCCCGGGGTCTCGATTCCATTTGAACGGCAAGCCGGGGTCCCTATCGAGGATTTCCTGCGGGATATCACCGAGCCATGTAGCGGGGACGTCGTTAGATTTTCGGTAGTACCAGCCAAGCAGAACCGTCCTTCTACAGGAAGAGGCATTTCTGCGGGTTCCGTGGAGAAGTCTGGCATCACCGATCAGTAATTGACCCGCCTTCACCGGAACGTCGATAGCATTCGGGTGGTCAAAAAACATCCACTCGTTCTCCTCATCAACGTCGTAGCCGCCTCCCTCATGGGGTGCGACTAAGTGGTCGTGCAGATCAGTTCGTTGGTGATGACTCTTGGGGATTACCCGTAAACAGCCGTTGCTTACGTTGGTATCGCAGAGATACCAATTAAGAAAGATTTGCTGTGGCCATGGTGACGCGCTGACCGGATCGTCCCAGCGGGCCCAATCCTGATGCCAGTAAAGCGGAGCTCCATTAGGAGGTTTCGAAATAATCTGAAATGTTCCGCCCGAGCGATGATCATCCAGTTTTAAAGCCTTCAGTATCCCGGCGGGATACTCGATTAATCGATCAACAATCTCATCGGCCGGTAATTCGGGATTACGTTTCGACCGGTAACGAATACCACTGATGTGGATATCCGATCCTTGATATTTCCATTTCGGTGAGAGCTTTGTCGTGCTTAAGAGGTGGTCAGACCAGTCACAAAGCTCACATAGAAAGCGGGTTTCAAGCACATCGTCGAGAATACAAAAACCGTCTTCGAGCAATTGTTCACGCGCAGTTTCAATCTGTTGTCTCGGTAACGGCATTAAGGCGCATGTTTCGGCGGTCCTGGATTACTGGTTATTGTAAAGGAAAGCCTCTTTCTAATCGGTTGGGACTTACGAGCTTTTTTTCGGTAAAAAGGTAGCGCCGATCATTAGAGGAACAATTTCATGAGTGACCAAAATCAGAAAACGACAACGGTTGCCGGTGATCCGAATTTCTTTAATGGCTGGCCGATGAGTACACCTCTCGATGTTCGTCTTGGTCAAACCAATGAGACCGGTATTAATTTCCCGCTACGATGGGGAATTATCAGCGCATCGGCAATCGCATCCGATTGGATTAAGTCCCTCCAAGATGTTCCAGGGGCCACCGTGACCGCGGTCGCAGCTCGAGATAAATCGAGAGCTGTTGCGTACGCAGAAGCCCATGGAATTCCCGTCGCCTACGGTTCGTACGACGAGTTATACAACGATCCGAACGTCGACATCGTTTACATTGCCTCAAAAACGTGGGATCACCATCGAGACATGCTCATGGCGATTAACGCCGGTAAGCATGTGCTTTGCGAAAAACCCTTCACGGACACGGCCGAACAGGCGCGAGAAATATACGCTGCGGCGGATCAAGCAGGCGTATTTTGTCAGGAAGGTATGTGGTTGCGCTTTTTTCCAGCGGTAGAGCATGCCCGCGCCGCAATTGAGAGGGGCGATATTGGGGCGCTTCAAGTCGTGCAGGCGGACTACCCAGATCGAGTCTATGCGTTGAACCCGGCAATCACCGGATTTGGTGCCGACGAGATGCCTGTGATTGCTGCGACGGGGCGAAAAATGCGAGGACAACCTTATGCCAACGATGTGTTTTCCGGACACGGTGCACCACCGAGTGCGGCCATCCTTCAATATGGCGAACAGCAAGGAATCGCAGTGATCACTTTTCCGTCCGGACGTTTCGTTGAAGAAACTCAATACGTCGGTACGAAAGGACGCATCACGATCGAAACCCCGTCGCATCATCCAACAGCCCTGACGATTCGAACCGGTCGACCTCCACGTCGAGGTACGCGAAAGGACGACGGGAATCCTGTGATGGAGCTTGATCCTAGCCAAGGTTGGATAGGGGATTGGAGCGAAACTCACTGGAATCAGGATCGTAATCCAAGCAACGGCCCGTTTAATCAGGTCGAGCGCTTTGAATATCCGATTCCCACGCCCGCACCCATTACGAGGGGTCAACCGGCGGGTTCGCGTTGGACCGGCGAAAAGTTAATCAACTACAAAGGCTGGACGTGGAGTGGGGGTAACCAACACGGCTTTACATACCAGGCACAGGCGGTGCATCGGTGCTTCGAGGCGGGTCTCACCGAAATGCCGCAATTCACGCGTGACGAGTCCATCCGGGTTTGTGAGATCATAGATGAGATCAACCGGCAGTGTGCGGAGACAGGCTTTTAAAAGGAGGCATCATGAAACAGCTATTTGTGTGGTTTCTGAGCGTGATCTATGTCAGCTCGGTGGCGCTTGGGGATGTCCCACGCACACCTGCAGGTCACCCCGACCTTACGGGTAATTATGATTCGGGGTCGCTAACGCCCGAAGAGCGACCGAGAATATTCGGTAAGAACCAATTCATGACCGAAAAGCAGGCCGAACGGATGCAGACCGGTCTCGTCTCGGCTTTGCAAGCTGCTGCCAACCGGATTAGCGATCCTGACCGCAGCGCGCCCGTCAAAGGGGGTGATGGAAACAATGCAGCTGGAGCGGGCGGAGTCGGCGGCTACAACAGTTTTTGGGTCGACCCTGGCGATCACGTGATAGACATCGATGGCAAGTTTCGTACGTCGATTGTCTACGATCCGCCGAACGGCAGAAAACCGACAATGACCGCCAAGGGAAGACTCAAGACGGCGGACAATTTCAGTTCTTTTACTCATCAGAACGACGGCACGGCGTCCTGGTTGGATGCAAAGGGCCCAGGTCCTTTCGATGGCCCTGAAGAACTTGCGTTGGCCGAACGTTGCTTACTAGGATTCAGCGCCGGTCCGCCAATGCTTCCGGGGCTTTACAACAACTTTAAGCGTATCGTGCAATCAGACGATCATGTCGTGATCTTGGTAGAGATGGTTCACGATGCGCGAGTGATCCGTCTTAACTCGGAGCATTCATCTCCTGATACGCGACACTGGCTTGGTGATTCCATCGGCCATTGGGAAGGCGACACACTGGTCGTCGATACCACGAATTTTCGAGAAGATACGGGCCTATACGGAGGCGATGAAAATCTTCACCTTATTGAGCAGTTCACGCTTCGGGAAGACGGCCACTTGCTCTACAACTTCACGGTGGATGACCCGACTATCTGGGAAAATCCATGGAGCGGCGAGTACGTGTGGAAAGGCACTGACGAGCGCGTCTACGAATACGCTTGCCACGAAGGTAACTACGCCATGGGCAATATTCTTCGGGGTGCCCGGCTTCTCGAGCAAGAAGAATTCGACCGACGTGGTGCAAACGCGGCTGACTAGTCGGGTTTCGTACTCAACGTCTCTTAAATAAGCGGCGTGAGTATTCGCGCAGGCTACCTGTATGTGTTCGCCGTAATCTCGATTCTCCCGGGTTGTGGCGGAGGTGCAGGCAGTACTGCCCCTGCGTCTAATCCGGCCATAAATAGCAACGGAGAATCAGCTAACGATGCTAATCCCGGAGGATTCTACAAACTAACTGGTGTTGGCCTCGATCGGCGTTTCGATAGCCTGGTTACAGATCTATCGGAAACCGACCGCGCAAGTGGCGGTATCGCTGCAGCCGACTACGACGCTGACGGTGATATTGATCTCTACGTTGTGGGCGGCGATACCGAACCTAATAGCCTTTACCAGAATCAAGGCGATGGAACGTTTGTCGACGTAGCAATGGAGGCGGGTGTCGATTTCACTCACTGGGGTAGCGGTCCGGCGTTCGGCGACATCGACGGCGACGGTGACCTCGATCTTTTCGTCGGATCCGTCCATGGCGATTCATATTATTTGCTTGAAAATCGGGAAGGCGTCTTTATCGATGTTACCGCGACGTCAGGCATTCGACTTACCAGTCCGAACACGTTCTCGGTTACCTTTTTCGATTACGACCGAGATGGCTTCATCGATATCTTTCTCAGTCACTGGGGAACGAATCGACAATCTGGTGATGAGACCGAAACGGTTTGGCGGAATCAGGGGGATGGCTCGTTTGTGGCTTCGAGCATCGGAACCGCCATTGCTGCTGGCTTAACGGAAAGCAACACAGATTGGTCGTACACGCCGAATTTCAGCGATATTGATAACGATGGCGACGGCGACTTACTGATGGCGTCGGATTTTGGTGAAAGTCAGGTGTTTATTAATAACGACGACGGATCCTTCACCAAAACGACCAACCGAGCCGTCATCGTCGATCAAAACGGTATGGGCGCATCGGTGGGCGATTACGACAACGACGGCGACATGGACTGGTTTGTCACCTCCATCTATACCCTAGATGTCTTGGATTCTTCCGTCGAAGGAGGGGAAGGATTATTCGGCAACCGACTCTATCGAAACCGCGGTGCAGGGGTCTTTGAAGACGTCAGCGGAACGGCGGGAATCGAAGACGGCGGTTGGGGCTGGAGCAGCTGCTTTGCCGATTTCGATCACGACGGCGATCTCGATATCGTGCACGTCAATGGTTGGACCTACGACAAAAACAAAGATTTTGCACTGGATCGAACACGATATTTCCGTTCCGCCGGCAATGGCACATTCGAAGAAAATGGTTTGGAAGTCGGTTTTAGCCATGTCGCGCAGGGAAGGGGCCTCGTATGCTTTGATTCGGATCGAGACGGCGACCTCGATTTGGTGATCACCAACAGTTCAGAAGAACACATCGTCCACTACCGCAACGACATAGCGAACGGCAATCACTCGTTAACGATCCG
>DCBA01000088.1 GCA_002313255.1 Gammaproteobacteria bacterium UBA1119 | reverse complement strand
TGCTTTCCCGCTTTTGCCGCCTTGACCATCACCTCGCGATGTAAATTGGTCGGTGTGACGACGCCCACGGCATCAATGGAATCGGAGGACAACAACTGATCCAAATCTTCGAACCAGTCCGCCGAAAGCTCGTCGGCCCACGCCTTTCCGCGCAGCCGATCTTCATCCCATACCGCTTGAACGTGCGTGTCCGGATGGTTCGCAAACTCCTTCGCATACTCGTCGGCATGGACGTGCCAACGACTAAGCATCGCAACTCTGAACATCTAACCTCCTATCAATCGTCAAGAATTCCCAAAGATCGACCATGTGGCGCAGCCTAATCCACGGTAGCCACGTTATCTCTATCTGCTTCTCAGAATCGATGTTGAAACCGAGGGAGGTTGACGCATACGAAGGCCCGATCCATAACGTCCACAAAAGAACATAACCTTGGATGTTCGCGAGTGTGGGCTCATGTACTTCTCCCTTCTTCGCACAGCCCCGTTGAGTGCCGCTTAATTTACGTCTTGACTCAAAGTAACATGGAAATGAAACGCCAACTTAAATAGGACAGCGGCGAGTTCTCTACGCATGGGGAACGATCGTCGCGATCGCAGTAACCAACATAAGGATTGATCCATGCCGGTCCCCATCCCGTCCTTTAAGGAAGCCGATCTTCCCGCCCGCAAGAAATCTCTGGTCAAAATGATGGGCCCAGGCATCGTCATGGCGGGGCTCGCCATCGGCTCAGGCGAACTGATCATGTGGCCCTGGATCACATCGATCGTGGGCGCCCAACTACTCTGGGCCGCAGCCATCGGCATCTTTCTGCAGCTCTGGATCAACATCGAGATCGGGCGCTGGTCGATCGTCACCGGCGAGAGCCCGTTTACCGGCATGGTGCGGGTGATCAAGACCATCGTCTATGTCTGGGTCTTCATGATCGTCGTCGGCAAGTTCCTACCCGGTTGGGCGCGGGAAACCGGTATTGCCTTAAGGGATTTGATCTTTGGGCCTGGACATTCGAGTCCTCCATGGGCGTGGACCGCCCTCGTTTTTGCGGCGGTTGCCGCCATCCTTTTCGGACCAAAGGTCATCTATAAGGCCGTTGAGCGATCCATCATGTTCCTGATTGTCGTCATCGTGGTTGGTCTCATCTATGTCGTCTGGGAGATCGGTTCCATGGACTTGTTCATGGCGATGTGGGACGGCGTCACCAACATTTTTGACTTTCCTGATTTTCCGGTCCCCGTATTCGCAGACGATGGCTCAATCCGCGATGAGCTCTCGTTTAGTCGATTTTTCGGAGCCGTCGTGTTCGCAGGGGCTGGTGGACTTGGCAACTTGTATTACGCGTACTACCTCCGCGAAAAAGGGATTGGCATGGGCGCCCGCATGCCGACGCTCATGAGCGCGGCGCACAAACACGAAACCAAAGAAATGGATACCGGCTACCTTTACCCAGAGACCGAGGAAAATCAGAAACGTTTTCGCGACTGGTTTCGGTACGTAGTGATCGACCAAGTACTGTTCTTCTGGCTACTCGGCAGCTTCACGATGTTTCTGTTCATATTCGGGGCACTCGCGGTACTGCACCCGATCGGTCTGGTCCCGGATCGGGGCAGCTTGGTCTGGGACTTGGCGTCCATTCTCGAAGAAAGCATGGGCACTTCAGGACGCTATTTATTTCTCGTGGTCGGCATGGCCGCACTTTTTAGCACCCAGTTGGGCGGAGTCGACGGCGGCAGCCGAATCTTTTCCGATTTGCTGCACACCAACTTTAAGTTTGGCAAATGGTTCAAGCTTGAACAGTGGTATCTGATCCTGGTGAGCACCACCATGATCATCGGCACCTTCAGCGTCTGGTTCTTCGAGCAATACGATATTGCCGGACTTGATTTCCTCTTCATCTCGGCGCTCATCGGTGGTTTTGCCATGGCCGTTTACGTGCCACTGCTGCTCTATATGAACCTGACTTATTTGCCGAAATCAGCACGACCGGGATGGATCAATATCTTCTTCATGGTGATTGCCTCAGCGATGTACATCGGTTTCGCCGGGTACACGATTTACACCAAGGTCGTGGATATTCTTTAACTCGGCGTAAATCGCCTCTCCTATGCTACTAACAACGGTCGTTCGCTGGCGACGTACGGGCCGAGTTCGGCAAGCGATTCGTGGAGCGCCGTGATCGCTTGCTCGATCTCTGTCTCACCCATGGCCGTACTCACGCAAAACATTAATCGCGAAGCCGACGCAACCCCCCGGCGCAGCATGCAAAGATGCAACAAACGCGGTATGTGCCCTGCCGCGATCATGCCAGCAATCGAGTCCCGGGCATCGTGCAGTACCCCAGTCGACGCTATATGCAGGTTAGTTAGCGATCCCGTCCCCAACGCCTGACCCTTTATTCCCGCCTGTTGGAAGGCATGGTTAAACCCCTCCCGCAGGCGCTCGCCAAGTGCATTGATGCGCTTCACTTCGTCGCCCGTGTACGCCTCCATCGCGGCTTTCCCAGCGGCCATGGTGAGCGCGTTACCGCTAAAGGTGCTCGCATGCATGACCGGGTTTTCCTGGCTAGGACTAAACAACTGCATGAGCTCGCGTTTTCCTCCGACACCGCCGACCGGTAGTCCACCACCAATAATCTTGCCCATGCAGGTCAAATCGGGAATGACACCGTAGACCGACTGCGCCCCGCCATCTCCCAGGCGCAACGTAATCACCTCATCAAATATCAAGACAATGCCGTGACGTTCTGTCGCACGTCGTAACGCGGCCAGGAATTCGTGGCTCGCCGGCAACATGCCCATGGACCCCAGCACCGGTTCGACGATCACGGCGGCCAGATCTTGCGCGTGCTTGTCGATTAACGCTTCGGCTCGTTCAGGTTCGTTATACGGACAGATCACGGTGTCGCGGAGGACGCTCTCGGGAAAACTTTTGTCGATCGGCAGCGACACCGGCGCGTCAAGCGATCCGCGCTCGTTCGGATCAGGTACTAACGATACTTCGGCCAACTCGTAACTGCCGTGATAACCCCCTTCCATTTTCATGATCTTCTGACGCCCCGTTGCGGCTCGGGCACACCGAATCGCCATGAGCGTCCCTTCGGTGCCTGAACTCGTGAAACGGAGCTGTTCAATGGACGGCACGCGCTCGACAATCAGTTCCGCAAGCTCAATTTGGTTCAAACTGGTGGCAGCATAAGCCGAACCCTTAGACGCTTGTTCTTTGACCGCAGCGACAACGGCCGGATGGGCATGGCCGTGAATAAGCGACGTAAAGTTATTCATAAAGTCGAGTAATTCATGGCCATCAACGTCCGTGATATGGCAACCAGACCCGTGATCCATGACCAACGGATAGGGTCCGTAATGGGCACTCGAACGGGTATCACCGCCCGGAAATACGGCCGTACTTCGCTCCGCTAACGTTTCCGAACCCGGACTGAACCGCCGATATTCCGCGATGAGTGGATGTTCTTCTTGAGTAGCCATTGCCATTCCTTTCGCTTACTAGCCTGCCTCAAACCCATTTCGTAGACATGCTACCGCAAGTTTCTTGAACTCAACGCTACGCGGCTACGCAATGCCTGTGAAAATCTTGGATCGGACCGAGAGACATGGCGTTATAGTGAGCTGATCAACCGCGAGAAGGTTATCGTGAACCATCAATTCGTCGCGCACACGAGCAAACCAATTTTCCGATCCTTCCGACCCAACGTTCGATGACCGAGTTGCAGCTAAACGGGGAATCGATTGCCGTTGAGGCAATTGAAACGACCCCGCTCGCGTATGTGTTGCGTAACGAATGCGGTATCAAGAGCGTAAAACTCGGTTGCGAAGCCGAACAATGCGGCGCTTGCACAGTTCTCGCAGATGATCGACCAGTACCTAGCTGCACGCTCGCGTTAAGCGACGCGTCGGAACGCCGGCTCACGACCCTGGAAGGTTTGGCAAGAGGCGACGTGTTGAGCGCGGTGCAAAACGCACTATTAACTTCCAACGCAAGCCAATGTGGGTACTGTCTCTCAGGCATTGCCGTCGCGGCCTACGCCCTTTTTCAAACGAACGCTCACCCGACCCACAACAATATTGTCAACGCGTTAGATGGACACCTCTGTCGATGCGGGGCTCACCCACGTGTCATCCGAGCACTTGAGCAACTCGCCAAATGAGTAATTTGCCGGGATCACTGATCCGGACACCCGACCTCGACCGATGGATTGCCATTGAGAATGACGGCAGCATCACCGTGTCTACGGGCAAAGTGGAACTCGGACAAGGAATTCTGACTGCCATACAACTCATTGCCGCAGAAGAACTCGACGTCGACCCCGACCAGGTCCATGTGCGATCCGCTGAGACCGGGATCACTCCCAACGAAATGGTCACCGCCGGTTCAATGTCAGTCGAAACTAGTGGGGCCGCGGTGCGGCAGGCATGCGCATGGGCGCGTCGATTGATGTTGTCCGAAGTCTCCGATGATCCGGCTCAACTTGAGGTCTCAAATGGCGTCGTGACAGGTCCTGGTCTGAACGCGCCCACCAGTTACACGGAAATCCAGGCCGGCACGCCGTTCAAATTCCAAATCGTGGACCCGACCCAGGAAAAAGATCCTTCCAAATACAAGGTACTTGGTCGCGATAACCACGCCCGGATTGACCTCGAAGACAAAATTCGAGGGGTGGGTGTCTTCGTGCACGATCTCGAATTCCCAAACATGTTGCATGCCCGCATTGTTCGACCCCCCTCCTATCATCATCGATTAGAAACCGTCGACCTTACCCAGATCGAAGCTCCGGACTTGGGTTTCGTCGACGGAAGTTTCATTGCCGTCATGAGCACTGACGAGTACCGGGCGACGCGACTTGCTGAATCCGTGGGCAACATGGCTATTTGGACACAGACTCGAGAAATTCCTGCCGACAAGCCCTTGCCCGATTACCTTGTTGCCCATGAAGCTTCGGCTTTCCCGATCCTAGATAACGTACCGCAAGACGTCCCTCCACGATCGCTCACGACAGCGATCAACGCCGTTTATTCGCGACCCTACCTGATGCATGGATCACTTGGCCCTTCGGCTGCGGCCGCGCAATTGGCCGACGGGATTCTCACCGTCTGGTCACCTAGTCAAGGGATCGAACTCATACGCCATACGCTTGCCCAACTCTTAGCAATGGACGCCAAGACTATTCGGGTTATCTATGTCCAAGGTGCCGGCTGCTACGGTCACAATGGCGCGGACGACGCTACCGTCGATGCTGCACTCTGTGCGCGTGCTGCTCCAGGGAGACCGGTTCTGTTGAAATGGTCGAGAGCGGATGAACATCAGTGGGAGCCGTACGGTCCTGCGATGCGCGTTGGAATGGGCGCCAACTTAAGCGGTAGCGGCAACGTCGACCTGTGGACACATGATGTCTGGAGCTTTTCTCATGTTGGTCGACCGGCCCCGGGTCGCAGCGGTATGGACGTTGTTGCTGCGTGGCATATCGACGATGGATTTCAGCCCAACGAGCCCACTCCCCGCCTAGGGTCGGAATCAGGAATTCATCGCAACGCCTTGCCCATTTACGAATTTCCCGATCAACAGATCGTGAAACGATTTGTGACCGACTCACCCCTTCGAACATCCGCTCTGCGAAGCCTCGGTGCTCAGTGCAACGTATTTGCCATCGAATCGTTTATGGACGAGTTAGCACTCGCCGTCGATACCGATCCCCTTACGTTTCGGATGCGGCACTTACGTGATACGCGAGCCATCGCAGTACTGGAGCGAGTCGTCGAGTTAGCCGGCGGTGTGTCCGATTCTCGCGGACTTGGCCTCGCACAATATAAAAACCGTCAGTGTTACGCGGCCGTCGTCGCTGAAGTTGTCGTTGATACAACCACGGCTGAGGTTCGTGTGTCCCACCTTTGGATTGCCGCTGACGCCGGTCGTGTCGTGGATCGGGATGGCCTAATTAATCAGCTGGAGGGCGGCGCCATTCAAGCCCTTAGCTGGTGCCTCAAAGAAGCCGTGGCGTTCAATCGCGACGGCGTCACCAGCCGTGATTGGGAGACGTATCCCATCCTGCGCTTCAATGAAATACCTATCGTCGAAACGGACATCATCGACCATCCCGAACTCGAGTCACTCGGTGCAGGTGAGGCAACGCAGGGTCCAACTTCCGGGGCTCTCGCCAACGCGATCCATTCCGCAACAGGTGTCCGGGTCAGGCATTTGCCTTTCACACCCGAGCGATTGCGCGAAGCTGCCGCCGATTAGGAAATCCATGGCGTGCTGGCGACCCGATCGTCAAACAATTAGCCCTCGACTGGTCGAACACGGTTTTGGCGTTCGCCAAAATTGGCAATCTGCCTGACTGGCCACGTTACGAGCAGTTATCCCGCCACAGTTTAGTGATCGACGCTGAATCCCGAATCGCAGAAGCTGAACTCGACCAACGGCACCGGAATTTGTGGGGCGACGGTTGACGGCCGTTGGTCGCTAGTTTTTCTCGAAAATCGCGCCCGGCAGCTGAAACAACTCTTCCACGTTACAACCTAATTCCCCAGCCAGCTTCAGCGCCAGCGTGGTCGATGGTACGAACACCCCATTTTCAATCGTATTGACGGTTTTACGGGATACCAAGACCGCCGCAGCCAACTGCGCTTGAGTCAATCCACACGCCTTGCGTTGCTCACGCAATCGGTTCACCAAGTCCTTGTGGGCGCCAGCCATCAGCGACGTCCGCGAAAATCGAGCACGCAGAAATAGAGAAGAGGAATACCCACACCGAACAAGGGGATTGTCGCCACGAAAGCCGGATCCACCACACCATCATTAACCGCCAAAACCACGAAATACAGCGGCACCAGGACCAAGTTCATCAAGTACCATCCAAATGCCGCCGTCCGTCGAGCCTCATCGACGAGGAGTTCATCGTTCAGAATCCTCCAGTTGCGTCTACCTCCAAAGAAAAACGCAACCAAAGCCAACGCAATAAATGCGGGCGCTAAAAGCGCCGCAACTAACCATAACCCCGGCGGGAGTAATTTAGCCGCCCCGACTATGAGAGACACACCCAAGACGACGTAAAGTACGCCGAAGAATAGCGCGGTCACGTGCCGAACGACGGCCAATGCGTCTGCTGATATCACGATTCTGCGCCCTTAAGTATCGATTACGTTACGTTACGCCGTCGTAGAAAGAGCGTCAAAGCGTCGGTTTGTTGGCGGCGATGTTGCGAATCACAGAAATTGGCATAAACGACCCAATCCAAGAGAAAATAGCGCAGAACTTGACCCTGGATTGACACCACAATGCGGCCTACGGCGCTCATTTCGCTACAACTCGCACTGCTGACCTTGATCGGCGCGTGCGGCGGTGGCTCCGGCGGTAATTCGAGCCCGACACCAGAAGTCAGCGTCAACACACCAACGGAAACCTCGAATACTCAAACCGCCGACGAGTGCTTGGGCACCGGGGCGCAACTTGAGTGCACGTTCAACCACGACGAGCTCGTACGGGACTATCTCCTCTACGTACCCCAGTCATACAGTGGTAGCGAATCGGTGCCGCTGCTCTTTAATTTCCACGGCTACGGGAGCAGTGCGATCGGACAAATGGGTTACGGCGACTTTCGCGTTTTAGCGGAAGAACAACAGTTTATTTTGGTGGTGCCGCAAGGCACGCTTCTCGAAGACACGTCCCATTGGAACGTTGGCAGCTGGACCATTGAGAGCACGACCGACGACGTCGGCTTCACAGCTGAATTGATCGACAAGATCGCC
>DCBA01000030.1 GCA_002313255.1 Gammaproteobacteria bacterium UBA1119 | reverse complement strand
CAGATTTACAGTCTGATCCCGTTGGCCGCTTGGGTACCCCTCCCAGTTTCACGAATCAAAAGAGGCGGAATTCTCCATATTAGACCGGCCGTTGTCAATGAAAGCGAGGAATTCCCCGCCCGGTCAACATTTTCAAAAACCTTTATGAATCAGATCGTTGGTGCCGCCACAAGGAGTCGAACCCTGGACCTTCTCATTACAAGTGAGCTGCTCTACCAACTGAGCTATGGCGGCAAGTCAAACGACTGGAACGGGCACTGAAAAGCTTGGCGATACTATAGATCGGTTTCGGCGACGGCAAATCGGTCGATACATATGCGGCCGACTCTGATCTCTGATAATTGTGAAGCCTTAAAAGAGGCGCAGGGATAGCCCTGAACCGTCGACCCACATACACACATATTTGTGGTCTGCGATCGTAACCCGGTTCGATTCCCCCTGTTAACTTCATAGCCAGTCAAATACGGTTACGCCTCGTACAGACGAGTCACGGTACCGATGCGCACAACAAGCAAGCTCC
This sequence comes from Gammaproteobacteria bacterium UBA1119, assembly GCA_002313255.1. Taxonomy (GTDB): domain Bacteria; phylum Pseudomonadota; class Gammaproteobacteria; order Pseudomonadales; family Azotimanducaceae; genus UBA11889. The sequence continues at coordinate 3,022 of DCBA01000030.1, read as the reverse complement.
GAGCACCCCTTAGACCGTGAATTGCCTATATCGACACCTATAAAATTCATTTGTCATCGCTTCGTTAGCTCTGTCTGATCGTTATTTCTCCACCGATCAACTCGATTATTTCCTCACCGTTATCTAATAACAGCGCCCCCGACAAACTAATGCCTCGGCAAATTCCATGAATACTCGATGAACCACTAGTCACGGTTACCCGCCGATCTTGATATGCATGAAGAGCCATCCATCTATCCCGGAACGCTCGAAACCCAAGTTCCTCAAACTCGCGGCAATATCGATGCACGACGTTGATAATTTCTCCGGCAAGGATGCTTCGAGAGAGACCTGGTATTTGTTCCGTCACGTCGGCCACCTGCTGCTCGATTCCTTCCACCAAGAAATCCCTTGCGCCAACATTGATGCCTACGCCAATCACCATTTCTGTCGGATCACTACGGTTGGTTAGCTCGATCAGGATGCCAGATACCTTCCGGCCCTCCATCAACACATCATTTGGCCACTTGAGTTCCACATTTCGAACACCAACTGATCGAAGCACGTCAGCGATAGCAAGTCCTATAACCAAGCTAACCACACCTATGCCGACGGAAGGGTATGCCAAACTCATTCCCAAGCTCATTGCAATGTTGCGGCCAAAAGGGCTGATCCACGTGCGGCCTCGTCGACCTCGACCGTCAGTCTGGACTTCAGCGATCAATACCGTCCCATTGATCGGTCCACGCTCAGCCAACTTCATCAAATGTTTATTTGTGCTCTCGATATGCGCAAACAGTTGCAAACTCGATAACCACTCAGATGCTTCCTGACCAAGGCTTTCTTTTATTTTTTCGGCTTCGAGCAATCTGACGTCTTTTGGCAGTCGTGCTTCTTCGCCAACAACGTCCACCCCTTGCAGCTCAAGCATTTTCGCCAACACGGCATCCCCGGCCAATTCAACCCTACCCTTGTCCACCAGAGCAGCAAAGACCATCTCAAGCGTCATACGTTCGGTTCCCCATTGATCGGGATCTGCCGCTCTATTCGCGGATACCCAAGCAGAAGAGTTGCACTGCGAACCATCATGAAACCGGTTAACGCCAGCCACATGCCATGATTACCAAGCGTTGGTACCGCCCAAACCGCGATGGTCAAATACGAAACCAACGCGACGAACATATTATTTCGCAAAGATCTCATTTGCGTAGTACCTATGTAGATACCGTCCATTTGGAATGCCCAAATCGCTACGAGCGGCATACACACGATCCAGGGTGCGAATTCTCGCGCCGTTCGACGAACATCTGAAAGATCAGTCATCGCATCGATCATCCAAGGCATGAAAGCTCCGTAACAACCAGCGATGACGATAGCGAGTCCAGCTCCACAAATGGTCGAATACTTTGTAATTGCCCGCAATCCGAATCGGTCGTTAGCTCCAAAGGCTTCGCCCGCGAGCGATTCAGCTGCCTGAGCAAAACCGTCGAGCGTGTAGCTCATTAGATAAAAGTACTGCATAAGAAGTAGATTCGCCGCCAATACCAAATCGCCCATACGCGCACCAAGCGCGGTAACGCCAAGAAACGGGATCTGAACAAACAGAGTGCGAAGCATCATATTTCCACTAAGACCACCAAGACTCCGCAATTTCGATCGATTCCCGAGCCCGACGGTCCGCTGAAAAAACCAGCCGAGTTCCCCAAGAGCTTTGACCACAAGGTACCCACCCAATAGAGCAGCACTCCATTCACTAATCGCTGTTCCGAGGGCAACGCCCCCAACGCCAAGTCCAAAACCGTAAACGAACAAAACGTCGAGGGCTGCATTCAGGCCATGGAACCCCAGTGTGACCGCTAGGACCGCGCGCATTCTTTGGAGTCCGAACAAAACGCCGAGCTCGACAAAATGCATCAACAGCGCTGGTGCCCCCCATATCCTAACGAAGAAATAGTTCGCCGCTTTTGCCTCGACCAACGCACTGGCATCAAAGATATTAGCCGTGAGTTGGTATATCGGTACGGAAAGAGCGACGAAAAGTGCGCCGATTCCCACAGCTATAACCCCGCTTCTGACACCAACCGCTACGACTTCGTCAATCTGCTTGGCACCGTAACTTTGGGCAACAAGGCCGGTCGTAACCATCCGGAGGAAACCGAATATCCAGTAGAAAGCAGAGAAACTTGCCGCTCCAACGGCGACACCTCCCATGTAGCTCGAATCTGGAAGGCGACCAACCACTGCGATATCAGCGATTCCGACCAGCGGGACGGTTAGATTGGCAAGAATGACGGGCCAGGACAGTGACAACACACGTCGATACCAACCGCCCGGAGTTACTGAATTCCTTTCAACAACTCCAACCTGGGCCTTCTCGACAATACGGCTAATACTATGAATTACCGCCTGCGCAAGCACCCACTATTGACCACTCGGCGGTCAAAGAGGTTGCATCTATCGGAAGACAGCTAAAGAAAAACCCGGGTCGTGGATATCCGATCCGGGGCCGGTGTTCAAAGCCTGACGACGACCTACTCTCACATGGGGAAACCCCACACTACCATCGGCGCAGAGCCGTTTCACTGCTGAGTTCGGCATGGGTTCAGGTGGTTCCAACTCGCTATGATCGTCAGGCAAACCGAAAATAAGTTCGCGCCAACAAAATGATCCTAATGAAGCCAGTTCGATGTGCCGGTAATCCGAATGAAATTCATTCGTTCGATTATATGGTCAAGCCGCACGGGCAATTAGTACGGGTTAGCTCAACGCCTCACAGCGCTTACACATCCCGCCTATCAACCTCGTAGTCTACGAGGGCCCTTCAGAAATCTAGAAGATTTGGTGAGATCTCATCTTAAGGGGGGCTTCCCGCTTAGATGCTTTCAGCGGTTATCCCGTCCGAACATAGCTACCCGGCAATGCCACTGGCGTGACAACCGGAACACCAGAGGTTCGTCCACTCCGGTCCTCTCGTACTAGGAGCAGCTCCTCTCAAATCTCAAACGCCCACGGCAGATAGGGACCGAACTGTCTCACGACGTTC
>DCBA01000102.1:6115-11186 GCA_002313255.1 Gammaproteobacteria bacterium UBA1119 | reverse complement strand
GCTCTCAATCCTCTGGGTTCGTTTGCAAGATAACGTCGCAGGAATGCGGCGTGTATTCGCCATGATGGACCTCCCGGCAGAAGACGATCTCGGTTCAATCGATTTACCCACAATCGAAAACGGCGTCTCGATTAAACACGCCGGTCTCGTTTATCCGGACGGCCGTCGAGCACTTGAAGACGTGTCGCTTGACGCAAGAATCGGACAAATCGTCGCGTTGGTCGGCCCAACGGGAGCTGGGAAAACGAGCCTTGCCTACCTCATCCCCCGCTTTCACGTAGCCAGTGAAGGAGACGTACGCATTGATGGCTACGCGGTCAACCAGGTGACGTTACAAAGTCTGCGTAGTCAGGTCACGTACGTTTTCCAAGAAACCCAACTTTTTTCTGATTCGATTCTGGACAATATCCGCTACGGAAAACCGGACGCCACACTGGAAGAAGTTCAGGCCGCAGCAACGACCGCCGGTATCCATAACTTCATCCAATCCCTTCCAGATGGATATCAAACCCGGCTTGGTAGCGTAACGAGTAGCAAACTTTCAGTTGGTCAAAAGCAGCGTATTTCAATCGCTCGCGGATTGCTGAGAGACTCTAGAATCTTAATTCTCGATGAGCCCACGTCTGCCCTCGACCCCGAAACCGAACAGTATCTCGTGCGAGCACTGCACGAAGCTGCGAAAAACCGCCTCGTGATTATTATCGCCCATCGTCTCTCCACCATCGCTCAATCCGATCACATCGTTTTTCTCGACGAGGGACGCGTACTCGAACAAGGTGCGCCCGCCGAATTGTTGTCAAAGCCGGATGGTCACTACCGGCGATTCGTGGAATTGCAAACAACCACCTAGGTTTGAACCTAACTACAAGGCAAAGAAATGTGGTCTACAGTAACGATGGTTCCCCTAACCAAACCTCAAGACGTTAACTTTCGGAAGCCTCGATGAGTCGAAAAATACTAGTCTCGATTCTGTTGACCTTGGCCGCGATAGTCGTCATCGGCGGAAGTTGGGTCTATGCGACCATAGGTGACGTGAGCGGCGCCGAGTATTGGGAAAAGAGTATAAAAGCCTTCGAAACGAAGGATGCCGAATCTCCACCACCGGAAGGCGCGGTCCTTTTTGTTGGGAGTTCAAGCATCGTTTTTTGGCGTTCTCTAGCGGAAGACTTTGCGCCAATTCCGGTCATCAATCGGGGGTTCGGAGGTTCGCAGATGAACCACTTGAATTACTACCGGAATCGCATCGTTCATAAGTACAAGCCGAAGATCATCGTGGTCTATGAAGGTGACAACGACGTCGCCGCAGGTCTAACTGCCGGACAGGTACTTGAGGACTATGAAGACTTCGTTACGTACGTTGAGGACACCTTACCCGACGCGAAAGTGTGTTTTATCGCGATCAAGCCTTCGGTCAGACGTGCAGCGCTTTGGCCTACCATGTCGGAAGTGAACCGAGAAATGCGCCAAAGAGCTGAAACACAGCCCAACCTCTGCTTTTTCAACATAGGGCCGCCAATGCTGAATAAAAACGGAGGCCCCAGACCCGATCTTTTCGTATCCGACGGACTGCACCTTAATAGCAAAGGCTATGATATTTGGACCGAGACAATACGACCCCGATTAAGTGAGATGTGGACCGAGGCCGAATAAGGTCGGCCGGTTGGGCTACTGCCTCGAAACTCTCGCGAAAGGTCGCGAGCGCGGATGGGTCGAGCGAAATGGATTGATATCGATACCCCCTCGCCTCAAGAAATGCCCTTCGACGGACAAACTGTTAAACGAACCCACCGACATCAAATCTCGATAGATTCGCTCAACGACCTGTTCGTGGAACCCAGCGTACTCGCGATATGAAACCAAATAGGCAAATAACGACTCGCGCTGGATCGCGTTGCCTTCGTAGGCGATAGAAATCGTTGCATGATCCGGTTGCCCTGTGACAGGACAAACACTTCGAAACACGTGTGAAAAAACGGATTCCGAACCAACTGATGCTTCCGACTTAAGTAGCGTTACATCGGGCTTAAAGGTGCTGATTCGGACAGTTAGGTGATCAAGACAATCTCCCACCGACGTTTCAACCAAGTTTTCTCCACCAATATCCAACAACGATATAACTACCGGTGCGCCGCACGCCTCTCGTAAATCGGACTTAAGTCGGTTGACGACACGCTCTTCGTTTGCAAATTCTGTCTGAGCGAACGAATTGAGATAAAGCTTCAAGGATTTGCTCTCAACCATATGCTCGGAATCGAAGGGTACGAGTAATCTTAAGATTACCGCTTTGGGACGACCATCAGGTTCCAACCAACTGAACTCATAACAATTCCAAACATCCTCGCCCAGCAACGGAAGGTCACTTGCAAGAAGTCCAATGGCGTTTCGCTGATCCGCACGATCAATCTTCGTGAGAATATCAGGACTGTATTTCGTCACGTATTCCGTCTCGCGACCTAATGGGAGGCCTTGGCTTTCATCGTTCACGTAAGCGAGCTCGTAAGTTCATTGGTTCGAGCATCAGGAATCCGTCCTACATGGGCCAGGATTAATGGGGCGCTAACGTGTCGGCCGATAGCGAAAGTCGCAGTGATCAGCGCCCTGCATCCTCGTTTGTGTGCGTGTCAGCGTCATGCCAATTCGCTTAGCTGCCGCAAAGTCGCGGTTACACACCAACAAATGGCCGAATTCCCGACCACCCAACTCATCCATCATCTCTGCGTATCGACACTGGTTCACATCCATATCGAAGTGATCATTACCACTCGCGATAATGTCGTAATCTAACGCCCCACCTTCTGCAAACATTTTCGCGCCTTCAACCATTCGGCCAAAATCCGGCCGCTTATCGGAATCAATAGCTTGTTCGCTTTCCTGCCCTCGCCTTTCCAATGCGTTATTTATCGCGTCCTTGCCGAGTAAAGCTTGAAGATCTTTGATCAGAGGAACGGCGTACTCCATTTGAATCTTAACTCGCTCGAAATTCGTTAAATCAGTCATGGCTCTACCTGTTCCGTCGTAACTTACGATCTTTAGATTCTGTCATCCCCAACACGTTCGTCGCTTGTCGATTCTTCCCGCGCCAACTGCTTACGCGTTTCTTGGTAGCCAGATCTGTCGATGCGGTATTTTGAGTAAAAGTATGCCGCGATCAGTCCTGGGACAATCGTTACCGGTGAATCGACGACTCCCAACCACCAAACGATGTCAGCGTCGACTTCGCCGGGAATTGCCTTTTCCGGAAACTCGACCATTTTGAGAGCAACAGCCGAAAGCCCATGACCCAGAGAATTATCCAACTTCGCGAAAAAGGTCCGGGCAGAATAGAGGATCCCCTCCTGTCGCACCCCATACTTCAAGGCATTCTCGTCAGCAATATCCGCGATCGCGGACATAACACTGATATTGATGACGCTTCCCGAAGCCGCACCCAAGGCGATGAAAGTGGCAATCGCGGGTAGCAGAAACGATGAACCATTCTCGGGGAAGAGTCCTAGTAGCCTAAGAATTACCGGCATCGCCGGAAAGACGGATAGAGTCACCGCAGTCGTCACGATCGTCGCACGTTTATCGAATCGATCATGAATTCGGGCGGAAAATAGGAAACCCGAGACGTATCCGAAAAATGAACCAATGAGAATCAAATTCCCAATATCCTCAGATCGAAGTTCCCAGTAATAGATGTTCATGTACGTACCCATTCCACCCCGAATCCCAAGCATCATGGAAAGGGCGAAGAGCGCGATCATCAGAAATAAATAATTTCGGTTTCCAAAGGCCTTAAAGAGATCACCGTAAAATTCGCGAAAACCAAATCGGGAGGCCGTTTCCGTCGGTTGCGGCAAATATGGGATCCGATCAAGGGTCAACCAGGCAGAGACGAGCAATACAACTGCTATGACCAAGGCGATGGTGATCGAGAATGGTTCGTACGCTTCTGGACGCAAAAAGCCGTTTGCCGCTTGTGCCGTTGTCGCAAAGAAAACGGTCGAGTTGATCTTGAAGAAACCTGCACCACCAATCCAACCAAAAAAGTTGTTGTAACTCATGATCTTGGTGCGTTCCGTGTACTCCTTCGAAAGTTCACCGCCCATCGCAAGATGCGGCACGTGATAAACGGTCATAAACGTTCGGAGCACGACCGACCAAACCAAGAACCACGAAAACAGAGCGCCGCCTGCGAGACTTTCTGGCGGGTTGAACACCATCCAGAAACTGACGGCAACAGGAATCGGGGCAACCAGCATGAACGGATGCCGGCGCCCCCACTTCTTCGAACGGAATCGATCCGACCAGGAACCAATCAGAGGATCTGAAATCGCATCACCAAAAATGGCGAGGGTCGGCACCAATCCCGCAAGGAGTATGTCCAGACCCAGAACCTGGTTGTAATAAAGCATCCCCAGTGCGCCGACTGAGTAAAGCGAAAGGGTTTCTGCAGTCGAGCCCACACCGAACGCCCAACGCGACTTAGTCGGAACCGTGTGAGGATCAACCGGATCTCGCCGGGCGTGGCTCTGGTCGGTCATTGATACTTCTCGAAGGCAACGCCGCACTTTGGCAGAAACTTGGAGCTCATGAAATGGTCACCGCTCAAGCCGTAGCGGAAGAACCGGATACGGTTCCATCAAACCTGTCTGCGGTTCGCATCACAAAGTCGTCAACGATTAGATTGACCTCGATCACGGGGCACGGATTATTCCAGCTGACCGGATCAAAGGTAGACGCGGCCATCACGTGCTGAGGTCACAGGAGGTCATCGTATTTAGACCTGATTCCTTATTCTTTTTGTTTACCTATAATGTGTCCGAGATCGATATGATCCGCGGCAGAAGTCAACTCGGGTATCAGACGAGCGAAGACCATGCACCAACGTAACTGGCTAGTTCCTCTAGTGAGCCTATTACTCCTCTCCGCCTGTGGCGGTGGTGGCGGCGGCGGTGGTTCCGCACCGTCCATATCGCAGAGCAATTCCTCCTCCACCGCGGTTGGAAACGCGACAACGAGCGACAGTACAGCGAGTTCTGATACCAGCGATAGTTCCGATACGACAGATAGCTCCGCCACCACAGAT